>JBLHLB010000043.1:0-18450 GCA_047618505.1 Planctomycetota bacterium
AACCAAGTTCAGGCAAACCCGCGCATCGGGCTCGATTTTGCACGCATCCTGAAGGCCATGCTGCGGGCTGCGCCGAACGTGATCCTTGTGGGCGAGATTCGAGACGTAGAGACCGCCGAGGTCGCGATTCAAGCTGCCCTGACCGGTCACCTGGTTTTCTCAACGATTCACACCAACGATGCGCCCAGCGCAATCACGCGACTGGTCGACATGGGCGTGCAGCCCTTCCTTGTGGCCAGCGCGGTGCAGGCCGTTCTGGCCCAGCGACTTGTGCGACGCCTGTGTGATGGCTGCGCCGAAGTCTATCAACCCACCGAGGAAGAGATCCGTCTCCTGGACCTCGACCCCACGGATCTCGTGGGTGCAACCTTCCGGCGTCCCCGGGGATGTCGTGCCTGTGAAGGTAGCGGCTATCTTGGCCGTGTTGCGCTCTACGAACGCTTCGAGTTGGATTCCGATCTGCGCGACCTCGTCTTCCGGGGGGCGTCCCTGGATGAGATCCGTCGCCAAGGAATCGCCTCGGATAAATTGCATCCCCTCAGCATCGCAGGGGCACGCAAGGTTATGGCTGGGTTGACCAGCGTGCTTGAGATTCTGCGCGTGACACGCGCGTCCGGGGAGTGAGCGGCCTCGCCCCACAACTTCCTTTTTGCCCTTTCCCCACGGCCTACAGCCCCCATTGAGTTTGAAGGCTTCCGAACTCCTCGAGAAAACGATCGCCCTGAACGGCTCTGATCTACACCTCAACCCCGGCCGACCGCCGGTCGTGCGGGTGGATGGTGCCCTGCGCGAGATACCATCCCATGACACATTGACCGACGAACAGGTTGAGGTGCTCTGCCGTGAACTCTGCGACGAACGCCACTGGAGCGAACTTCAGGAGATCGGAACCACGGACTTCGGCCTGGCTCACACCGCTGGCAGCCGTTTCCGTGTCAGCGTGCTGCGCCAACGCGGACGCCTTTCGGCTGTCTTGCGCTTGATTCCCTCCAAGCTCCTGAGCATGGATCAGATCGGGTTGCCCCAGGCATGTCGGGATATGCTCACGCGACCGCGTGGTCTGATTCTTGTGACGGGGCCCACTGGATCGGGCAAGACGACCACTCTGGCGACGATGGTGGACTGGATTAACGAGAACCAGGAACGTCACATTGTCACGATTGAAGATCCTGTTGAGTACTTTCATTCCCACAAGAAGGGGCTGGTGACTCAGCGCGAGATCGGTGAGGACGTGCCCGACTTCCCCGAGGCCATGCGACGTGTGTTGCGCCAGGACCCGGACGTTATTCTGCTGGGCGAGATGCGAGACCTCGAGACGATCTCTGCGGCCGTGACCGCCGCTGAAACTGGTCACTTGGTCTTCGGTACTCTGCACACGACCGGTAGTGCGCGCACGGTCGACCGAATGATCGACGCCTTCCCCGCGAATCAACAGGAACAGATCCGTGCCCAACTTTCCGTGTCAATTGTGGGGGTGGTTTCGCAGGTACTCCTGCGGCGCAACTCTGGGGGGCGTATCGCGGCCTTCGAGGTCATGTTGATGAACGCTGCCATTGCCAATCTGATCCGTAAGAACGAAACCAACAAGATTCAATCGACGATTCAAACCTCCAAGCGCTTTGGGATGATCACTCTGGACGATTTCCTACTCGACCTCTTTCAGCGCGACGAGATCACGCGCGAGGCAGCCATGGCCGCTGCCCAATCGCCGCGTGAGTTGGAGGCTCGGCTCGCGTGAGCGGTCCCGGCGAAGGTCGCAGGCTTCTGGGCCAAATCCTCAAGACACGTGGCATCGTGCGAGAAGGACAGATCCAGGAAGCCCTGGCGGAACAGCGCAAGCAAGGTGGCTTGATTGGGCAAAACCTGATCGCCATGGGGCATTGCAGCGAAGGCGACGTCGCCCTCGGCCTCGCGGAGCAGGGCGGACTCGAAACCGTGAATCTCGAGGCTGAAACCGTTCAAGAGGAAGCCCTTGAGCGACTGGACTCCTCATCCGCCCATGCCTACGGAGCTCTGCCCTTGCGTGTCGAGGGAGGCGTTCTGGTCGTTGCCATCGGAGACCCGTTGAACGCGGGAATGATGGAGGACCTGGCGTTCGCCACGGGACTGGAGGTGCGCGTGGTGATTGCCGACGAATCGCTCCTGCGAGAGCGCGTCAAGCAACATTATGGCGAGGAGCAATCCCTTGCGGAGGCCATTGCGGCGGCCAAGGAGGTCGATTCCTCCGATGCTGAGGCGGCCGCCCAAAGTGCACCGGTTGTGCGCCTGCTCAATTCGATTCTGCACCGGGCAATCCAAGATCGCGCCAGCGATGTGCACTTCGAGGTCTTCCCCAACGAGTTGCGCGTGCGCTACCGCGTCGACGGGTCGCTCTACGAAGTCGAGGCGCCGCCGGCTCACCTGTCGGCGGCACTGGTCGCGCGTGTCAAGGTCATGAGCGATCTGGACATTGCGGAGACCAAGATGCCACAGGACGGGCGTATCGCCCTCAGCATTGATGGCCGACCGGTGGACTTGCGCGTAGCCACGATCCCCGGTGTAGCCGGGGAGGGCGTTGTCCTGCGTGTGCTGGACCGTAGCGCAGTGAGCCTTGATCTCAATGCCCTCGGGATGCTCAAGGAGGAGATTGAAATCCTAGGACAGCTAACACGCTTGCCCCACGGCATCGTGCTGGTGTCCGGTCCCACGGGTTCTGGGAAAACCACCACGCTCTACGCGATGCTCGGTGAAGCTAACAACGACGGCATCAAGATCATCACGGTCGAAGACCCGGTTGAGTACGACATCGACGGGATCGTGCAGGTGCCGATCAATGACGACATCGGAGTCACCTATGGCCGCGTCCTGCGCACGGTCTTGCGCCAGGACCCGGACATGATCCTTGTGGGGGAGATCCGCGATCGGGAGACGGCCAAGACCGCGATTGAAGCGAGCCTCACGGGGCATACGGTCTTGGCGACCGTCCACACCAACGATGCCCCCAGCGCCGTCACGCGCATGATTGACATGGGCGTGGAACCGTTTCTCATTACTGCGACCCTACAGGCGGTTGTGGCCCAGCGCTTGGTGCGCACAATCTGCCCTGATTGCAGGGAGTCCTTTGAACCCGATGAGGACTTGTTGATGGAGCTGGGTTCAAACGCCGCTGACCTGAAAGGCGTTCCGCTCTTCTTCGGCAAGGGCTGCGATGAGTGCTTCCATACGGGCTATCGTGGACGTACAGCGATCGTTGAAATCATGCGCATGAACGAGGCGGTGCGCGAAGCCGTGCTTTCCGGTGCGCCTACGGCCGAGGTGCGCCGGCGTGCGCAAGCGGCAGGTATGTGCACCCTGAGAGAGAGCGGCGTGCGTGCGGTGCGTGAAGGTTTGACGACCATTGAGGAAGTGCTGCGCGAGACCATGACCTCTTGGTAGTAGGGTAGCGTCCCAACATTGACGCAGAGTTGAACGCCCCACCGCTCGACTCCTAAAGCCCCTGGGCCCATTGGACTGACCGTGACCTTCGACAACGCTGACGACGACAATTCCCCCGCTACCGACGCTGCTTCCAATGGACAGGAGCCGCCGCCCTTCGGGGAACCGGAGATCGTCAATGGGGACGATGGGTCGGTCCTCCAAGGAGACTCGGGCGGGTCTGCTGCTACGGCCGGGTCGAAGCCTCTCACCGGATTCCTCTTGCTGCTTCTGCTGGCGACTCTAGGGCCGCTGGTGCAGCTTTGGATTCGCCCGCCCGCCGCCCTCGGCGATGACGCCGCGCCGGAATTGTTCTCATCCGCGCGTGCCGCCCGTTCGCTGGAATGGATTGCTGCTGAGCCTCGTCCGGCCGGTAGCCAGCGACACGCCGAAGTACGTGAACGGTTGATCCGGGAGCTCGGTGAGCTCGGCCTGGAGGTCGATTTGCAGGAGGGGAGCAAGGACGGCGGCCGCGGCGGTCAAGAGATTCCCTTGGTGAACGTCATTGCGCGACTCGCGGGTGAGCCGGGCGAAGCGGACTCCGGCCAAGCGGACACACTCCTTCTGGTGGTGCACTACGATTCGGTTTCCCCCGCGCAAGGTGCGGGGGATGATGGATCGGGCGTCGCGGCTGTTCTCGAAACACTCCGGGCACTGGGCACGGATGGGCCGCGTCGGAATGACTTGATCGTGCTCTTTAGTGACGGAGAGGAGGCAGGGCTCTTGGGCGCCAAGCTCTTCGTAGAACTCGGGCATCCCTGGTTCGAAGGCGTCAGCGCAGTCATGAACTTCGAAGCACGCGGTGTCGGCGGACCGGCGCTTCTGTTCCAGGTCGGTCCCAGGAGTGGTGGGTTGGTGAAACGCTTTGCAGCCCTGGCGCCGCATCCCTTTGGGACTTCGCTGGCGCCTGCGGTCTTTGAGAAAATGCCGAACGACACTGACTTCACGGTCTTTCTGGGCGCGGGCAAACCCGGTTTGAACTTCGCCTTTGTTGGCGGCGGCCTGGCTTACCATGGCCCCGGCGATCGTCCCGAGGTCCTGGATCTGGGGAGTTTGCAGCACCAGGGCGAAGGAATGCTGACCCTGGCGCGCGCCTTTGCCGATGGCGGAGCAGGGGATTTCCTGGACGAGGTAGACCAGGAGTTCTTGCTCCTGCCCGGCGTCCAACTCATCTACCCGGTGAGTTTGTCTATGCCGATCACCCTTGGACTAGCCCTGGGTTTCTTGGCCTTTGTGCTCTTTCGCGGATCGGGCCCGGGGACCGAGTCGCGTGCTGGCATCCTGCGGACGCTTCTTGGGGCTGTGGCCTCAGTCTTATTCGCCGGGCTCGCCGGTGCTGCCGTGTTCTACGGGAGTGCGGGGGTGTATGCCGCCACCGCCTGGTGTTTGGATGTGGTCGGGCAATCTCCAGAGCCTGTCTCCGGATCGAATCTGCTGGCGGGGGAGTGGCTCTCTTGCGCGGCCTGGGTGGGCGGCCTGGGGGTGTTGCTCTTGCTCGTGGGTTGTGTCGGGCGCGGCGAAGACCGTGTGGCAGCGCGCCGACGGTTGGATGCCCTTGGCTCAGGCGCCCTCGTTCCCTTGGCTATCGGCGCCGGTGCCCTGGCGCTGTTGGTCCCCGGTGCGGGCCACGTAGGCCTCTTGACCGTGGTTGGAAGTGGGGCTTGCCTTTGGTGGACCAGTCCCCGCCGAATCCCTCAGCACACTGGGCCATCCACTGGACAGCGGGATCCCAACTCGGCCCGCCTAGCCGGGGTCGTGGGCCTCGTGGCCTGGCTGCCTGCCGGGTTGGTCCTCCTGCCCCTGATCGGACTCCTCGTCCAGGTCGGATCCGTCGTCTCTGAGCAGGAGCGTTTGCTGGCCGCGGCCGCCGCCGGACTAGCCCTGCTCTCGACTCTGCCCCTCCTGGCCGTGGTCGGAGCGCGGCGAGAGCGTCTAGGCTCCCTGCTGATCGGCCTAGGGACCGTTCTCCTCGTCCTTTGGAGCCTCGCGGACATGGCCGTGCGGATTTCCTGAGCTTCGGCAGTCTCTTGAAGAGTCGTTGGGGGGAAACCGGCGGCTCTCTTCGTGCTAGCGGTAGACGGTGAAACGCCCATCGGCGTCGGCCCTGGTCCCCCCAGGTTCCACCGGCGCCAGCCCAGGTCTCAACCGTGCATTCGCTAGGTGGCCCAGGTACCCTGCGCGTCCTTCGAGCACCCCACGGTATGGCAAAACGGATTCAGCGCACGGTTGCGCGACCCGATCGCGCGAGCGCGAGAGAGTCAGCACGACCCCGAGTAAAGCAAAGCCCGCGTCGCATGCGGCGCGTGTCGGACCAAACGATCAACGACTTCACGGTTCGTTTGGCGACCCTTTCTTCGGCGGGTATCCCGATCGTTCGGGCTCTCACGATCCTTCAGGGTCAGTCGGCTGACGGTCCCTTCAAGCGAGTGCTCGGGGCAATTGTGGAGGACGTGTCGTCCGGCACCCCCCTCTCCGAGGCTATGGAGAAGGAGGATCGAGTCTTCGACCACCTCTACTCTTCCATGGTGCGCGCCGGTGAGGCCGGCGGTGTGTTGGACACGATCCTCACACGCCTAGCGGTCTACCGCGAGCGCATGGCAGAGGTGCGCGCCAAGGTCGTCGGCGCCCTGGTCTACCCGGTCTTTGTTATGGCCGTGGCAGTGATTGTCGTGACGGCGGTGATCATTATCGTGATCCCACGCTTCGACGAGATTTTCAAGTCCTTCGGTGTCGAGTTGCCCCTAGCAACGCGCATCCTCCTGGCATTCAGCAATTTTGTGATCTCGCGTTGGTATGTCGTCTTCGGCGTGCCGGTGATCATGTTCTTGATACATGGCGTGATGATGCGAGCGGGGGGGGCCTATAGGCGTTTTTGGCACGGAGCCCTGCTGAAATTCCCCTTGCTTGGTGTGGTGTTGTCGAGGTCCCTTGTGGCTTCTTTTGCGCGCACCTTTGGAACACTGTTGCAGGCGGGAGTTCCGCACCTGGATGCACTCGGGATTGTGCGCGACACAAGTTCTAACGTCATGTTGATCGAGGGGGTGGAGCACATTCGCGTCGTCGTGCGGGAAGGCGAAGGCATCGCCCGACCCATGGCCGAGGTGAAAGTCTTCGACGATCTCGTCACCAATATGGTTGAGGTCGGTGAAGAGACGGGGGAGCTGGACACCATGCTCCTGCGTGTTGCTGACGCCTACGAGAAGGAGGTCGATCGCAAGGCGGACATCCTCTTCAAGTGGCTTGAGCCTGCCCTGTTGATCCTGGTCGCCATTATGGTTGGCTTCATCGTGGTCGCACTCTTCCTGCCGCTCCTGTCCATCATGAGCAGCCTCAACCAGCAGTAGTCTCCTTTCTTCGATGACACCAACGGCGCTGATTCCAGGTGCGATCGGTCGGAATCGAACCGCAGTCTTCGGCTGCGGTGGTTGGGATGCTGTTGCCTGGGACGCTGTTGCCTGGGAAACGGGGCGATGACCGGCCTCTCTCTTCGTGCGCGGGTGCTCTTGCTGATCACCCTTCTGAACGCGGTGCTCTTTGTGCTCGGTGGGGCTTATCTGCGTGAGCGACTACGGACAGCCGACGATGAGCAACTTCGCTTCTATGCGGAGGACGTCCTCCGCAGTGGGCTCAGTTCCAATCTCGACAAGGCCGGCGACCTGAAGGTCGGCCCGATTCTTCGCTTCGAGTCCTGGGAGTTGCTGCGTTCCTGGGGCTTGCTTGAGGACGCGATTTTAGTGGGGAGTCGTAACCTAACCCGCGGCACCGACCGGGTTGTGGCCGGCGGAATTGACCTGAACCCCCTGGGAAGCAGTCATCGCTTGCCGGGATTCGATCGTCAGGCGATCCTCTCCGCATTGCTAGCCGCGACTGAATCGCGCGCTACCGTCCTTGTGGCAGGAGGACGTGCAATTCCCTTTGAGACGGACGGATTGGTTTGGGGAGCGGGTTGGTTCAAGGTGAACCCTCCGGGCAACTTCCTGGAACTCTTCCGGCGCCTTCTACCGCTCTTTCTGGGTTCGACCATGCTGCTGATTCTGGGGACCTTCTGGTTCCTGCGCGAGATCGTGCTGGATCCCGTGAAGATGCTTGCCGAGGGTGCACAGCGAGTTAGCGCGGGGGATTTGACTGTGTCGTTGCCAGAGTCCGATCGGCATGACGAATTGGCTGAGTTGGTGCGTACCTTTAACCAGATGACCAGTACTGTCCGTGGATTCAACGAGACCATGGAGGAGAAGGTGCGCGTTGCAACGGAGATGACACGGGCCGTCGAACAAGCCGCCATGACTCAGCGACGTTTGGCAGCTATGGGCGAGCTTGCAGCCGGCATTGCCCACGAGATCAACAATCCCCTGGGTGGCATGTTGAATGCTGTCGAAGTGCTGTCGCGGGATGACATCACGCCGGAGAAACGTAGCCGCTATGGGGATCTCGTGTCGCGTGGGTTGGGGCGCATCGGCGAAACGGTTTCACGCCTGCGCCGCTTCACCCCGCGGGAAGCGGCAAAGGAGATGTTAGACCTGGAACCGATCGTGCAGGACGGCTTGGCGCTAGTGCGGCACCGCGTGGATCGCCTCGGCATCGAGCTGAAGTGGACAGCGCCGATGGGCGCTATCCCTAAGGTCAGTGGTGCGCGCAACGAGGTCGGCCAGGCACTCCTAAACCTCCTGGCAAATGCGATCGATTCGCTTGAGGAGTTTGGTCTGGGGTCCTTGGCAAAGGCGCCTATGGCGGTTTCCGTCACACTTGAGAGCAAGGACGATGAGGTTCACTTGGGCGTTGCTGACAACGGTCCCGGGGTTAGCGAAGAGGAGCTCGGCCGCATCGCGGATCTCTTCTACACCACCAAGGAAGTTGGCAAGGGGACAGGCCTCGGCCTGGCTCTGATTCACCGCGCCATGGGTGAACTCGGAGGTCGCGTTGTGCTCACGAGCGAGGAGGGGGCCGGGCTGCGCGGCGTTCTGATCTTCCCCGTGGCCCAGGAGCTAAGTGCCCGGACGCCCTCTCCGTGAATATTCACCTCGGAGTCCTGTTGTCCGCCATCCCTGCCATGATCCAAGACGCGGGGGCGGGGGAGGTCCTGGGGACACTACCCGCTGACGTGGTTGTGGAACGACCAATTTGGTTGCTGCCGTTCCTGGCTTCTCTGCTGCTGGCCTCGGGCTTCTTCAGCAGTTCGGAGACGGCGCTCTTCAGCCTGTCACGCGACCAGCACCGCCGTTCTTCGCGGACCGTGCAGCGCCTCCTGGAACGTCCCCAGGCTCTGCTGGTGACAATCCTGCTCTGCAACCTCCTAGTGAATGTGATGTTCTTCGCCTTCGCACGGCGACTGGTCGCCCCTTCGGAAGGCGGGCTGCGGGAGGTCTTGGTGGCCCTTGGGGGACTGACCGCTCTGCTGATCTTTGGAGAGATCGTTCCGAAGACCTTGGCGCTGCGTCAGCGCATGGGGATCGCGCGCCTAGCCGCCCCGATTATTGGCATTCTTGTGGTGCCCTTCGGCAGGCTCTCCAAGCCTGCCATGCGTTTGCTTGAGTTGCCCCATGGCTTGCTTGATCGTCGCCTGGCCCCGGACCGGGGCTTGACGCCCGAGGCCTTGGCCCGGGTGCTGGCGCGTGGTGCCAAGGAGGGCGTTCTCGAGGGCGAAGAGGCTGACATCCTGGCGGAGATAGTCGAATTGGATGAGGTCCGCGTGCGCGAGATCATGACGCCGCGGGTCGATGCGCTCTTCTTAAACGTCGACGGCAGCGACCGCGACGAGCTTGTGACCAAGGCCGTTGCCGCACGTCAATCCTGGTTGCCGGTCGTGGCGGATTCCCCAGATCAAATTATTGGGCGTGTTCGATTACGCGAACTGATTCGCGAGCCCGGAAAGTCGATCGACTCCATGGTCATGCCCGTTCGCTTCGTGCCGGAGGTTGCCAGTGCCCTTGACCTGCTACGAACTCTCAAGGAACACCGCGCCGCCGAGGCGGTTGTCGTCGATGAATGGGGCGGAACGGCCGGATACGTCACTGCGGAGCAGGTCTTTGAGGAAATCGTCGGGGAGTTGCGCACGGAGGACGAAGTCCGTGTTCCGGCCTTGGTTCCCCTGGGGGAGAATCGCTATCGCGTCGCCGGTGGCCTTTCGGTTCGAGATTGGAATGACTCATTCGGCCTGCGCATTGTGCCCCACGAATTCGAAACAGTGGGTGGGCTCGTCACTGCACGTTTGGGGCGCATTCCGCGGGTGGGTGATGAGGTCTTGGTCGAGAACCTTCACCTTGAGGTCAGCGAAGTGCGTGGTCGTCGCGTGTTGACGGTGGACATCAGCATGGTCTCTTCGGAAGTCGAAACCGAGCACACCGGTAGCGGTCACTCAGGTGAGAAGCCCGGCGAGAAGCCCGGGGAGGGGTCCAAGTCATGACCCTGACGTTGATCAGCTTGTTCTGTTTGTTGGCACTGTCTGCCGCCTACTCGGGTTCGGAGACCGGCGTCTATTCCCTTTCGCGCATGCGACTGGAAGCGGAGGCAGAAGCGGGGAGTCGCGCCGCGCGGGTGCTGCTTAGTCTCGTCCGCCACGACACTGCCCTCCTGGTGACGCTGTTGGTGGGCAACAATCTGATGCTCGAGTTGACGACCAAGCTAATGCAGGACCGGCTGGAGGGATTCTCTGGCCTCCCGGCTGGGGCACGGGAGTTGGCGCTGACCCTGTTCCTGACTCCCATTGTCTTCCTCTTTGGTGAGCTTTTGCCGAAGGATCTCTTCCGGCGACGGCCGCACCAGCTTCTGACTCTGCTGCTGCCGATCCTGCTGCTTACACGAGTTGTGCTATTTCCCCTGGTCTGGCCCCTGGTCCAGTTGTCGCGCTTCCTGGAGCGGCTCTTTGGGCTGGGCGAGACAGAGCTGGCCAAGGCGCTGCGCCGCGAAGAAGTCATCGATGTCCTGGCGGACGGAAGTAGTGGGGGCGCCCTGACTCCGGAGGCTGTCCACCTGGCGCGCAACGTCCTTGTCCTTCGGGAGACGCCAATGGAGAGCATCATGGTCCGCTGGAGCCAAGTGGAGGTCGTTGATCTGGAGAGCGGCGCCCGGGAAATCCACGACAGTGTGCAGCGAGCCGAGTACACCCGCCTGCCCGCCCTGGGCCGGGGAGGGGACGGAGAGACTTGTGTTCGCGGCTACCTGCACCAATTGGATGCCTTTGCCGCAGAATTCCTAGGGGATCCGACCGGGCAGTTGAGGGAGCTTCCGGCCCTGCCTCCGGACCTGCCCGTGGACCGGGCCCTCAAGCGGATGCGGACCTCGGGCCAGCGGATTGCCCTCGTGGGCACGCCTGAGAAGCCCCTAGGGCTGGTTAGCCTGATGGATCTCCTTGCGACCATCACGGGGGAGTCGGCTTCCTGAGCCCCGCCAGCTCGGGGGACGGGGCGCCGGAGCTTGTCACCCTCTCTTCCGGTTGTTGCGCAACCGACGCCGGTGGCTAGGATAACGACCTCCATGGACACGCTCTCTTCACCCCAAGCCACGGATCCGGCCCCCGCGCGGAGCCGCGCAGGCTGGCTTCTCGTTGGCGGACTGGCCCTGGCCCTGGTGGGTTTCATTACCCAACCCAGCGGCGCCGCCGCCACCACCGCCGCCCCCAGGCTGATTCTTCCTGCTACCCAGGGGTCCACAGGAGGTGGTGGACTCCAGAATACGTCAGCTGCTCCGTCCCTCGGCTCGGGCTACGGGACAGCGGACTCAAACGGTAGCATGATCGCGGTGACGGGCATCGACGTGACGGGCGGCTCGCTGCTCTACCTGATCGACAGCGAGTCCAAGCAATTGGCCGTTTACCAGGCCCAGGGCGGCACAGCCAGCACGATGAACCTCAAGTTCGTCGCCGGGCGCCGGATCGACCTGGACCTCCAGGTCTATGGCTACAACGACGAGTCCGACTACACCTACGACGAGCTCCAGCGTGAGTTCGAGCGCAACGGCAACGCCTCCAACCCCAAGCGGGAAGGCGAAGACAAATAGGGGCAGTACTGTGGCGAGCCTCGCTCGCCGCCTCCGGCGCCCCAACCAACATCCACGAGCACGCGCTTTCCCCACAGCTGGCCTAGGCCGACGCGGGGAACCGGGAAGCCAAGGCTTCCCCAGCAGGCTCGCCCAAGACTAGATGCAATTCCCCTACGGTGCCCATGTTGGCACCTACCACTTTAGGATTAGGAGACGTACGAACCGTGGCAGGTAGCGATTTCTATAACTTTGATGAGGCGCTCGATCACCTCCGGCTCAAGGACGAAGAGCTCAAGCGTTTGGTCTCAGAGGGCGAGATCCGCGCCTTCCGTGAGGGCGATACGATGAAGCTTCGGCGTGAGGACGTCGAGCATCTCAAGCGCGAGCTAATGGGCGGCGAAGTCGTCGACCTTGGCGGAGCCGACGAGATTGTCTTTGAGGACGACATTCCCGAGGCGGGCATGGCGACCGAGGAGATTTCGGACATGGACACACTTCTGGACGAAGACGTCGAGGAGATCGAGGTGGGGGCTGCTTCTGGCCGCTCCTCGAGCGGTGGCGCCGCCGCGCCCGCCGCTCGTCCCCGTCCCAAGGCCGCTGTCGAAGAGGAGGCCACCGAAGGCATGGGCTTCCTCATTGCAGCAATTGCGACCACCTTGGTCATGATTCTGGCCATGCCGATCGTTCTCTCCCACTCCAAGGGAACCCCCAGCGACTTCGCGAAGTCCATCGCGGGAATGGTCGGCCAGAACTTCGAGTAGAAGCACCGACTTTCCCCCGGATCCCTTGGATCCCTGGGGGAACAATCCGGATCCGCCTGGGATCCACTCTTGTTGCGCAGCCCTTGTATCCCGCGTTCGTGCGCGTTATTCCAGGGGCTGCGCTACACGTTTATCTGGGGTGCGCCGCGCCCTCGGATCGCAGGGGATCTATCCTCCGCGCGCACGTGCCAGGCTCGTGAATCACAACGCCCCAAGCTCATCGCCATGTTCAACACCATCGCCCGTCTGCGCTCCTCTGCCCCCCGCGCCCTCCGTTTGGCCCTTGTGTCCAGCCTTCTGGTGGGCCTCTCTTCATCCTGCGTGACGCAGACGCGCTACGACGAAGCTGTTCGGGATGTGAAGCTCTACCAGCGCTCCTATGAGGATCTAGATTCGGCCGTGGAGCAACTCCAGGCACGTCTTGCCGCACAGGATGCAGAGTTGTCGATCCTTCGCGAAGGTGGTCAAGTGGCGATGGATGCGGGCTACAACGGAGACATCGACGAGCGCCTTGCGGAGCTGCGTAGCATCATGGCGCGCCTTGGCGGCCCGAGCTCCGATGTCGAAGTGCTCGAGGTTGAGGGCGGCTATGGCCTGCGCCTCTCCGATTCGATTCTCTTCGAGTCCGGTCAGGCGTCCCTGCGTCCCGAGGGTCGCGATCTTGTCCTGAGCCTCGCTGTGGAGATGCGCTCGAACCCGTTCACTCGCGTGGAAGTCCGCGGCCACACTGATTCGGTGCCGGTCAAGAAGCCGGAGACTCTCCAGCGCTATCCCCACGGAAACCTGCAACTCTCCGCCGCACGTGCCATTGAAGTGGCCGCACTCCTCACGGGCGAGGGTCAGCTCCCCACCTCCAAAGTCGTCGTTTCGGGCTATGGTCCGGGCGCTCCCTTGGTTGGCAACGACACCGCCGAGAACCGTCAGCGGAACCGGCGCGTGGAGTTGATCATTCTCGATTGAGAGTTGTGCGGAGCACAACTCTCAAGTGTTTCTGGCTGCGCGCGCAAAGCGCGCTCCGCTGGAGCAATGGCGTCGCGGGGCCTACGGCTCGGGCGATTGAGTACGGCCAGGTCTACGGTTTGGAGGCGCCGACGGCCCTAGCCACCGGGGCAGGCGCGCTCCGCTGGAGCAATGGTGTCGCGGGGCCAACGGCTCGGGCGATTGAGTACGGCCAGGTCTACGGTTTGGATGCGCCGACGGCCCCAGCCACCGGAGCAGGCGCGCTCCGCTGGAGCAATGGCGTCGCGGGGCCAACGGCTCGGGCGATTGAGTACGGCCAGGTCTACGATTCGGAAACGCCGACGGTTGCAGCCACCGGGGCGGGCGCGCTCCGCGGAACCCACGACATCCTTGAGTCCCTGGCTCGGGGTGTCTCCCTTTGCCAGGATTCTGGCCGGAATGGGATAGCCGGGCTGGGCGTTGCAGTGAGTCGATTTGTGAGGGCCGGGTTGGGAGCGGTCCTTGGTGTTGGACTGGTGGCCTGCGGTGGAGATGGAGACGGCGCGACAGAAGGGCTGTTGGCCCTGGAACGACTGGCCTTTGTCCCGGCGGGGCCCAGCATTTTGCCCGCCGAGGCCTACGACAGTGCCGAGCTGCAACTCCTGCGGGATGTGAGTCTCGGGCGTGCCTTGGTCGTGGATCGCTTCGAGGTGACCCGCCGCGATTGTCAGGGGATCGGAGTCGGTCCTCAGTTGGACGAGAGCTCCACAGACTCGGGATCCTTGGGAGAGGGTGGGGGGTTCGTGACGGATGCGGCGGTCGTCTCTGCCGAGCGACTCGACTGGCCCGCCTACTTGACCTTCGCCGAGGCAATGGAGGTTGCGGCTCGTCGTGGTATGCGCTTGCCGACCCCGAAGGAATGGGTGTTCATTGCCACTGGGGGCGAGGGCGTGGGACTTCGTTATCCCTACCACTGGGGCACTCCACAGAAGGGCTACGCAAATACACTGGGCCTGGGGCTGGGACGTCCCGCTCCGGTGGGGAGCTTCGAGAACGGCAAGGGCCGGTTTGGTTGCTACGACCTACACGGGAACGTCTGGGAGTGGGTTGCCGGTGTCGTACCGGGGCACACGGATTTGCCGAACCTGGTGCTTGCGGTAAGCGCTAGCGGAAGTAGTTCGGAGGACGGCCTGGCCAGTGCGATGGGCGGCAGCTATCAATCCACATCAAGGCGAACCTATGGGCATTACGGGGTGTTGCCCCTGACCTTCCACTCCAAGCTCTTGGATACGCGTGAGTTGGCTCCGGATGTTGGTGCTCGTTTGGTGGCGGACGCAGGCGCGTACCTGCTCGCCCGCAGAGACACATGGGGTGACGATGAGGAGAGCATGGAACGGCTGCGGGCTGTGGGCCTTGCCTGGGCGGATGCTGCGGGACGCGAGCGCGTGCAGTCTTTCCTAGAGGACCTCCTGCGCGATGGACTGGACGGAGACGAAGAAGCCAAGTCGTCCGCGGGTTTGCTCGCAATCCTGGAGGGGGCGCGGGGCCCGGCCGTGGATGAGTGATTCCCTGACGGATCGTCCGGCTTGGGCAACACTTCGGGGTCTCCTGGAGGCAGAGGGTTTTCGGCCATCGAAGAGTCTGGGCCAGAACTTCCTGGTGGATGCCAACATGGCCCGGGCCATCGCCCGGGACGCACAGGTGCAGAAGGGGGAGCACGTGCTCGAGGTCGGTCCCGGTTGCGCTTCGCTCTCCATGGAGCTTGCCGCCCTCGGTGTGGATCTTGTCTGCGTTGAGATCGACGCGCGCTTGGCTCGCATCGCTCGGAAGGTGCTCGCGCCCTACCCAGCCGTACGAATTCTCGAGACCGATGTGCTCGGGAAGAAGAGCAGCCTGGCGGAGCCGGTGACCGAAATCCTGGATGACTGGGGCAAGGAACCCTGGCATCTGGCGGCGAATCTTCCCTACGCCGTTTCGGGGCCCGTCATGGTGGTCCTATCTAGGCGTCCCGTGCCGCCAAATTCGATCACGGTCCTGGTTCAGCGCGAGGTGGCAGAGCGCATTGCGGCGAAACCCGGTACGCGACAGCACGGTCCCCTGGGGCTGAAACTCGCACCTCTCTACACCGCTAGTCTCGTACGCTCCGTCCCCGCGGGGCTTTTTTGGCCCCAGCCAAGGGTGGAGAGCTCCGTTCTACGTCTCGAGCGGCGAGCCGAGGACCCCGGTTCTCTCGTGGCCTATGACAGGCTCGTGGATGGACTTTTTCAGCGTCGGCGCAAGACCCTGCGTGCAGCCCTGGGGGCCCACCTGGGCGATCCTGGACGGGCCGGGGCTGCCCTAGCCCAAGCCGGCCTTGATCCCGTCGCCAGGGCAGAAACCCTCTCCTGGCGCTCCCTGAGGGAGCTGGAGTTTGCCTTGGCGCCGGCGGAGGCCTCGGGTAGCTAGCTTGCGTCGAATCTAGGATTAGAAATCCCAGGGGCAAAGCTTTGACTCGATCAGGGCAAGGTCCGGGTTGAAATGGAGGGGGACTGTGCTACCGTCCATGGCTGAGCGCATGGACGATCCATGGTGGCGGGCCATGAATGCAAAATTGCAGGCGGCCAGGCGTCAACTGCGCTCTTCCCCAAGACAACCTAAGACGGTGAATCGGCCCTTGGCTGCTTCCCGGGATCGCGAGGAGAGGACCCCGCCGTGGCCTGTGAGCCACTTTCGGCGCATTTGGACCCCCTGCGAAGACCCGGAGAACGTTGCCTTGGATCTTGAGGCAGGCATTTAGCCGCGCCTCGACATCTGACGGGATAAGTTTTGGGACAGGTTCGGACTGAGTTCGACACCCTGCGGCGTTGGAACAAATTTCCATCGCTGAACCTCTCATCTGGGCCTTTTCTTTGGCCTCTGCGCTGATCCCCTGCGTCGGCTACCGGTGTCTCGATTCTTTGGAATCAGACTCCGTCTTGCTGTCTCCACGGATCTGGCGTGACTTATTTTTCGCCGAGTCTCTCCGCGACTGAAGTTTCCACCGGTATCTCTTTACCGGTGTCCCCGCCTCCATGTCCGCCCACCCGCAAAATAGCCCCACGGACCGTGCCGCCTTCCAGGCATCGGTCGAACGCATCAAGCGCGCTACGCCCATCGAGGCCGTGGTGCGTGCGCGTGTGCCGGAACTCAAGCGGAGCGGCAAGCTGCATTGGGCCTGCTGCCCCTTTCACGAGGAGAAAACCCCCTCCTTCTCGGTCGACCCGGGGCGCGGAACCTGGCATTGCTTCGGTGCCTGCGCGGAGGGCGGTGATTCGATCGGATTCGTTCAACGCTTCGATGGAATGTCCTTTTGGGACGCCCTGACACTCCTGGCGAATGACTGTGGCGAGTCCCTGCCGGCCCGCGGAGGGCGCGAGCGGCGTCCCGAAGAGGAGGAGCGGCGTGAGCGGCTCTTCGAAGTGATCAACCGGGCCCAGGCGCACTACGCCCGGATCCTTGAGAGCGAAGCGGGGGAGGCCGCCCGGAACTACCTGACCGAGCGCGGCCTTTCCAAGGAGACCGCCCAGGGCTTTGGCTGTGGCTGGGCGCCGCCCCACGGTAGCCCGCTCTTGATGGTGGCGACCCGTGCTGGAATCCCCTTGGATCTCCTGGTTGAGGCTGGGTTGGTCAAATTGGCGGACGACGGCCGCCCCTATGACTTCTTCCGCAACCGCCTCCTGATCCCCATCCGTGATCGCCTGGGGCGCAGCGTAGGTTTTGGTGGTCGGATTCTGCCCGGCGATGCGGCTCGCGCACCCAAGTATGTCAACACGTCGGAAACATCCCTTTTCCACAAGGGCCGGCTGATTTACGCCCTGGACAAGGCTTCGGACATGGTTCGCAAGCGCCGCCATCTGGTGCTTGTCGAGGGCTATACCGACGTTATGGCTGCCCATCAGGAGGGCGTATCGAACGTGGCCGCCGTCCTCGGGACAGCGACAACCCCGGACCACGCCCGGCTTGTGCGGAGGAGCGGTGCTGAGCGCGTGACCCTGGTCTTCGACGGCGATGTGGCAGGCGGTCGAGCTAGTGAACGGGCCCTGGGCGAGCTACTGCCCCTGGGGCTAAAACTTGATGTCGTAGCACCCCCCGATGGCCAGGATCCCTGCGATTTGCTCGTCGGGAAGGGTGGACCTGCCTTTGAGGAATTGCTCGAGACTGCCCAAGACTGGTTCGCCTGGTCCCTGTCAGGACTCGAGGGACGCTCGGGCTCTGACCTGGCTGAGGGGGTTGAAGGCATCTTTGCCCTGATCGCCCGCCTGGAGCGACCGGTCGAAGAAGCCCTGCGCCGCAAGGAGCTGGCCGCAGAGATCGGGATCCCTGAGCACGCCGTTGAGGCTCAATGGGACCGTTGGCGCCAGGAAGCCTCCGGCCTGCGACGTGAACCCGCGGTTGTCGCTGGGCCCACTCAGGCAAGGACTACCGGCGCATCCGAGGACGAACCCGAGGCTCCCGTCGATCCCCGTGAGCGCGAGGCCTTCCGCCTGCTTCTTGGGGCGCTGTTATCAGACAACAGCTTGATACCCCTTTACTCAGAGTGGATAGGGCGTGCTCCCAGGGGTGCGGAACACCGCATTTTCGAAGCCATTCTGTACCTATACGAGCATGGCGACGAAACCGAAGCGATCGATTCCGGTTCCGTTATTACGGCTCTGGCGGAGGATTCCGCCCGTGACATCGTCGTTGGTCTGGAGGTTGCCGCTTCCCGAGCGACCAGCGCCCAGGCGCTCGCGCGGGACCAGGAACTCTGGCTCGAACGACGGGATCACGAGCGAGAGCTGACCTCTCTGCGAGTCAATCTGAGCAAGGCAAAGAGCCAGAACACCCTCTTGGATGTGCTTCCCAGCGCGACTCCAAGCGAGCCGACAGATCAGATCGGTGCCACAAATCAAACACCCTCGGGATCACAATCTTCAGACGATCTCTTGAGGAAATTGCATGCAGAGCTCAAGAAGCGTCGCGTGCCCTAGTCAAAGTCCGTTTCTCTAAATGCTTCCTTTTGGCCAGTAGCCTCCTACTGGCTTACCAATTGAATCCTTGACCTCCCAGGGATTCCGCAGCCGCCCACACCTCGTATGACGCAGAAACTCGAACAGACGATCGAAACCCTCATCGAAGAAGGAACCCGTAAGGGCTTCCTGACCTATGGGGAGATCAACTCGATTCTCGAGGACCAATTTGTTCCCCCGGAGCAAATGGACCAGCTCTTCAAGACCCTGGAGTCTCAAAGCGTCGAGGTTGTCGATGACGGTGACGATGAGGGCAGCGGTGTGAGAGCCGCCGTTCTCCCGGATGCCGTAGCCGG
>JBLHLB010000044.1:0-18320 GCA_047618505.1 Planctomycetota bacterium
AAATCCGCCGGTGTGCCACGTGTCGAAATCGAACGCACGAGTGAAGCTGTCAATGTCATCGTCCACACCGCACGTCCCGGCGTTCTCGTCGGTCGCAAGGGTGTGCGCGTCGATCAGCTCAAGAAAGACCTGCAGGCCATTACCAATATGACCTGCCACTTGACGGTCCGCGAGATCAAGCGTCCCGAGCTCGAGGCCACTCTAGTGGCTGAGATGATCGCGGAGGCAATGGAGCGCCGCATGGCTTTCCGTCGCTCGATCAAGAAGGCCATCCAGACCACGATGCAGGCCGGAGCACGCGGCATCAAGGTTCAGATCAATGGCCGCCTCGGTGGCGCTGAAATGGCCCGTGAAGCAAAGGAACGCGAGGGCCAAGTCCCGCTTTCCACCCTCCAGGCCCACGTCGACTACGGCACCGCCCTCGGTCGCACGACCTACGGCATCATTGGTGTCAAGGTCTGGATCTATAAGGGTGACGTCGAGCGCGGCAAGAAGATCGATTGGAAAGTCGCCCAGGGCGTCCCCGGCGGTCTTCGCCAGGACAACCGTCCCGACCGTGGTCAACAGCGTCGACGCCGGGGGCCCCGGCGCGAGGACTGAGTTCGCACTCGACGCCACACGCACCGACCCCGACCAATGCCCAGATGGGCACCGAGCAAATTAGGAACTAAACCATGGCGATGATGCCCAAGCGGAGTAAGTACCGCAAACAGCACCGCGGCCGCCTCAAGGGTTTTGCAACCCGTGGCAACCGCGTCTCCTTCGGAGATTACGGACTGCAGTCCATGGACTGGGGCTGGATCACCGGCCGACAAATCGAAGCTGGGCGTGTCGCGGCCAACCGCGCCACGGGTGGCTCCGCTAAGATCTGGATCCGTATCTTCCCGCACAAGCCCATCTCCTCCAAGCCCGCCGAAACCCGCATGGGTAAAGGAAAGGGTGATGTGGAGTACTGGGCCGCCGCGGTCAAGCCGGGGACAGTCCTCTTTGAACTGGGTGGTGTGCCCGAAGAGAAAGCCAAGTTGGCCTTCAAGCGCATTGCCCACAAAATGCCCATCAAGGTGAAGATGGTCCGGCGCCAGCCGACGACCTGATCACCACCTGAATTCATTCGCCTAGCCGGCCAACCCGCCTGACGGACACAAGTCCAGAACGGAAGAGGGGAGGCGGCAGCAACGCCTACAGCAAACCAGAGACAGCCGCCGTGAAGATCGAAGAGGTACGCAGTAAGACCGACGCAGAGCTCCAGTTCGACCTGGAACACATGCAGAAGGAGCTCTTCGACCTGCGCTTTCGGTCCGCAACCGAAAGCCCTGTGAATCCGGCTCGCATTCGCACATTGCGTCGCGCTTGCACCCGGGTCATCACCATCCTTCACGAGCGCAAGCTCAGCGCCGCGCAGACGACGGACTAATCGGAGTCCCTGGGCAGTGCACCTGCCCTGGACATCCGAAAGAGGAAAAGCCAAGACCATGACTGCTGAAAACAAAAAGGTTGAGCGCAACCAGCGCCGCTCCCTAGTGGGGGTCGTCACGAGCGATAAAAGCACGCAGACGATCACCGTTCAGGTTGAGCGTACGACGAAGCACCGGAAGTACGGGAAGTTCGTTCGTTCCCACAAGAGCCACATCGCCCACGATGAGAAGGAGGTGGCACGCCCCGGCGACCGCGTTGAGATCGAGGCCACCCGGCCCCTTTCGAAGACGAAGCGCTGGCGCCTTGCCAAGATCGTGACAAGCAACAGTCAGTTCGAGCTCTCTAGCGCCGAAGGCGAAATCGTGAACCGCACGACAGAAGAGACCGCCGGAAAGAACAAGCCTACGACGGAAGGTGACGCGTGATTCAGATGCAATCTATCCTCGATGTCGCCGACAACACCGGCGCCAAGCGAGTCATGTGTATCAAGGTCCTGGGTGGCACACACCGTCGCTACGCCGGCCTCGGTGACATCATCGTAGCCTCCGTTCGCAAGTCCATGGCTGGCTCTGACGTCAAGACCGGAACGGTCGTCAAGGGCGTCATCGTTCGCACTAAGAAAAGCACGCGCCGGGCAGACGGCTCCTACGTGCGCTTTGACCGTAACGCCCTGGTGCTCGTCGACAACGACGGCAACCCCAAGGGCACTCGCATCTTCGGTGCAGTTGCCCGCGAGCTGCGCGAAAAGAACTACATGAAGATCGTGTCCCTCGCTCAGGAAGTGGTCTGAGCCAGCGTTTTGACGCCAGGCTCAAGAGCAACACTCCTATTCACGAGAACGCGATAACTCGACGATCGGCCCAAGCGGCGTCGAATCCAATCAAAGCGAAGTCAAAGAAATGAAGTTCAAGACAGGGGAAACAGTCAAGGTCATCACCGGCAACGATCGTGGTCGTAGCGGTGCGGTCCGTCAAATCCTCAAGAAGACCAACCGGGTAATCGTCGAAGGCGTGAACCTACGTTGGAAGCACCGTAAGCCGACACAGCAGCAACCCCAGGGCGAGCGCATCCAAGAGGAGTGCTCGATTCACATCAGCAATGTGATGGCGATTGATGCGGCTACCGGAAAGACCACCCGTAAGACCATGAAGGCGCGAGCTTGATTGCCAAGCTGGTTCAGCCCCGCTGATCTAGCTCCCCGAAGATTGACCCAACCCCCGTGTTGACCCAACCCCCGTGTTGACCCAACCCCCCAGTGTGATGAAGCCCCGCCTCAAAGAAAAGTACGCCAGTGAGCTGCAGCCGAAGCTAATGGAGCATTTCGGCATCAGCAACGTCAACGCGGCGCCCGGTCTGACCAAAGTTGTGGTCAACATGGGCTGCAAGGGAGCAGTTGAGAACAAGGGGCGCGTCGACGCTGCCCTCAAGGATCTCTCTTCTATCACCGGTCAACGTCCGACCGTTCGCAAGGCGCGCAAGTCCATCGCCGGTTTCAAGCTTCGTGAAGGAATGCCTATCGGCGTTGCCGTCACGTTGCGTGGGGACCGCATGTGGGAGTTCGCCGATCGTCTGATCTCCATCGTCCTTCCTCGTATCCGCGACTTCCGCGGCGTGAAGGACAAGCTGGACGGTCGCGGAAACTACACCATGGGACTCGGCGAGCAGTCGGTGTTCCCCGAGATCGATTTCGACCGGATTGAGTACGTGCAGGGGATGGACATTACGTTCGTAACCAGCGCAGACTCAGACGAGCAGGGCTACGAACTCCTCAAGGGGCTCGGCATGCCGTTCCGTCGCGAAGAGACCGAAGAATAAGCTCCTAGCACCAGAAGCTCCTAGCACCCGGCCGATCCGACCCCTGTCAGATGCCCATCTTGAGTGGGCCGCCCAGTGAGATAACTGGGGCCACACAAGGAATCACACCGCCTGAATCATGGCAAAGACATCCCTCATCCTCAAAGCGCAGCGCCCCGCGAAATTCAAGTCGCGCGTCGTTCGTCGCTGTTCGCTCTGCGGCCGCCCGCGTGCCGTTTACCGCAAGTTTGGCATTTGCCGTATCTGCCTGCGCCAGCGCGCCCTCCTGGGCCAAATCCCCGGAATGCGGAAGGCTTCCTGGTAGATAGCTTGCTCGGTTCCAGCCAGGCTGACTTCAGTCTGCTGTACACCAGTTTGCTAACACCAGGGCGCTAATCCAATCGCTCCCTCCAAAGGAGAATATCGCCATGATGACCGATCCGATCGCTGACATGCTGACGCGCTTGCGCAACGGGAACGCCGTTCGTAAGCCCGAAGTCTCCATGCCGGCCTCCCGCATGAAAGTGGGACTCGCACAAGTGCTTACCGAAGAGGGCTTCGTTAAGGGCTACAAAGTTGAGCCCGGCAAGCCCGCCAGCACCCTCATTGTGCAAATGAAGTACGGTGCCAACGGAGAGCATGTCATGCGTGACCTAAAGCGCGTGAGCAAGCCCGGTTGCCGCGTCTACTCGGGCCCCAAGCAGCTCCCCAGTGTCCTCCGTGGCCTGGGTATTCACATCCTCTCGACCCCGAAGGGCATCATTTCCGACCGAGTCGCGCGACGCGACAACGTGGGTGGTGAGATCCTCTGCCAGGTGAGCTAAGACATGTCTCGTATCGGTAAAGCACCCATCAATGTTCCCGGCGGCGTCACCGTCGTGGAAAAGGGTCGCCACGTCACGGTCAAGGGTCCCAAGGGTACCCTTGAAATGGATGTGCGCCCCGAGATCGATGTCACCATCGACGGATCAGTGGTGACGGTCAATCCCAACGGAAGTGGCGCGGATCGCCAGGCCAGGGCCTTCCACGGCATGACCCGCGCCCTCATCAACAACATGGTGCTGGGGGTCTTTGAGGGCTACGCGAAGTCCCTCGAGATCATCGGCGTCGGTTGGAACGCGAACATCCAGGGCTCCAAGCTCACTCTAAACATCGGCTTTTGCCACCCGGTCATCTTTGAGGTCCCCGCGGGCCTGACCGTTGCGTGCGCTGCGCCGACCAAGATCGCCATCTCTGGTGCCGACAAGCAGGCCCTAGGCCAGTTTGCCGCCAAGGTGCGCGCCGTGCGCCCGCCGGAGCCCTACAAAGGCAAAGGCATCCGGTACACGGGCGAGTACGTCCGTCGCAAGTCCGGCAAGTCGTTTGGTTCGTAGGTTTCATCGCCTTTGGCGCTGAAACAACGACCCTGATGTTTCTGGGTCAACGCCTGACGGCGTTGAGCCGGGGCTAGAAAGACAAGCCGGTGGCTTCGGGCCGCACAACGAACAACAACAAGACTCCTGCGCCGCCGCGACCAAGACCGCGGGGCACACGCTACGAGCAGCGCGAAGGCGCTCAATACGATGAAGACCAGTCAGATCAAAAACAGGCGCAAGACCCGCCGCAAGATGTCCGTACGCCGACGCGTGCGGGTCTCGGGTCCGAACCATCGCCTCGCCGTGAACCGCACGTCGAAGCACATCTACGCTCAGGTGGTCGATGACGAAACCGGTCAGACCCTCTGCGGCGTCGGGAGCACTGCCAAGGCCCTCGCCGGAGACCTCGGCGGCAAGCCGAAGACCGAGCGTGCGGCTGTTGTTGGTCGTGAAATCGCCCGCCTTGCAAAAGAGAAGGGTGTCGAGCGCGTTCGCTTTGACCGTGGGGGCTCGCGCTACCACGGACGAGTTAAGTCTCTTGCAGATGCCGCCCGGGAAGGCGGGCTGACCTTCTAGTCGCCGCCTAAACAGCCCCCCCAGACGCTCTATGAACACCAAGATCATCTTCCTCGACACCGCCGAGGCCAACGAGATCGGCGAACTGACCGAGGTCATCGTCCGCATCAATCGCTCGGCTGCGACCGTGAAAGGCGGCCGTCGCTTCTCCTTCTCCTCACTTAATGTTGCGGGCAACCGAAGTGGCATTGTGGGCTACGGCTACGGCAAGGCCCGTCAGGTCCCCATGGCCATCGAGAAGGGCAACAAGGATGCGCGCAAGCACCTGATGCTGGTGCCCATTAACGCCGCCGGGAGTATTCCCCATGAAGTCTCCGGCAAGTACTGCGGCTCGCGCATCCGCCTGATCCCCGCCTCCGAAGGTACGGGCATCATCGCCGGCGCCTCCGTCCGCTCCGTCTGCGAACTGGCTGGTATCAGGAACATCCTGACCAAGTGCTACGGATCCACCAACCCGATCAACACCGTCAAGGCCGTCTTCGATGCCCTGGCACAGTTGCGGACTCCTGAAGAAGTCAAGGAGCTGCGCGGCGTCGACCTCTAGGGGGAGACGACAAGAGTTCCCATTGTCGAGTGCGGCGCTGGCAACCCCTGATGGGGGAGCTGGGATCCCAGGGAGATTTCCCCGGGACGTCGCGCGATTAGACCACTGAAACCAAGGCTCTCCGGTCGCTACGACCAACGGAGCCACCTTCGCAAGCAGCTCGCAACGAGATCATCGAAGCGAACGAGCAGCGACAAGAACCGAGACTGATCATGGACCTCCACACCATCTGCCAGAAGGGCGAGAAGAATAGCCTGCGCATGCGCGTTGGACGCGGCACCGGCAGCGGCAAGGGCAAGACCTGTGGCCGTGGCCACAAGGGCTGGGGCGCACGCTCCGGTTCCTCCCGTCGCCCTGGTTACGAAGGCGGCCAAATGCCCCTCTACCGTCGCGTACCGAAGCGTGGTTTCACCAACTCGCGCTTCCGCACCGACTACACGACGGTCAACGTCGAGGCGCTTGAAGCCCTCGACGCTGGAGCGACGGTTGATCTCGACCTCGTTCTCCGATCTGGTCTAGTCAGCATGAACACCAAGCTCTTCAAGGTCCTCGGGAATGGGGCGCTCAGCAAGCCCCTTACCATTCGTGCCCAGAAGTTCACCAAGAGTGCCCTGGCCAAGATTGCGGCCGCCGGCGGCACCGTCATCTACCTGGACAAGCTCGGTCGTGAGACCACAGCCGAGGAAGCCTCCAAGGCCTGATCGACTTGAACGTCGTTCTACAGCTCTTCCGCGTACCGGAGACTCGCAAGCGCCTCTTGAGCACCATGCTTCTGCTGGTGATCTATCGGCTTGGATTTCACGTGCCTATCCCGGGCCTGGATCCGAACTTCCTGCAGGATCTGTCTTCGACAGGCTCCAACGCTTTTGGTCTGCTCTCCGCCTTCACCGGTGGTGCACTCGGGAACACGGTGCTCTTCGCCCTAGGGATCATGCCCTACATCTCGGCGTCGATCATCTTCTCCGTGCTGGGCAAGGTTTCGCCCGCCATTGAGAATCTCCAGAAGGAAGGAGCTAGCGGCCAGAAGAAGATCAACCAATGGACGCGCATGTGCGTCGTTCCGATCAGCTTCATCCAGGCCATTCTGATCTGGTTCGGCTTCTTCCAGGACGCACAGATCACTCAGAGCCGCGGCATCGGAATGATGACCGTAGTGATCCTCTCCCTGATGGGGGGGGCCTTCCTGGTGATGTGGATTGGCGAGTTGATTACCGAGTACGGCATCGGCAATGGCGCCTCTCTGATCATTATGGCGGGCATCATCTCGACCATGCCCGGCAGCCTAAGCCAGATCCTGCAGCAGCAGGACGACGCCTACAACACGATCCTGACCCTGGTCGCTATCTGGATCACGGTGGTGCTCTTCATTGTCTTCATCCAGAAGGCTGAGCGACGCATCCCGATTCAATATGCGCGTTTGGCCCGTGGACGTCGCGTCTACGGCGGCCAGCGGCACTACTTGCCCCTGAAGATCAACATGGCCGGCGTCATGCCGATCATCTTCGCCGGTGCACTGTTTGTGATCCCCAGCGTGGTCTTTAACGCGGTCGGTCTGGACGGCCTCGCGGCGGTCTTTAGCGATACCGACGGGTTTGTCTACATCACCCTGTATCTGGCCTTGGTCTTCGGCTTCTGCTTCTTCTGGAACAACCTGATGTTCCGCCCCGACGAGATCGCCGACAACCTGCGTGAGCACGGGTCTTTCGTCCCCGGCATCCGTCCTGGACAACAGACGGCTAAGTACCTCAAGGGCATCCTGACTCGGATCACCTTGGCGGGCGCCATCTTCCTGGCTCTCATCGCTGTTCTGCCCAACTTCATCACGGGTAACATCCCTGGATTGCAGGGCCAGCTGGCCTTCTTCCTGGGTGGAACCTCTGTGCTGATCGTTGTCGGTGTCGCCCTTGACGTGGTCGATCGACTCAACGCCGAGCTGGTGATGCGCAACTACGACGGTTTCATGAAGGGCAAGCCCACGGGAGGCAGCGGCCTCGGTGGCGCCGGTGGCACAGGCGCCGGTGGACAATCAGCTGGTTGGGCCAAGCGCAGCTAGGTACGCCCAGCTTATTCACCATGGAAACGCCCAAGATCATCGTGCTCCTCGGAGCACCTGGAGCCGGAAAAGGAACCCAGGCAGCACGTCTCAGCGCTGCCTGTGGGATTCCCCATGTCTCCACGGGCGATCTCTTCCGGGCTAACCTCAAGCAGGGGACTGCCCTGGGTGAGAAGGCACGGGGATTCATGGACCAAGGCCTCCTGGTACCTGATGAGCTCGTTCTGGACATGCTCTTTGACCGCGTTTCCGCCGAGGATTGCGCATCTGGGTATCTCCTAGACGGCTTTCCCCGTACCTTGCCCCAAGCCGAAGCCCTCGACGGGCGCCTCGGCGACGCAAGCGGAGTCCAGGCCGTAAATCTGGAAGTTGAAGAAGAGACCATTGTTCTTCGCGCTAGTGGGCGGCTTCTTTGCCACGGATGCGATACCATCGCCCACCGAAAATTCAAGCCCCCCGCGAAAGAAGGGGTCTGCGACTTCTGCGGAGGCGAGCTCTATCAGCGCGATGACGACAAGCCCGATGTCGTGCGAGAGCGTCTTCGCGTATACCACGATCAAACAGCACCTTTGGTGGGTTACTACCAGAGCAAGGGAATCCTGAGCGCCATCAACGGCGAGCGGACCCCCGATGAGGTTTTTGCCGACCTCGAGTCCCTCTGCCTAGAGGGCCACTAGTTATGGCGAAGGAAGAACCCATCACAGTCGAAGCGATCGTCACCGAATCGCTCCCCAACGCCCGCTTCCGCGCGAAGTTGGAGTCGGGTCATGTGATCCTAGCCCACGTCAGCGGGAAGATGAGGATGCACTACATCAAGATCCTTCCCGGTGACAAGATCACCGTAGAGATGTCGCCCTACGATTTGACCAAAGGCCGCATCGTCTATCGCGGCGACCGCAAACGGAGAAACAACCGATGAAGGTTCGAAGCAGCGTCCGACGCATGTGCATGCACTGCAAGATCGTCAAGCGTCGTGGAGTAGTCCGCGTCATTTGCAAGGCTGATCCCACCCACAAGCAGCGTCAGGGCCGTTAGGCCCTAGCTGTCCCCTTAGAGTCCAAATTCAGCCTGGTTCGACCAGACGACGGAGACCCACGATGCCCCGCGTAATTGGCGTAGACATCCCCAATAACAAGCGCCTTGAGATTTCGTTGACCTACATCTTCGGTGTAGGGCGCGTCACGGCCTTGAAGATCTGTGCTTCCCTTAAACTCGATCCCGGCATGCGTGCCTCGGATTTGACGGAGGAGCAGGTCCAGAACCTCGCGGTGTATGTCCAAAAGACCTATCAGGTCGAGGGCAACCTACGCCGCACGATTGCCAGCAACATCAGTCGCCTACGCGACATCGGTTGCTACCGCGGGCTTCGCCACAGGCGCGGCCTCCCGGTCCGTGGGCAACGCACACGTACCAACGCACGTTCACGTAAGGGTCCGAAGAAGACCGTTGCCGGTAAGAAGTCCGTCAAGGGCATGAAGTAGCACGGCGGGGCAGTAGCACTGCACTGCAGGACCTCTGCACTGGTTGGCCCTTGGTCTTCCAGCGCTGGTCTCCTCATGCAGGACTTCTTCTGCCCGCACCTAGAGCTTCAGTTCGCACCCCGTTCGCATACAAAGAACCCCACTCCCGCCGCTCGCCCATTGGAGGGCACTTGGCGGGAAGCAAAGCACCCAATCGTTCGCCTGTTATGGCTAAGACCACAAAGCGCAAGGTCAAGAAGAGCGTCGCCCGTGGCATCGTCCACATCAAGGCGACGTTCAACAACACCCACATCACGATCACCTCACCCACGGGAGACACTGTCTCCTGGGGCGCTGCTGGTGCCGTTGGCTTCAAAGGAACTCGTAAGAGCACTCCCTATGCCGCCCAACGTGCTAGCGAGCGCGCCGCCACCGGTGCCGTACGTCACGGCATGAAGGAGGTCATCGTGCGCATCAAAGGAGTTGGCTCCGGCCGTGAGTCAGCCATCCGCGCCTTGGCCAATGCAGGCCTGCGTGTTACGTCCATCGAGGATGTCACCCCGCTTCCGCACAACGGTTGTCGCGCCCGCAAGCGCCGTCGCGTCTAGACCAGGCGCCCCCAAATATCATGGCACGTTACATCGACAACAAGTGCAAGCTTTGCCGTCGGGAAGGCATGAAGCTCTTCCTGAAAGGGCAGCGCTGCTTCACCGACAAATGCGCACTCTCCCGGCGAGATTACCCGCCCGGAGTTCACGCTCAGCGACGCTCCAAGGTGACTGACTACGGTCTTCACTTGCGCGAGAAGCAGAAGCTAAAGCGCATCTACGGGGTGCTTGAGAAGCAATTCCGCCTCTACTTCAAGACGGCGGAGAGAATGCGCGGTAACACCGGCGAGATCCTGCTCTCCCTTCTGGAGCGTCGGCTCGACAACGTGGTTGTGGCCAGTGGCTTTGCCCAGTCCCGTAACCACGCCCGCCAAATGATCAACCACGGTCACTTCCGTGTGAACGGCCGCAAGGTGGACATCGTGTCCTACCGGGTTCGCCCGGGCGACAAAGTCACTCCTGCAGAGCGCGAGAAGACTAAGAAGCTCGTGACTGAAGCGGTTGAAATCAACAAGTCCCAGGTGGTCCCCGATTGGCTCAAAGTCACAGGGGAAAACATGGAGACAGAGGTCCTATCCATTCCGCGGCGCGAGCACGTGCCGCACCCGATCCAAGAACAGCTGATCATCGAACTCTGCTCTAAGTAGAGTTGATAAGGAACTGCTCCATGAGGATTCGTTGGCGAAATTTCGAGCTGCCCAGCAAGGTCGTTGCAGACAAGAACTCCGGTTCTGAGAGCAACTACGGGCGCTTTACGATCGAACCGTTTGAACGTGGCTTCGGCCACACAATCGGGAACGGCCTGCGTCGCGTCCTGCTCTCGTCTATCGAGGGCACGGCCGTGACGGCAGTTCGGATTGAAGGAGCGGACCATGAGTTCGCTTCTATCGAGGGCGTCTATGAAGACGTCACCGATATCATTCTGAACATCAAACGATTGCGTATTCAGTACCACGGCAATGATCCGATCATTTGTCGCATCGAGAAGGAGGGCAAGGGGCCGGTCACCGGCGACGATGTCTTCTGCGCGGGGGATGCTGAGGTTGCCAACAAGGACCTCGTCATCTGCAACCTGAGCTTGGATCGATCCCTTTCGATCGAGCTCGAGGTTTCCAAAGGTCGCGGGTACATCCCGGCCGAGGAAAACTGCTCCGATGATCACCCGCACGGGACCATCCCGGTCGACTCCGTTTACTCGCCTGTACACCGCGTTCGCTACGCTATTGAAGCGACGCGCGTTGGCAAGTTCACGAACTACGATCGCCTGGTACTGGAACTCTGGACCGATGGAACCATCACCCCAGAGCTTGCGCTGACCCAAGCTGCGAAGATCTATCGCAAGCACCTGAACCCCTTCGTCCTGTTTGATCCAGCCACCGGCGATCTGCCGATGGTGGGGGATCCCTCAGAGTCGGAGTTCAACCAGAAGAACCGTGAGGACGACGAGCTTCAGAAGCTCCTCGACCGTCCGATCTCCGACTTGGAGCTCTCGGTCCGCGCACGGAACTGCCTGGACAGTGCGAACCTTCAGATCATGCGCGATCTCGTCTCTATGAGTGAGAACGAGGTCATGAAGCTGAAGAACCTTGGCAAGACAAGCCTGACCGAGATCAAGAGTCGTCTGACTGAAAAAGGCCTCTCCCTCGGAATGCTCAGCACCGCCAACAGCTAGACCATCACACCAACTGTGGGCCGCGTTCCTCCTAAGGGGGAGCAGCGGCCTGCTTGATCACACCTGGCCCGCGTTGGGCCGCGAAGAGGACTAAAGGAACACACGATGCGACACCGCGTAGCTGGAAAAAAGCTCGGCCGCACCACGAGCCACCGGATCGCCATGACCCGGAACATGACGAATTCGCTCATCCTGCACGAGCGGATCATCACGACGGTTCAGAAGGCGAAGGCTATCAAGCCCTTTGTTGAGAAGCTGGTGACCTTGAGCAAGGACGCTAGTCAACATAACCGTCGCCGCGCCTTCTCAAAGTTGCGCGACAAGGACATGACCGCGAAGCTGTTCGACGTGCTCGGACCGCGCTTCCTGGATCGTCCCGGTGGTTACTGCCGCGTCCTCAAGCTTTCCAAGCCGCGCCTCGGCGATAACGGAACGCGTGCCATCCTTGAGTTCGTCGAGCGCACGCCCAAGGAAGAAAAGGTCGCTGCCGAGTAGCGCTACTTGGGACCTGGGTCGCCTTCCGCTTGGACGGTGACGAAAGCAGGCCCCTGCAGTTTCGCTTCGAATACCCCGCTCTATTTTGCGGGGAGCAGACTCACGAAGCCCAGGCCCTTGGCATGTCCAAGGGCCTGGGCTTCTCTTATGTCTGCTGCTAGGGCACCGATAGGTGTTATGCGGCCGTGGTGGGCGTGATGCGTTAGCGGCCCTAGACCCGGCCGAGTCGCGCGCGCCCGGGTCCCAGCAAACGCTCCACGCCCTGGGCCAGCTCGGCGGTGATCTTGACCCTGTGACGCTCGCCGGCGCGCACGCGGCGCAGGTGACCGTCTGCGCCTTCGATCTCCAGGAAGAGCCTGTTGTTCCCGCTGCTCGCGGAGAGAATCGTCGAGAGTTCACTGACCTTGTCATGGTCGTGGGCCTGCAGCTGAATCACCAGCCCTCCCTTGAAGGCGATCAGGGCTTTTTCGAGGTTCATGACCTCGTCCAGAAGCAGGCCCGTCTGAGTGGACTCGTCGTCGACTGATCGCTCCTCGAGTTTGCCCCGGATGATCACGATGCTGTCGTTCACAAGGAGCTCTTGATTCTCCTCATAGGTGCGCGGGAAACAGGTGACGTTCACTCCGCCCTGGAGATCTTCCAGGCGGAAGCGAGCCATCTTCTTGCCCTTGCGCGTCACGGCGACCTTGAGGTTCACGATCAACCCGCCCAGGGTGATCTCGGAACCCCCAGCCAGATTGACGAGGTCGCGTGTGTTGGTTGTTGAAAGAATCGAAAACAATCCGGCCCGCTCTTCCAGTGGATGCCCGGAAATATAGAAGCCCAGGACACTGTGCTCCAACCGCAGGGCGTCCATTTTAGGGATGTCCTTGGCCGGATTAATGCCGTCGTCTTGGGACTCGCTGTCAGCGGCCGGCTCGGGTTCGCCGAACATGCCCAGTTGGCCTGCCTTGCGATCCACGGCCGCACGGGTTCCGTCGGCCATGGCGTGTTCCAGGGCCGCTAGGACAGCACCTCGGTTGTGCCCCAGTGAATCGAAGCAGCCCGCCTTAATCAGCGCTTCCCAGCAGGTCTTGCCGACCTGTTGCGGGTCGATCTCCCCGCACAGGGCATGCAAGGTCGGGCGCTTATCCTCGGCTTGGAACTCCGCGCGTTTGGCCACGATGGTCTCCACGGCCTTCTGCCCGGTTCCCTTGATGGCGCCCAGCCCAAAGCGAATGTTTCCCTCCTCGGGGGTGAACTCCCACTCGGAGGTTGTTATGTCCGGCGGCAGAACAAAAATCTCCGAGAGCCGCGCGTCGTCTACAAAGCCCTTGATCTTGTCGCTGTCGTGCATCTCGCAGGACATGTTGCCTGCCAGGAACGCGACGCGGTGATGGGCCTTGAGCCAGGCCGTCCGCCAGGTGATCAGGGCATAGGCAGTCGAGTGCGACTTGTTGAAGCCGTAGCCACCGAACTTGACGATGTTGTCCCAGACTTCCTGGGCAATGGGGCGCGCACACCCGTTCGACTCTGCGCCGTCGAGGAACTCCTCAGAGAACTTCTCCATGATCTCTGGCTTCTTCTTACCCATCGCCTTGCGGAGGTTGTCCGCGGTGTTGAGCGAGAAGTTGGCCAGGATGTTGGAGATCAGCATGACCTGTTCCTGGTAGACGATGCACCCGTAGGTGTCTCCCAGGATCTCCGTCAGGCTGTCGTGGGGGTATTCGATCTCCTCCAGGCCATGCTTGCGACGGATGAACATCTCGTCCATGCCCGACTCGAGCGGGCCCGGGCGATAGAGGGCCAACACAGCGATCAGGTCTTCAAAACAGTCGGGCTTCAGTCGACCTAGCAGCTTGCGCATACCCTCGGATTCCAACTGGAACACGCCCAGGGTGTCCCCGCGGTTCAGCAGCTTGAAGGTCTTTGCATCCGTGATCGGAATCTCTTCGGGGTCCGGCGCATCGCCGCCCTGGCGCGTGATGTTGTCCAGGGTGCGATCAATGATCGTCAGGGTGCGCAGCCCCAGGTAGTCCATCTTGAGCAGGCCCAGCTCCTCAAGTTGCGGCCCCGGGAACTGGGTGACGACGTCCTTGCCCTTGACCGTGCAGAGAGGAACGTAGTTGTCGATCGGCTTGTCGGCGATAACAACGCCGGCGGCGTGCACAGAGAGGTGCCGCGCCATGCCGTCAAGCTTGCGCGAGAACTTGAACAGATCGTCGTAGGCCTCATTCTCGGCCGCGGCCATTAGGTCCTTGTCCGTGTCGAGCGCCTTACCCAGTGAGGGGGCGCCGGGACCAGAGGGGATCAGCTTGGCAATGCGATCTATTTCCCCAAGGGGAATATCCAAGACGCGCCCAACGTCCCGCACTACCGAGCGCGAAGCCATGGTGGCAAAGGTCCCGATCTGCGCCACATGGTCGTCACCGTAGCGCTCGCGCGTGTACTGCATCACGCGCTCGCGGCCCTCCTTGCAGAAATCGATGTCGATATCGGGCATCGACACACGTGCGCTATTGAGGAAACGTTCAAAGAGCAGGTCGTACTTGAGGGGGCAAACGCGCGTGATGTCGAGGGCGTAGGCCACCAGGGACCCCGCGGCTGAACCACGGCCCGGGCCGACGGAAATGCCGTGTTCGCGGGCCCACTTGATTAGGTCCCAAACGATCAGGAAGTACGACACGAAGCCCATCTCGCGGATGATGCCGACCTCATAAGTCAGGCGCTCGTGGGCCTTTGCACGTTGATCGGCGGGGTAGCGCTTATCAATGCCTTCGCGGCACAGGCGGTCGAAGAGTTCGTCGGGCGTCTCATCCGAGTCGGGCGTGAACACCGGCAGGTGGTAGTTGTTGAACTCGATCTCCAGATCGATCTGGTCCGCCACATCCATGGTCGTCTTCACTGTCTCGGGGAGATCCCGAAAAGTGTGCGCCATCTCCTTGCCCGTGGTGAAGAAGAGCGTATCCGTGTCCATCCTCCAGCGCGTTTCATCATCGCGCTTAGCCCCCGTGTTGATGCAAAGCAGCACGTCCTGCGTTTGGCAATCCTCGTGGCGCAGGTAATGGATGTCGTTGGTCGCAACCAGGGGGATGTTCGTCTTCTTGTGGAGGTCGACCAGGGCCTCGTTGACTGTGGCCTGGATGTCGATCTTGTTGCGCTGTAGTTCCAGCCAGAAGTGCTCGGGCCCAAAGATCTCCCGTAGCTCGGTAGCCGTAGCTGCGGCCTCATCCATCTTGTTCTTGAGGAACAGCTGATTGATCTCGCCAGAGAGACAGCCAGAGAGACAGGAGATCCCTCCCGCGTGCTTTGCTAGCAACTCTTTGTCGATGCGCGGACGGTAGTGGAATCCGTCGATGTAAGCAGCTGTTGCCAGCTTTGACAGGTTGCGGAAGCCCTCTTCGTCTCGGGCCAGCAGTGTCAGGTGGTAGTAGGGGTTGTCGCGCTTGTTATGCGGCTGAAGGCGACTGCCCTTGGCTATGTATACCTCACAGCCGATCAGGGGTTTGATCCCCCCGGCCGTGCACTTCTTGTAGAGCTCAATAGCCCCAAACATGTTGCCATGGTCCGTCAGCGCGAGCGCCTTTTGCCCGTCCTGTTGACAGGCCTTGACCAGGTCGGAAATGCGATTCGCGCCGTCGAGGAGGCTGTATTCGGAGTGAACGTGGAGGTGGACGAACTCGGAATCAGCCATGGCAATCGAGGTGTGTCGCGAGATGAAAGCGTGTGCCCCTGTAGGCACGCGCGGCAAAAGAACAGTCTAGTGAATCGTGCTCCGAGAGCTTCTAGTTGTCCCGCAGGAGATGGGACAGAAGTGCCATTTGTGAGGTCATGCGATTCGCGGCTTGGTCATAGAGCAGGCTACGTTCTCCGTCGAGGACCTCGTCGCTTACTTCGACGTTGCGCCTGACGGGCATGGGGTGCATTAAGTGCGCATCGTTGCCGCTCGAGAGCAGCTTTTCATCGATTCGCCAACCCTTGTAGCTCGCGGCGCGAGTCGCCTCTAAAGCGGGGTTTCCGTAGAATTCGCGCGAGCCCCAGGAACGCGCGTACACAACGCGAGCGCCTTCCACGCACTCTTCCATGGAGGAGAGATGCACGAGTTCTCCGCCTCCCCGGGCCCGGATTTCCTCGGCGTCGGCGAGCACGCCTTCGTCAAGTTCGTATCCATCTGGGTGGGACAGGCGAACGCGCATACCGAAACGCAGGGCGCCGTGCAGGAGCGAATGCACTACAGAGGGCGATGACGGTTGCGGGGAACGCACCCATGTAATGGCGAGCTCCTTGCCGGCCAAATTCTTTCCGAGCACAGAGCGCAAGGTGACCAGGTCGGCCAGGGCCTGCAGCGGGTGGTAAAGCGCGCTCTCCATGTTGATGACGGGAACAGTTGCGTAGCGCGCCCAAGTGCGCAGGGCTTCATCCTTGCGATCGACTTCCCAGCTATTGCCGTCGGGTCGCGGACGAATCGCGAGGGCGTCCGTATAGCGTGAAAGCACCGCCGCTGCATCACACACATGCTCGGGGGCGACGCCATCCATCAACACACCTTCGCGGGACTCGAGTTCCCAGATGTCGCTCATGGCCGTCAGGTTGACGATGTTGCCCCCGAGGCGGTGAACGGCAGCTTCGAAAGAAGCGCGGGTTCGCAGGGAGCGACGGAAGAACAGGCTCCCTATCGTGCGCCCGGCGAGATCGTCTCGACTGCTGCGGCGTTGAATGTGGGAGGAGAGTTCCAGGACGTCAGCGAGCAGGGCATCGTCGAGGTCACCAAGTCGGAGTAGGTGGCGGGGCCGGGAGGTGGTCATGGGATGGACTTTACCGCTGCCGTGGGGGGGAGGCGTAGGGCTCCCTGCAGGTTCCGTGTCTGACCCCAAATCCCAGGGGGGCAGGCAGGGTCTCCAGCTAGGCCTGGGGAGCGAAGCATTGGGGATTCGAAAGGGAGCTCGACAGGGAACTCGACAGGGAACTCGACAGGGAAGCTGAAGAGGCCGCTTGACACAGAGCCACCTCAGCCGCTTAATCCCGCCCCTTGAACGCACCCGTAGCTCAACTGGATAGAGCACCTGACTACGGATCAGGAGGTTAGAGGTTCGAATCCTCTCGGGTGTACCACCTACACCCAGCGACCTGTGTTCAAGTGTCACGCCTGACGGCGAGGCTTTTTGAACTGCGCCGGTGGGGCGCTGGCACGGCAGCTGCCGGAAAGCTCCGCGCCCCTTTGGCAACCAGGAGCATGGATTAGAGGACCCAAGACGGGTCCAATTGGAGGTGTCCGTGTCCTTAACTGGATCAAACACTGGGTCAAACTCTGGTTTTGGGCCTGAAGGCAGACCTGATCGCCGCGATTTGACGCTTGAGAGGCGAACTACCGTGTGGAGTCCCGAGGACCAATTTTGGATGGGGGAGGCCCTGGCACAGGCACGGCGTGCCGAGGAATGCGGCGAAGTGCCCATCGGCGCCGTAATCGTAGCTGGAGGCGAGCTGCTGGGTCGTGGCCACAATCAGACCCGTAAGCGCTGCGACCCGACTGCCCACGCTGAGGTGCTGGCGGTGCGCATTGCCGCGAGGAACTCGGGCTATCAGCGCCTAGATGGAGCGACGGTGTACAGCACGGTGGAGCCCTGCTTCATGTGCGCCGGCGCCCTGATACACGCCCGTGTGGCCCGCGTCGTCTGGGCCATCCGCGACCCTAAGTTTGGTGGCTGCGCTTCCCTGGGCCAGGTGCTCGAACTAGAGGGCGCGAACCACCGGGCGACTTGGGCGGAAGGCCTGATGGCACAGGAAGCCCGTAGCTTGATGCAGGACTTCTTCAGACGCCTTCGGAAGCTGCCGAAGGAGACTCTCTAGTTGGCGAAGAGCCAGCCAAGAGGAGCGGCGAAGGGCTAACCGCAAGAGAGCCAGATCACCGACTTCCCGCTGCGGGGGGGCGGAAACAAACACGGAGAGGTGCCAGAGTGGCCGAATGGGCTGGTTTCGAAAACCAGAGTACTCGTAAGGGTACCGTGGGTTCAAATCCCACCCTCTCCGCCATTTGCCCCAGGGGGGCAAATGGCGTCGAGATGTTTTTGGTTCGACGCCTGGCGGCGTCGAGACGGCCGCCCGCGCCGGGGGGCAAATGGCGTCGAGATGTTTTTGGTTCGACGCCTGGCGGCGTCGAGACGGCCGCCCGTGGCCGGGGGGCAAATGGCGTCGAGATGTTTTTGGTTCGACGCCTGGCGGCGTCGAGACGGCTGCCCGTGGCCGGGGGGGGCAAATGGCGTCGAGACGGATGCCTAATTCGTGGGGCGGGCAGATGGTGTTGAGATGGGGGGCTAGCCGGGGTGGGGGATGGTGACTTGGGGTTGGGGGGAGCCAAACTGGTGGAGAGG
>JBLHLB010000045.1:0-18248 GCA_047618505.1 Planctomycetota bacterium
CGGGGACACAGAGCGTTTGGCGACTTTCGAAAAGCGACTTGAGGAGCAACGCATAGCTCAAGCAACGGGACAGGGAAAGAACGAGTGAGCGCGGACGCAACCCCACTTGAGGCCGACGACGCCTCCGTTTCACCGCGCCGTTTTGGGATTTGGGCGCTGTTGTCGCTACTTATTGCCCTCGCTGCTGTCTTTGTTCTACCTGGGGTCCTGGGTTATGGCGTCATCGATGACGCCTATATTTCTCTTCGCTATGCGGACAACTTCGTCCAGGGAAACGGGCTCGTGTTCAATCCAGGGGAGTACGTCGAGGGCTACACAAATTTCCTGTGGACGCTCGTGCTTGGTCTCGGCATTCGCCTCGGTGCGGCGGGCCCGGGCTTTGCGGTCTGGGCGGGACTTTTCGCTGCGGCCTTGACCCTCGTAGCGACCCTTGGCTTGCATGCACGCTTGGCCCGGGGCGAGGGGACGACGGGGCGCGGACTAGAGAGTGGGTGGCGCCTAGCTGCGACGCCTTTGATCCTAGCCCTCTCGCCGACTTTCCTGGCCTATGGAGCCTCGGGGTTGGAGAGTGCAGCCTTTGCGTTCCTGTTGATCTTGCACGCGTACCTGATCCTTGGAAAGCAAAATGGAATCGGGAGCAACACTGCCCTTGGTGCCGCTGGAATTGTGTTGGCCCTTGCGAACATGACGCGCCCGGAGGCCACGGCCTTCTTCGTGTTTGATGTCACTGCCTTGGTGCTGCTGTGGCTGATCCAGCGCAGGAAACGGGGGAGTTTCGCTGTCGATCCACGGGGAATAACTCTTCTTGTGACGGGCTTCGCCCTGCCCTTTGGTGCATTCCTTCTATGGCGCCACGGGACCTACGGCTACTGGTTGCCGAATACCTACTACGCCAAGGTTGGCGGGCCTTCTTCGGCGTTACTCGGCAGCGGCGGTGCGTACATGTTCGCGGTGGGCCTGCGAACACTGGCGTTGATTGCGGTGCCCCTTGGGCTTGTGGCGGCTAAGATGCGCGGGGACGCGCGTCTGCTCTACCTGTCTTGCCTGCTGCTCGTGCAGTTGATCGTGATTGCCCTAGTCGGCGGCGATCACATGGCGCTTTGGCGCTTCGGCGTGACCCTCTTGCCCCTGAGCGTGATCCTCTTGCGCGAAGGATTTGAGACACTGACGCAGGAGAAATTGGCATCGCCGATCGGTGCCCTCCTCTTGCTCCTGGTCGGTTGGGGCGCGGGGCTGTGGACTGCAAATTCCGTGCGTCTGCACGAGCGCAACGAACATTCACGGGCGCAGCTCGAGGTCACCCTAGCCGAAGAGTGGGCCAGCTTTGGACAGTGGCTCGCGCGCTACGCAGAGAGTGGTGATTCCATCTCGCTCTTGCCCATCGGTGCTATTGGCTTCTATTCGGGTCTGCATGTGATCGATCAATTGGGGTTGATCGACGAGCACATCGCGCACCTCGATGTGGAAACGGGGACGGGCTACGTCGGGCACGAGAAATTTGACAACGACTATGTTCTCGGGCTGCAGCCACGCTTCCTGATGGCCAACCATCAGGTCACTTTTGGACAGGAGATCACCCAGACGCAGTACGATGGTGCCGCCTATTTCGAGGTGCACCGCGATCTGGTAGGGCGTCCGCAATTGCGCCGTGACTACGTCTTCCGCTGCATTCGAGCAGGGGACGGTTTGCACTACGCGTTCTATGAACGCAGGGATCTTACCCGGGGCGAGGGCCATTAGGATGAGCGCCAATATGCGATGCACAACTCCCATGGCTCGACCGCTAGAGCCGCGCCTCCGCAGCTTGGCAGCCTGTGCTTTGGTCTGGCTGGCGACGGCCTGCGGCAGCGGTGACAAACGGCCCGAGCACCCCGGCCCTAATGTGGTTCTCCTAGTGGTGGACACCCTGCGCGCGGATCACTTGGGGAGCTACGGCAGGAGCCCGAGCCCTTCGCCAGTCATGGACGAGGTGGCGGCCAATGGGATTCGCTTCGACCAGGCCTTCGCGCAGTCTTCCTGGACACGCCCGTCCTTTGCGTCGTTTCTGACCGGTCGCATCCCCCGTAGCACGGGGATTCAGCGCGAGAAGGGGGACGCCTTGCATCCGAAGTTCGACACCCTTGCGGAGCAGTTGCAGCGCGCGGGCTATCTCACCATCGGCGCCACGGCGAACCCGAACGTGAACCGCGTCTTTGGTTTTGCCCAGGGATTCGATCGCTTCCTCGACAGCGAAGTCGTCTGGCGTTGGATGGATCCAGAACCGGGGGCACCCGTCGCCGATGTGCAATCGATGCAGTCCGCGGATGACCTCCTTGGCAAGGTCTCGAATCTGGTTGGAGCGGGAGACGACGGACCATACTTCCTGATGATCGACCTGATGGAGGTGCACGAATATCGCGGCCTGGACGATCCGAGCCCAGACCTGGGGGAGGGCGGCATGACACGGCGCTACGATGCTTCGATTGCCACCGTCGACGCGGCCATCGGTCGTTTCCTCCGCGATCTGCGCGCCAAGCCCGGCTTCGAAGACGCCCTGGTGATCATCACCAGTGACCACGGCGAGGGTCTTGACGATCACCCCGGGGTCGAAGGTGCGTCGGGCCACGGATTCGTTGTCTATGGGAGTCAGGCACATGTACCGCTGCTCCTGGACGATGGGCCTGGGCCCCTGCCGGAGCGAATGGTCATTGATGCGCCGGCGCGCTTGATGGATCTCTTTCCAACGGTGCTTGAAGTCGCCCAGATCGAGATTCCCAGAGGTCTCGACGGACGCTCGCTCTTGCCGCTAATTCGTGGCGAAGAAAATCCTGTGCAACGGCCACGTTCGATCGTAATCGAGTCCTACTTCCGCGGTTCCAGCAAGCTTGGGATCTACGACCCCGAGTGGCGCCTGTTCGTGAATCGTGATGGTCACCCGGGGACGGAGTTGCTTGAACTTTATCGAACCGGAATGACGGAGAATGGCGCCGCGAACAACCTGGCGGCAGACAATCCGGACCTCGTGGGGAAGTTGGCTGCGCGCTTGAAGGACTGGGAGCGATTGAATCCTTCTGCGGAGACATGGTCACCGGAGGGCGGTATCCCTGAAGACGTTCAACAGCAACTTGAGGACGTTGGCTACTGATGAATAACACGCGAGATGGCGCTTCTTTGAAGACAGCACTTGTGCGCGCTTTGTTGTTGGGCGCAGGCCTGATCTCCCCAATCGCCTGCGGTGGAAATGTGCAGCCGGCGGTTACCGAAGATGTCGGAGTCGGACCGCTGCGCGCTTATCCGCCGGTGGTCGCACTGAAGCCAGCGGAGCTCGACCCCGCAGGTTTTTGGGGGGCCAGCGGCAAGGGTGACGGCCTCTGGGCAAGCACGCCCACGGTTTCCCCCGAGGCCGCCGCCGGGTCACTCCAAGCCATCGGTTACGCCCAGGGATTCGAGGTTCTGCCGGTGGAGAGCGGAGTCTTCGTGCGCGTGGCGGATCGTATTCAGCCGGGGCCGAACCTTTATGTTTCTGGTCACGGGGCGGAGGCGATTCTGATGGCCACGGACGGAGCGGTACTGCACCGTTGGAGCCACGCATATGAGGCGCTTCCGAATGCCCCGGAGGCGACCGAGGAGCAAGCCGGTTGCTGGCGGCGCGCAGCCGCGCGTGAGGATGGAAGGCTCTATGCGATCCACGAGGGCGTCGGTTTGGTGGCCCTCGACCGCGACTCCAATCTGCTTTGGTTTCATGCGGGCGGGGAACACCACGATCTGGTGTTGTTGGACGACGGCGGGCTCATCGTGTTGGCCCGCGCGCCACGTGTCGTGCCCGAGATCCATGCTGAGTACCCGGTGCTCGAGGACTTTGTGCTTTGGCTAGACGCCAACGGGAACGAGCTGCGCCGCATTTCTCTCCTGGAGGCTTGGCGAAGGTCGGATTTTTCCGATCTCCTGGGGCAACGGCCCTACCTGGTGGGGGACATCATGCACACCAACGGTATGAGCCTCTTGGGCTCTTCCCTGGAGGCTCGGTTGCCTGCCTTCACAGAGGGGAACCTGCTGTTGTCGGCGCGCATGCTGGATGCGATCTTCGTGCTTGATCCAAGCTCGGGACGCGTGGTCTGGGCCCAGCGTCGGCCTTGGTTGCGGCAGCACGACCCGAGTTTGACCGAGGCAGGCACGGTCCTGCTATTCGACAACCGTGGTTACCGCGGCGCGAGCCAAGTCCTCGAGTTCGACCCCGCGGCCTCCCGCGAAATTTGGTCTTACCGCGGCATACCACCGCAGTCCTTCGACTCGATCTTCCTAGGCGCGGCCCAGCGTTTGGCGAACGGTAACACCTTGATCACCGAAGGTTGCGCCGGCCGAGCACTCGAAGTCACTCCGGCGGGCGAAGTCGTCTGGGAATTCATAAGCGGGCATCGCGCCGGCGAGGACGGCGAGCTCGTAGCTGCACTCTTCGATGTCGTCCGAATGCCAGTTGGTTTCGGGGAAAACTGGTGAGGAGTTAGTTTGTTTTCCACGCTGGCTTGGGCCGGCAAGGACGCGATCCCCGATGCGCGTAGAAGAAATAGAAAGACGGCGACCGGAGGTGGTCTCAGGCCAGGAGGTCGCTACGCTTTCGCGTTGCGTAGCCATGCTTGGCATCGCCCTCTGATGAGCTGCGCGTTGTCGCTCCGCACCACCTTGATTCGCACCTCCTAGATTCACATCATGTCTTTCCGACCCGTTCTTTCCCGCTGTCCAGCGACTCGCCCGTGACGAGCAAGGGACTTCTGGAGGGATTGAATCCTGAGCAGCGTTTGGCCGTGGAAACGACTGAGGGGCCGGTGCTTGTATTGGCCGGTGCCGGTACGGGCAAAACGCGGGTGATCACGACGCGCATCGCGCACCTCATGGCTAAGGGTGTGCCGGCCACAAGCGTCCTGGCCATGACCTTCACGAATAAGGCGGCGGGGGAGATGCGCGAACGGGTGGCTGGGCTGGTGGGCAAGCGGCCCGCGGAGGACTTGACGGTCGGCACCTTCCATTCCTTCTGTGTGGGTGTTCTTCGGAGGCACGGGATGGCGATCGGTATTCCGAAGCGCTTTACGATTTGCGACAGTTCCGACCAGGTTACGGCTCTGCGCTCGGCCCTGCGGGACCTGCGCGTGCCCTCGACGACCATCCAACCGGCGGTGCTGCAGTCGAAGATATCCCTGCTCAAGAACTGCATGGTAACGCCGGAAAAGGCCCTCGAGGGCGCCAAGGACGACGAGGATGAGCTCGTTGGCCGTGCCTACGATCGCTACCAGGCGCACCTCAGTCGGGCCCGAACCTTGGACTTTGACGATCTGCTCCTGAAGGTCATCGAGCTCTTCGACAAGGATCCGCAGGTTCTGGAATCCCTTCGCGAGCGCTACCGCTATGTGCTCGTAGATGAGTACCAGGACACGAACGCTCCACAATATGAGATCGTGAAACGGATCGCGTCCAAGCACCGAAACCTCTGCGTGGTGGGGGACGACGACCAGTCAATCTATGGCTGGCGGGGTGCGGACGTGTCCAAGATCCTGGGCTTCGAGAAGCAGTTCCCGGGCAGTTTGGTGGTGCGACTCGAGACGAATTATCGTTCGACAGAACAGATCCTCGAGACGGCCAACAAGCTGATCAAGAACAACCCGACGCGGCATGAGAAGACCCTGCGTTCGGCTTTTGGTCCGGGTGAACGCATCAAGCTCTACACTCTCGAGGACGAGCATGCGGAATCGGAATTCGTCGTGCGTGACATCGTCGATCTGGTCAGTCACCGCAAGGCGCACTTCGGTGAGTTCGCGATTTTGATCCGCGCGGCGGTCCAGGCGCGTGCCTTTGAGGAACAGCTACGGTTGCGCAATGTGCCGTACATCCTGGTGGGGGGCATGTCCTTCTTTGATCGCAAGGAGGTGCGTGATGTCTTGGCCTACATGCGACTCCTGGAGAACCCGGACGACGAGGTCTCCTTCCTGCGCATCGTCAATTGCCCGCCCCGGGGCATTGGTAAGACCTCGATTGACCGTGCCCTAGCCTTTGCGACCGAACAGGGTATTTCGGTGCTCGAGGCCTTCGATCGCGCGGCGGAGATTCCCAAGTTGAGTCCCACCGCAGTGGATGCCGTGCGGCAGATGCGCACGGCGCTCGCCTCCCTGGGCAAGGAAGATCCCGGGCCGCGTTTGGCCAAGCACATCGAAGAATTGCTTGAGATCGTCGGCTACCGAAGCGAAGTCAACAGAGTCTATGCCGACGCGCAGGTCGCGAGCGACCGCTGGAAGACTGTCGAAGGCATCGTGGAGATGGCCGCGGGTCACGTGAAGCGCTCTAAGAAGCCCTCGCTTTCGCGCTTCCTCGAGCGCTTGACGCTCTCGGCAAATGACGATCGTTCCAAGGAGGACTCGGAAGAGCGCGAGGTCGTGACGATCATGACCTTGCACGCGGCCAAGGGTCTAGAGTTCCCGCGCGTCTACTTGGTTGGCGTTGAGGAACGTCTGCTGCCCCACTCGCGTGCCGCCCTGGAGGACACGATCGAGGAGGAGCGCCGATTGGCCTACGTGGGGATCACGCGGGCGCGGCGCGTGTTGACCATAACCTTGGTACAGAAGCGCGCCCGCTACGGGACAATCGTAGATTGCCACGCCTCCCGCTTTCTCTATGAGATTCGTGGCGAAGAGCCGCCGGAGGGCTGGATCCCCGCCGGCGCCAAGGTTGAGGATATGCTGCCCGCCGGGCGCCCGGGGAAGACCGTCAAGAAGGTCAAGAAGAAGGCCAAGCGCACGGCATCCAAGGCCAAGGCCAAAAAGGTCCGGAGCGCAACAGGGACCGCAGCAGGGACCGGATCAAAGGCCACGGCCAAGCGCGGAAAGACGGCCCGCTGATCACCGGAGTGGCGCCGTCCTGGAGCGCTTCGCCACGATGCGCTTCCTGATTGGATTCCCGAGGCTGTATGCTCCGGGGGCGACGGCCGGTGTGGCCCGAGAACTCCCGCGGAATTGAAATGCTGATCCACTGACTCCATGGCCAAACGCGCGCAATCCGGGTGGCAGCGACTGGCCGAGGACTTGGCTAGTCTCGGGGGGTCCGTGCTCGACGGGGACGATGAGACGTCGGTGATTGAGCGCGCCTCTCTGGGTGTGCTGCTCATTTCACTCCAGGGTGCCGTAATTGATGCCAACGCACGGGCCTGTACTGATCTGGGCTACAGCCCGGTTGAGTTGTGCTCTTTCTCCATCTGGGAACTCGATGCGCGCCAGACTTCGGCGAGCTTTCAGCGTCTGACGGAGTTACTCAAAACCCAGGGGGCTCAAACAATCTTTGGTCACCAGCGCTGCAAGGACGGCAGCAGCCTGCCCTTGGAAATGCGGTTGTGGATCGAGAAGTTAGACAATGTTGAGCTGGTGGTGGGAGTCCTGCACGATGCGAACCGTCTCGGGAGCTTGATCGAAGAGCGCGACCAGCTCTTTGACCTCATCGAAAGCAGCTCGGATGCCGTCACAGTTACGAACACCGATGGTGTGATTCGTTTCATGAACCAAGCTGGCCTGGACATGGTCGGTGCGACGCATTTGGCGGACGTGCTGGGGAAGTCAGTCCAGGCGATGCATCCGATCGATGAGCAGGAGCGCCTGATGGATAGGATCCTGCCGGATCTCTTTCGACGTTCCTGGCAGGGTGAGCTGATTTACGGGAGTCTCGCTAGCGAATTTGACACGCCCTGTTCGGTTACTGCCTTTGCTCTGCGACACGGTAATCGCGACGAAGTGACAGGACTGGCGTTCCTGGCCCACGACATTTCGCGGCGTAAAGACGCGGAGCGTAAACGTGAGCGTGTCCGGGTCTTGAATGAGATTTCGCGCCATGTGGCTACGTCGCTTCTGAAGCATGATGACCTCAATCAGGCTATCGGTCTAATTCTCTCGGGTATCGGCGATATCCTGCAGTGTTGCCGCGCATTTCTGTGTCGCTACCGCAACGACCGCAGCTTGATTTTTCGCACCCATGAGTGGGGTGCAGAGGACCGTGAAGTTGTGCGCCCACCCCGTTCGCCGGAGGCTTCAGGGCCCTATGAGCGAGCGACTGAGGTGCTGTTGCGTGGCGACGTAATTCGTATCAGCGACGTTTCCCGCACGAACTTGGATTTGGGTGGTGGAGCAGAACTCAAGCAGGGCGGCGCGCTCCTGCGTCCGGACGTCAAAGCGATCCTGATCATGCCCGTGATCATCCGCGGTCGACTCGAGAGTTTCTTCGGCTTCGTCGATACCCGCGCATCGCGCGAATGGGTTGAGGAGGAATTCGCGATCCTGCAGATCATTGTGGACTCTTTCGCCCGAGCAGTTGAACGGCGGATCGCCGAGCGAGAGCGCGGCCTTGTGGAACGCGAACTCGAACGCGCTGTGGAGCGCGAACGCCTCGCAAACCGCTACAAGAGTGATTTCCTGGCGAGTATGAGCCACGAGCTGCGCACGCCAATGAACGCCATTGTTGGCTACGCAGCCCTCCTCGGCCGCCCCAACGCGGACGCGGAAAACAAGGCGACTTGGGTGAGGAATATCCAGCTCAGTACCGATCACCTCTTGAGTTTGATCAACAACGTCCTGGACCTCTCGAAGATCGAGGCGGGGCAGATGAGTTTGGAATACAGGGACTGCGACCTGATCGGGCTGGTCTCCGATGTCGTGCGTGTCCTGGAAGGCGCGGCTTCGGAGAGCCTTCTGACCCTAGTCACGGAGGTCCTCGGTGAAGTTCCTACGCGTGTGCATATCGACCCCGTTCGCTTCAAGCAGATCCTGATAAACCTGATCGGTAACGCGATCAAGTACACCGAGAGCGGCGGCGTGAAAGTGCGGCTCTCCTCGGAGGGTGATCTGGCCGCTCCGACCCTGTGTGTAGCAGTTATTGACACGGGGGCGGGGATTGCACCGGATCAGGTGGCCGACCTCTTTCAGCCCTTCTCACGCCTAGATCGCGTCGCCGGGGAAGGACCCGCCGGTACCGGCCTTGGTCTTGATATTGCCCGCCAGCTAGCGCGCCTCTTCGGCGGCGAGATTGACGTGCAGAGTTGCGTCGGTGTTGGCAGTACTTTTTCCCTCGAGATTCCCCTACGCCCCCTGAGTGGCGAGGAAACCTCCGTCGTCGGTGCAGGTAATCTGCGTCCCAGGTCGTTCGGTTATCAGGACCAAGATCCGGGCACACGGAGAGAGCTGCGTGGCTCTCGCATCTTGGTGGTGGACGACAGTCCCGCGAACCGCGACGTCCTACGCTTTCTTCTGGTGGAATCCGGAGCCCAGGTGGAGGAGGCGGAGAATGGCGCCCTCGGGGTCAAGGCCGCACTGGAAGCTCGCGCCCAGGAGCGCCCTTTCGATGTGGTCCTGATGGACGTCAACATGCCGGTGTTGGATGGGGTCTCGGCGACGCGCAACCTGCGACGTTCGGACTATCGGGGCACCGTGATTGCCCTGACGGCCATGGCTATGGCGGAGGATGCGCGGCGCTGCATTGAGGCGGGGGCGGACGACTACATCGCCAAGCCGGTGGTACCCCAGGCCTTCCTGGAGACGGTTGCTCGCCATATCGCTCGCCAGGGTTCCGCTGCCGCGACCGAGGATTTCGATGGCGTAGCTGAGGGGCTTGAGGAAGTGGATGATGCTGTGACGCAGGATACGACAGATGCGCCCAAGCGGACCTCGCCGGTTGATCCCCGGGTGACGCTTTCCCTGGTCGAGAACCCGCGCTTTGCACCTTTGATTCAGCGCTATAGGGATTCCTTTCCGGAACAGATTTCCCACATGCAGTCGGAACTCAAAAGGGGCGAAATGGAGGCCCTGCGGACACGAGTCCACCGCCTGCGCGGCACGGCGACTAATTACGGCTTCCCAGAGATAACGGAGCTGGCCGGCGCCTGCGAAGACGCGATTCGAAGGGATGCGGGTGCCCCAGCAGTGGCTGCCAGGGTTGAGGCCCTTTGCCTGCGGCTTGGGGAGCATTCGGCCTGAGCAGCTTGGATGGGGCAATCTTGTGATGTGGACCCAGCCGAATGGCAGGATTGCCTCGCGGGGGGGCTGCCAGGAACGGATAAGCTGGGGCCACGAAGCCTCAAGCCAGGGGCGTACTCTGCCGACCTCTTACTAGGGGGTCTGTGGCCCGGACCCTCATTTTTAGTGCCGGGTCGAATGTGCTCTCCGGGGCGTTCCGATTTCGGTCCTCTGAAGGGCCATCGGTTGTCCTTGAATCGGCCCCCGTTCGACCTACCCTACCCGTAGCAATTTCCTATGTCTGCTCGACTGGATTCCATCTCGCGAAGCTCGCTCCGCGTCGGCCTCGTCCTGCTTCTGACTCCGCTGTTCCTGCCCTTGGTTGGGTGTATCGGAAGTCGCATCGTTCACCCGGTTCTGCCGACGATGGAGGAGTTGGCCGCCTTCGAGGCGGCGGGCCCGGACATCAGCGCCGCGGACCCCGACCGCTTGGCGGCGATCGGGATTGGAAAGGTCGAATACCAGGTCGTCCCCGGTGATCTCCTGGAAATCGAACTGCCGGGCGTCGTGGTCGATATCGAAAGCGAGGAGTTGACCACGAAGCTGCGGGCGCGTGTGCAGACCGGTGGTGAGTTGCGTTTGCCCGTGGCAGGTGAGGTCTCGGTGGCTGGACTTACGACGGTGGAGATCGAGGCTCGAATCATCGCCGCCATTCTCGAACGCGGCATGAGTGGCGAAGAGCTCGGAGTCGTTGTGAGCGTGGCCGCCTATCGCTCCGTCTCTGTTGCGGTCTTCGGCGCTGTTGGCAATGCAGGCATTCATGCCCTGCGCAACGATCGTCTGTCACTCCTGGGCGCCTTGATGGCCGCCGGTGGTATCCGTGACGATGGAGCGCAATCCATTCGGATCATCCGACCCGTGGAGAACGGCGTTCCCGAAATCGAAATCTTGCCCGTGCGTGGGTCCACCATTCCCCTCACGGATGTGGCCCTCGCCGGCGGTGAGACCATCGTAGTGGAGCCGCGACTTCAGGAGCTCTTCACCGTCATCGGCTTGGTTCGTAAACCAGGCAAGCAGTCCTATCCCCAGTCGGATCAATACAGCTTGATGCAGGCCTTGGCTTTGGCCGGTGGTACGGATCCGACGGCGGCTCCGAGGTATGCGACCGTGTATCGCAAGGACGGCAGTGAGCGCATTATCACTTGCACCTTCAAGATTGACGGCACGGAGTTTATCAGCTCCGCCAACATTCTGATCAAGCCCGGCGACGTCATCTCCGTCGAGCACACCCAGGGCACCTGGTCGCGTACGTTCTTCTCGTCGATCTTCGGCTTCCGTCTGTCCGCCAACGCGTCGAGTTCCGTCTAGGGCCTCGCCGGCGAGTTACACGACCCCTCCTCAGGACCCCTTTTCTCGTTCCCTTCCCATCGGGATTATGTCGGACGTCGAGCGTTTACCCGGCCACCAGGATTCTGGTGGAGCCGCTGATTCAGAGCAGGCCGTGCGCGTTTTGCAGCTCCTTTGGCGCTGGAAATTGGGCATTCTCGGTGTGCCGCTGCTGTGCGCCGGCGTGACCTTTGCTTACTACAAGGACAAGATCCCGGGCTTCCACGTCGTGTCGCGCTATCGCGCCAATGCGAACGTGCTGATCGAGGTGCGGGAAAAAGATCCTGTCAGCGGGGGTGTCCTGATCTCAACGGCGCCGCGCGTGACCCTGAGTCGGATGGAGCGGTTGTTTAAATCCGGCAAGATCCTGAAGCCCCTCAGTCTGTTGCCGGAGATTCAGCAACTGCCTTCCATGCGCCAGCGGGGTCTGAGCTCCGTGCGTGAAGTCCTGTCGAAATCTGTTGGCGCCAGGGTCGACGAGGCCCAAGAGCGTCTTTCGATTTCCTGTGAATTGCCGCGCCGGGAAGACGCGGAGGTCGTGGTGGCCGCGGCCATCACCATCTTCAAGGAATACCACGAGATCGAGTCTGTTGCTGCTATCGAGCGCAACATGAAGATCTTCAGGTCCGTGCGGGATGAGGCGGACGAGTTGTTGGATGAACTCGAGGCGGAGATCATCGCGAAGAGGAAGGAGCTTGGGATCACTGTGCGGGAGGCCATCAACCCCTTCGGCAGCGAGGTCGAACTGATTCAGACGAACCTGCGGGAAGCCCATTACAAGCTCGTGGAGGCCGAGGTTCGTCTTGATGAGGCCCAGGCGAATACCGAAACGGGCGAGGTTGCGGAGGCCTTCGGTCGTCGACTTCGAATCGAGCATCCCGAGGACACGCTCGAGCAAGACATTCAAGGCTACCTGTCTGCGAAATCTAGCAAGGAGACCAAGCTGATCGATCTCACCGCGCAGCACGGTGAGGACTACCAGGGTCTGCAGGCCCTGCGAGATCAGATTCACGGCTTTGAGGAAAAGCTCAATGAAGTCTTCGCGAAGTATTCCGCCACGGAGCTCATTGGAGCGGAGGGCGCTGTGCGTTCTGAGGGGCGCCATGTCGCTCGATTCCGAGAGGAACTCGCCAAGGCCCAGGAAGAGTTCTTTGCCAGAGAAGTTGGCCTAGGCGAATTACGCCGTTTGGAAGAACGCCGCGCCACGGCCAAGGAAGAGCGCCAGAAATTCGCCGACCTGATCGCGAGCTTGGACGTCAGCCAGCAGACTAGCGGCCTGAGCACCACAATCATTGACCCGCCGCGGGCCAAGCCGAAACCGGTCTATCCTGAGCCCGAGAAGATGGCCATGATCGGCGCCGGGGCAGGCCTCGGGCTAATGCTGCTGTTCGTTGCACTACGTGGCTTTACCGACCACCGTATCTTGACGCCTGAGGAAGTCCCGACCCTGTTGGGTGCCAGCGTCGTGGGCGTGCTGCCGAGCATGAAGAAGGGGAAAGCGGAGATCGTCGGCCGCGTCGTGCTGACGGAGCCGGGATCTCTTGCGGCCGAAGCTGTCCGTAGCGTGCGCACGGCGACCGCCTTCGCCCTCGGGGAGGACGGCAGGGGAATCGTGCTCATCACGTCTTCGATCTCCGGGGAAGGTAAGTCGATCTCCAGCAGCAACCTGGCCATCGCGTTTGCCCAGTCTGGTCGCAAGACGTTGCTCGTAGACGCGGACCTGCGGAAACCCGGGCAGAATGGGATCTTCAACTTGATCGGCAAGCGCGGTCTGGGTGATGCCATTGCTGGCAGCGTCACCTGGGAGAGTGCAGTCGTCCAGGGCGTCGCCGGAGACCTTGATCTACTGCCAGCTGGGGGCGCCGAAATGGGCCCGGCGGAGCTGCTTGAGAGTGGCGCCTGCCGTACGCTCTTCGCGGAACTGCGCGAGGTCTACGACGTCATCATCGTGGACTCCTCGCCGGTGTTGGAGACCGCCGAAACGCGCATGTTGTCGAATCTGGCGGACGTCTGCCTCTTCGTGATACGCCTCAAGAAATCAACCGGTCCTAACGCCCGCCGTGCCGTGGGCATCCTTCAAAGTGTGGACGCGAACATTATTGGTGTCTTCCTGAACGGCGCCTCGAAGCGCCGCGGCGCGAAGGCCTACGCCGAAGGTATCTCCTACGGTTACGGGTACGGACACGGCGGCGGCTACGGGAACGTAGAGGGCACAGGGGCCACTCCGCAAATGCAGAAGAAGCGTGCTTCCGAAAGCGCGGCGGAGGCCTGGAGCTGAGTCGAATGGCCAGCGTCGCCGGACCAATTCGGCATAGATCGCCGATCTGGATCGGCGCCGGCTGGATTCGACGGATGCTCTGGAGTTGAGAGATGAGTGAGGAGAATACCGAAACCCTAGGGGAGCCCGAGGAAACGGACTCGACACCCGCGCCCGTTCAATCGATCCGTGCGCGCGTTAAGCGAGCATCTCTCTGGACCGTGGCGGCCATGGTGGGCTCCAACCTTCTGCGCCTCGGGAGCCAGGTCTTCCTGGCGCACCTCCTGTTCCGCGAACACTTCTCGACCATCGCGGTCATGCGCGTGTTCCTGGTGGGGGTGGAGATGCTCTCCGAGGTGGGCATTCGCGGTTCCGTCGTCTATCACAAGCGTGGCAACGATCCGACTTTCCTGAACACAGCTTGGACGTTGCAGATCATGCGCGGCGTCTTCATGTGGATTGCCTGTTGTGCCCTGGCTTGGCCGGCCTCGGTCTTCTTTGATCGGCCCGTGCTGCTGTTCCTCTTGCCCATCGGCGGCCTTGAGGCCATCAATAATGGTCTGCTCTCCGTTGGCATGTTCACGCGCCAGCGCGGCATGAACTTGCGCGGCCCGGTCTTCATCGAATGGTCCGGACTCGCCACTAGCCTGACGGTGTCGATCGTCCTGGCTTTCCTCTTTCGCTCCGTCTTCGCACTGGCCATCGGACCCGTGGTTGGCGGGTTCGTGCGGACTGGGCTGTCGCACATCGTCTTCTCCGAGCTGAAGCTGCGCCCCCATTGGGAGCCAGAGGCGGCCAAGGCGCTCTTCAGGTTTGGCAAGTGGGTCTTCTTGGGAACCTGCGCCGCCTTCGTGGCCCAGCAATTCCTAACGCTCTTCCTGGGGAAGTTTGTGTTCCAGGCGATTCACGGTGTCTACGACCGAGCCTGGATCTACGCGGCCTCCGCATCGCGACCCCTGACGATGCTCCAGAACCAGGTCATGATTCCGCTCTTCGCGGAGCAGGGTCGCCAGGATCGGAAGCAGCTTGGGTCCCAGGTTGCTCTCGTCATGGGGCGTTTCCTGCCGGCCTGCCTCTTCATTTGCATCTGCTGCGGCCTCTTCGCTCCGGCCTTCTTTGGCTGGTTCTTTCCCCTCGACTACATTGATGCGGGGAACATGGTGCGCTATATCGCCGTGGTCCTGTGGTTCATGATTCTGCAGCACGTTCCGCGTAGTGCCATGCTCTCGATCGGCAACTCCCGCGGGGTTTGCCTGATGATGGTGACTAACGCCCTCGTGACGCTTTGGGGTGTCTTTGTCGGCTACTTCTTCCTGGGCGCTCTGACTGGAATCGGTGGTGTACGCGGGGCGATCATCGGGAACGCCATTGGGAACATTGCAGGTTGTGTCGTCGGCGCAATAATCGCGCGGCGGTCTGGCTTTCCCCTTGGGAAGCCCATGCTGCACTACTCGATTCTGTTTCTCGCGCTCTATGGCTTTGGCTTCAAGCTGGACAACTACATCCACTACGGACCCCTGGGGCTGGGAGCCGGTGAATCTGCCTTTATTTCAACCAGCTTGCTCGGGGCTCCGCTCTTCCTGGTGGTGCTCTGGAAGCTCAAGCGAAAGGCTCCGGTGACACAGGCGGCACCACCGGCGAAGGCGAGCGGAGCGGCGGCCTAGGCTATGGACTACGGGACAGGCAACCTGCTGGCCCAGGCCGCGATGATTGGCTTTGTCCCATTCTGCCTGGTGCTCTTCTTCTTCCTGAAGCCCGTGCGTGCAGCGGCCATTGGGTTGGTCACCGGCTTTCTGCTGCTTCCGAACACGTCCTTTGACTTCGTGGGTATCCCCGACTGGGACAAGGTTGCAGCGATGACCGTGGGCGTGATGGCGACTGCCTTCGTGTTCGATTCCAGCCGCTTTTTGCGCTTCCGCCTGAAGCCCGTGGACATCCCCGTTCTGCTTCTGATCTTCAGCAGTGGCCTATCGTCCTTTATCAACGATCAGGGAATCTGGGACGCCACTTCGAGCATCTTTGCCTTTAGCGTTCGCTGGGGCGGACCCTGGTTCCTGGGACGCGTCTACTTCGGCACGGCCCTTGGACAGCGCGAGTTGGCCACGGCGATCATCGAGGGAGCCATCTTGTACATCCCGCTGCTGCTGCTGGAGGTGAAGCTGAGCCCGATCTTCCACTCTCGCATCTACGGCGTGCAGCTGTTGACCATCAAGCACGCCAAGCGCGGACTACTTTGGCGCCCCAACGTCTTCATTGAACACGGACTGATGTGTGCGCTGTTCATCGCTCTGGCCACGGTGCTGGCCTACTTCCTGTGGACCTCGGGATCACGACGGAAGATCCTTGGGATGCCCATGGCCGTTGTTACAGCCTTGCTTGGGGTCATGACGATCGGCTGTTCCTCCTCCATGGCCCTAGTTGTGATGCTCATCGGGATCACAATCTTGTCCCTTGGCCGTCGTGTGGCCTTCACCCTGCCGCTGCTTCTGATGGTGCTCGTCCCGCCAACTTACGTCACGATGCGGCAGTTTGGTGGTTGGGAAGGTCGCGAACTCCATTCCATCGCAAAGGCTGGCTTTGGCGAAGCCCGGGCCGGGTCTCTGATGGTGCGCCTGCGTAGCGAAACCGAACTCCGCGACCGCGCCCAGCTGCGCAAGTGGTTCGGCTACAGTGATGAACGCACCTTTACCGGCAATATCAGCCGCGACCTTGAGGTTCAGGGTGGGGAGTTCGTCGTGATCGACAGCATGTGGATGTGGTTCATGGGGCTTCAGGGAGTCTTCGGCGTGACCGCACTCTATGGAACTCTTCTCCTGGGCGGATGGCTTGCCTGGCGCCGCGTCCCCAGCCGATACTGGGGCAATCCAATCACTGGGATGCCCGTTGTGATGGCAATGGTGGCCGTGCTCTATGCGCAGGACACACTCTTGAATGCCAATCCGAACCAGCTCTTCATTGTTGTCGCAGGTGCCGCAACCGGGTCCTTGGCAAGCCGTAACCAAAGACGGACCTTGGGTCTCTGAAGGAGTGAAGCAATGACGAATGCTGACAACACTATAGGTCGCTCGAGGCCCTTCTTCGTGGTGGGCTCGGAGCGTTCGGGTACTACTCTTCTGCGGCTGATGCTCTCGCATCACCCGCGGATTGCGTGTGCACCGGAATTTGAGTTCCTAGTGGACTTCCTGCCGCCCGGCGACGGTTGGCCGGACATGGATGACTACGTCGATTATCTCTCGACAAACCGTGTGTTTCTGCCGCACGGATTGGCCGTTGACAGCACCAAGGAATACCCAGATCTGGCGTTGGGGTTCCTGCGTGACTACTGCGCCCCTAGCGGGAAGGCGCTGCAGGGGGCGACTTGCCACCACTTTTTTGATCGCCTTCCGCGTGTATTTGAAGGGGCGCGCTATGTGAATCTGGTTCGCGATGGGCGCGACGTTGCGCGATCCTGTATCGGCATGGGATGGGCCTCGAACGTGTGGTTCGGTGCCCAGCGTTGGATCGATGCAATGGAAGCTTGGGAAGCACTGAAGGAGCGCGTCGGGGCGGACCAGCTCTTTGAGTTGCGCTATGAGGACCTTGTGACTGACCCCGTGGGGGAGCTGACTAAGCTTGCGGAGTTCCTCGGTGAGACTTTCGAGCCTGCGATGCTCGAGTACGTAGAGGGCAGCACCTACGGTGCTCCGGACCCGAGCCTGATCGAGCAATGGCGACGGAAGCTCTCTCCCGGGGAGTTGGGGTTGCTTGAGACGCGTATCGGCGGGCTCCTGCGGAAACACGGCTATGATCCCAGCGGAGTCGAGCCGACGAAGGTCGGCGCCGCAGAGTTGGCGCGTTTGACCAAATCGAACCGACTGGGGCAGTTCAAACACAGCCGGGCCAAGTACGGCTTGGCCCTAATCATTAAGGGGCGCTTGGCGCGCGGACTCGGACTGAAGGGTTTGGGCCGCCGTGTGCAGCTCGAGCGGAACGCCATCGACAACGAGCATATCAAATGAGGGGGTTGGTCCTTTGTTGAGCACGTTCCTCACTGCAATCGCGCTGCTCTATGGGGCACTCGTGGCTCTCCCTATTTGCGTGCTTTTCATCGAGTGCATGGCGGCGATCCTGTGGCGTGGAAAAGAGTCTGAAGATGCCGTCGTTGCGGGGCGTATTGTGGTGTTGATTCCGGCGCACAATGAAGCGGACCTCTTGGATGCGACCCTTGACACGGTTTTGCCCCAGCTCCGCGAGGGAGATCGGGCCATGGTTGTGGCGCACAACTGCAGCGATAGCACGACAGCTGTGGCAAAGGCGCGCGGTGTCGAAGTGATTGTGGCGGAAGACGACGGCAGCGGTGGCAAGCCCGATGCTCTCAAGGCTGGTTTGCGGGCCCTCGACTCCGACCCCCCGGAAGTGGTTGTGGTTATCGATGCCGATTGCAGCGCGGATCCAAATTCCATCCAGCTCCTGGCCCAGTCCGCGGCGGCCAACAATGCTCCGGCGATGTCGGTGTACCTCTTCGCGACGACGGCCGGCGGTAGCGGGCGGCAATCGATATCGAGCTTGGCGCTGCTACTCAAGAATCATGTGCGTCCCCTTGGCCTACATCACCTGGGATTGCCCTGCCTCCTAAACGGAAGTGGATCGGCTTATCCCTTCCGGCAGTT
>JBLHLB010000046.1:0-18130 GCA_047618505.1 Planctomycetota bacterium
CGAGATCCGCCTGGGCAAGGGCCGTGCTTACGAGTACCGCGCCCGCGCCGGGAAAGTTCGGAGCCGAGAGAGCGCTGCGTCCAAGGGAAACCATGGACTCGTAGAGCCCCGCGCGGGAAAACTGCTCCTGGATGCCTCTGATGGACTCGCCGTTGCGCCCAACGGCAAGAGCTGCGATCCAAGCGCGACGCGCGGCAGCGAAATGTGCCCGTGCTCTCTCAGTTAGGATACGGAGGTCTGCGCTGCGCTCAGCGTCATCCAGGATGTCGTCCAAGCCCTCTAGGGCCGAGAGTGCGTGGGGGTTGCTGGCAGTCAAGGCAGCGGCGCGACGAGCATGATTCAACCCTTCGATAGACTTGCGTGTGGGCAGCGTCTCGTTCAGGTTCTCGAAGAGTTCCCCAAGGGCATCTTCGGCCAGTGTCCTGTGAATGTTGGCCAACAGGTTATGGGAGGAGGCCTTGTCCCCTTGAACCTCCGTCAGGATCGTGGCGAAGTCTACGGCCCCTTGCAGCTCTCCGCTGGCGAAAGATGCCCGCGTGGCCAGGCGCAGGGCCTCGGGGTTGTTCGATGCGAACTCACCCAAGACTCGCACGCAATCAACAAGAACCAGGGAGAAGTTACGCCGCTGCATGTTGACCTCGGCGCGGATCAGGAGAGCCTGCTGCGCCACCGTCGTGTCACCATTCTCGTCAGCCACCTGAAGCGCCAGGCCCAACTCGCGCAGGGTCATATTGTGATCGGTGCTGTCGCGCTCAAGGCGACTCTCTGCGGCGTCCAGCAAGTCCGATGCAGAACGGTTCTCAGCCACCCACCAAACACGCCAGGTAGCAACGGCCATAGCCATGGCCATGAGGAGAAGGAACCAACGAAGTCGAATCATATCAGGTGCACTCGGTCAGCCCGCGCGGTCAAGGGATGTGGGGCCGGCGCTGTCGGGGCCCCGGCTCACGGTCTGATCGGACTCCGAGAAGAGACCATACTTATGCATCTTGTTGAACAACGTCGTGCGGTTGATACCGAGGATTCGCGCTGCTTCCTTGCGGGATCCCTCGGCAGCGAGGAGGGCGCGTCCCAGCAGCCAGCGCTCAGGGATCTCTAGGATATGTCTCAGGGGGCCTAGCGGGAGGTCTTCAAGGCGCGGGGCGCCGTCGTCCATTAACTCGCCAGACTCCTCTGCATCGGGCCAAAGGTCCCCGGGGCCCAGGTCTGAACCCCGGGCCAATAGCACCGCCCGTTCGATCGTGTTTTCCAGTTCACGCACATTGCCCGGCCAGGGGTAGCTGTGTAGGCGCGCGAGAGCCTGGGGCCTGAGTGCTATCACAGGGCGACCATGGAGCTCGGCGAAGCGCTGCAGGAATCGCTCGGCCAGGAGGGTTACGTCCCCGGGGCGATCCCGCAGGGGCGGCACCTCGATGGGGACGACGTGTAGGCGGTAGTAGAGATCGCCGCGAAAAGTTCCGGCCTGTACTTCCGCCTGCAGATCGACGTTGGTAGCGGCGATGATGCGTACATCGACACTGCGGCTGCTGCTTTCCCCGAGGCGCTCAAAGGTGCCTTCTTCAATCACCCTCAGAAGTTTGATTTGCAGGTCAGGGGTGGCCGTTCCGATCTCATCCAGAAAGATCGTGCCGCCGTCCGCGCTTTCAAACTTGCCGGCGCGGTCCTTGATTGCACCGGTGAAGGCTCCTTTGACGTGACCAAAGAGCTCACTGACGAGGAGACTCCCTGGCAAGGCGCCGCAGTTAACCACCACAAAGGGAGCCTCGGGATTGGAGGAGCGATCGTGTACGGCCTTGGCTAAGACTGTCTTGCCCGTGCCGCTCTCCCCGTAGATCAGCACCGTTGCGCGGGAGTCAGCCACCGCCCCAATCGTCCTAAAGATGCGCCGCATGCGGGGGTCCCGGGAGAGGATCCCCGAGAAGCCCGCGGACTCATGGGCCTCCGATCGCAAGCGCAGGTTTTCCTCCGCAAGGGCCCGTTGCTTAAGTCCCGCCCGAACGGCATCAAGGATCTGTGTATCCGCGGCGGGGCGGGTGACATGTTTGACAGCCAGGGCCACAAGTTCGGCTTCACATCGGGACAGGCTCCCCAGGTCATCCAGGAGCACCAGGGCCGTTGGCTCACCCGACACGCGCAGGTGCTTCGACAAGGCGTGCCCCGCTCGATCTGCGGCCACGAGGATAAGATCCGCCTGGTCTTCTTGCAGGCTCACCAGAAGGTCGACTTCGGTATCGAAGCCCTCGACCTCGTACCCCTCTTCGGTCAAACAGCTCACAAGTCGCCTGGCGGAGAAGGACTGAGCGTCGAGGAGAAGAATGCGGGCGTTGGACATCAGGTAGTCGAAGGAGGCAGGTGCCTGTTCTCATGTAAAGTGCCGCGCGGGCTGAACACGGGACGGGGAAGTGTTCAGTTTTTACGACGGTGATCCTCATCGACGTTCATTCCAAGGGACCTTGAATCCAGGCGACTCTTGGGTCGTAGACGCCGCGGGAAGAGCCCCAGAGGAGCCCCAGAGGAGCGCTAGGCTCGCCCAGAACACCCTGGGGCGGAAAGTCTTGCAGGGAAACCGGCTCGCCGAAGCCCTAGGATTCTTCCAAGGAGATATGTTGCTCCTCCGACGGTTTCCCGCGACATCTGCATCTGAGGCAATTTCGATTCTTCGCTTAGCCCTGTCCATCGCCGTTATTTTCGCGCTGCCCGCGTCCTCGGCCACTGCCCAGGGAATCGGAGTCACCGGATCCGCTTCCCCCAGGGCGGAGTTCCTAGGGGGCTTGGGGAACGATGACGTCACACCAAGTACGCTGGCCAAGGTCAACCCGGCGGAGATCATCTTTCTTCCCCCGGAGCGACTGGCCTTAGGGAGCGCTAAGGCTCAGCAGTACGCCAACGTCTTTCTGCCCCCCGGTCCGACCCCCCGTGATGGTTGGCCGGTGGTGTTCATGACTCTCTATGGCGGCGGCAATTCGGTCTTTCCTAGGGATGATGTCTCTGATGGTGGTGTCGGTGACCGACTTTGGGAGGCCTTGAAGGCGGGCATAGCGGTGGTGACCTGGGGCGCGCCGCCAGTTGGGATGGGGCGTGGGATGTTCTATCCCCCGGGACACCCGAGCGGGCGCTACGAGTCCTTCAATCCCAATACGGACAACAACTACAAGGATGCGGAGTGGGTGCTGCAGTACTTCAAACAGGAGGCGGTCGCCGAAACCTACAACTTTGATGTGACTCGTTTTTCGACCTATGCCTCTTCCCAGGGATCGGTGAACTTATTGTGGGCGACCATGGGGCCTTCGCGTGCCAAAGCCAGCGGAAGTCTCCAGGTTCAAACCAGCACTCGGGTGGCTGCGGTCGTTGCAGTTGGCGCCGAAGGGTCCATCTGGGCCTATGACCAGGGACCGGGCTTGATGATTAACGCGCCGCAACTCTTTGAGCGTGCGGACATGCCAGGGGTTCCCGCGGACATTCTGTCCCAGGTGGATGAGCAGTTGCAGAAGGACGCGAGCTTCACGCGCTGGCTGACCCAAAGTCAGGATGCCCGTGACAACAACGCAAGCCAGCCTATCTGCCTCCTCTACACGGACCCCGTCAAGATGGTTGGGGGTCTGGTTGCCGATACAAGTTTAGACGCCTTTGGCGATCCGGTGCTCTACAGCACAATCGGTCAGCCCTACATTCACGACAGTTGGAACATGATCGTGCATGTGAACAAACTCCTGGGAATCTCACAGGAGTCCTTGGACTTCCATTTGACCGACGGGAACAGCGTCTTTGCCCTGGAGACGGGCGTGGCGGCAACCCTTTCGCCTCCCTTTGATGTCTACACGGAGACCTACACGGGACCGAGGTTTAGCCCGGACGAAACTCGCGTGGGCGTCAACTTTCTGCGGCGACATCTGGTCCTACCTCTGCGGGGCGATGCACCCCTGCGTGTGCTCCTAACCGACGAAAGCGAAGGCAGCTTCGACACCTGGACCTGGGACTTTGGCGACGGAGCAACATCGAGTGATGCCCGGCCCGTGCACACCTATGTCGCGCCGGGGACCTACGACGTGACTTTGACCGTGAGCGGTTCCCAGGGTAGTTTCTCAAAGACGCGCGCGGGCTGCGTTGTTGTCGGGGGCAGCGTATCCACGGGCATCGCCGATGGGAGCTTCGAGAGCCAGCCCAGCAGCGGTACTCCTCAGCCTCCCTGGCAGATCCTGGAGGGGGCAGGTCACCTGATGCGCAACAGCAGTGACGGCGATTTCCCCCTGGACGGATTCCAGTGGTTAGATCTCTCCAGCCTGGGAACGGAGGGCGCGACGCCACCGTCAAACCCCGGCGGCCCCGGCATTCCGGGAAGTGGGGGAGCCGGCGTGGGCCAGTCTTTCCAGATCAACGATGCGGCGACAGGGCTGAGCCTGAATGTTGCCTTCCTACGCGCCGGCTTGGCCGGCGACGCACTGGACCACGACTGGATGAGCGTGGACATCAGCGATGGGGTGGCCAGTTGGAATCTCTACTTGGCCGACTCGAATTCGCCGACCCCAAATACATCCCTGATCCACGGTCTTCCGCAGACAGCGACGACTGAGGTGCGCGTGGATCTGGCGTTCTTGTTCCCCAGCCTTGATGCAACCACGGTCTTGACCCTTTCGGTGGAGGTTGGCGATGGGGGCGACGGAATGACGCTTTCGCGCGGCTACGTCGATGGCGTTGCGCTCTTCGCCCCGGCAGCAGCGCTGCTGCGGAACGGCAGCGGGTCGAACTCCCTTTGCTTCGCGCATCAAAATATCCCAATCCTGGGCACGGATTGGTTGGTCATCTTGGACACCTCTGGGCATGTCGGCGCAACGCTTACAGCAGTTGTCGGGTATGACCTGCCCCTTGCTGGCTTCCCGACAGCCTACGGTGAACTGCTCGTGGCTCTAGAACCCTTCGGTGGGGCGAATTTGTTCTCCACGATCGCACCCTCCATCGGCGGCATTGGGGCACACACGATTCCCGTGCCCTTGGACGTCACCTTGGCGGGACAGAGCCTCTCGACACAGGGCGTGATCCTTGGCGGAGGCGTTGAACTCTGCAACGCCCTAGACCTGATCCTCGGCTACTAGTCGGGTGAGTGACTCGACTCAGTCCGCTGATTGAAGCGCAGCTTGGGGGAACTCGACAGCAAGTCGCAGTCGCCTGTCCTCCAACTCAGAGAGCGACGGTTCCGCCCCCATATCGCGCAATTGAGCAGCGGAGCGAGCGGCGACGGAGAGGGCTCGTCCAAAGCGGTCAGCTGGATCCCGTGCACCGGATTCCGCGCGTTCTAACAGCTCCTCAATCCCACTGCCGCCGAGCTCGCCCGCGGGAAAATCGATGCGTAGAAGAGCGCCCGATTCGTCAGCAGGGGTTGTGATTTGAACGCTAACGACTCCGCTATTCCCGGCCGCCAGGCGCGCTAGTCCCAACATGCCGCCGATGTTCTCGACGAGGTCCGCGCGCTCCAGGTTGATGGGATAAGGATTGAGGCAACGGAAGATCGTGCGCGGATGACTTGAGCCACCTAGGGCATCAGCTGCGAGGAGTTCCTCTACCAGAGCACCAAGTTCCGTTGTCTGACTCGGGAGTTCGGCAACGCGCGGTTCTTCGTCCTGTGAGAGAAGTGCGCTAACTAGCGTCGCCTCTAGCGCCGCCTCATCCAAGGTGGCAAAGGGATCCTCTTCGGTCTCCATGTCTTGCCTGCGGGCGCAAAAAAGCTCCTCGTCTTCGCCATGCTGCCCAGCTTCAGGCGCTTCCGCTTGCGCCTCCCGACGGTCTGCATCAACAGGCGAAGTTGATGACTCCGGGAGGTGGGGGAGATCCCCCGGATCTGCTAGCACCAGTTTGAGCCCCGGTCCTACTGAGGGCTCACTCCCTAGGGGCGGAAGATCAAGGAGGGCAGCGAGCTGATCCAAGTCCGGACTGTTGGGCAGCGTGCCGGAACGCTCCAGGAGGCGAAGTTTCTGGGCCGACTCAGCGGAAGGATCTTCCCCATCAAGAACGAACAGGTGCCAGTCGGGCTGACGCTCCAGAAAACGCCGCACGAAGCCGATGTCGTCCGGCGGGACGCTGCTCGCCTCAAGCAGCAAGAGTCCCTTTGTGGGAGTCACCCCAGGTCCCCTTGAGATCCACGCCATGCCGAACTGTGAGTCCTCCCCAGATCCCTCGATCGATTCGGCCAAGCGGCCGGAGAGCAGGTCCTCCAGATCATCCAGCCTGCGGCACCAAAGAGGAGCCGCCCCGGGGCAGCGTGAACAGGCCAGGGCGACCAGAACGGAAGCGATTTCCCGGGCACGCGGTCCCGGGCCAAGGATGAGTGCGGAGGGGCCCGGGGTGTCGATCTCTGGTTGGCTCATCATGGTGGCTGAGGATCGTAGCCTCCGAACCCACCCCCCCGGTAGTTTTCTGCCCCCGGGATCCGGGTTGAATACCGCATCCGTGGGGTACCCTTGTGGAACAGACGGGAAAGCCCGGCGATGGATCAGGAAATCGCCTTGGATGACCCACCCCTGACCAGCATGTCGATCGAACTCTCAGTCGTAATCCCCGTTTACAACGAGGAGGAAAGCCTGCCCTACCTCCACGCGGAGATTGCGGCGAGCCTGGACGGCATGGGAATGAGGCTCGGCCATGGGGAGAACGCAGCCGAAATTCTCTACGTCAACGATCACTCTCAGGACCAGAGCCTCAAGGTGATGTTGGATCTACAGTCCAGGGATCCCCGGGTGCGGGTGATCCATTTTCGTCGAAACTTCGGCCAGACTGCGGCCATGGCGGCTGGCTTTGACGAATCCCGCGGGCGTATCGTTGTGACCATGGATGCAGACCTGCAGAACGACCCGGCGGACATCCCGCGTCTGCTTGAAAAGCTCCATGAGGGCTTCGATGTAGTGGCCGGATGGCGCAAGGTGCGTCACGATGGCTTTGTCCTTCGGCGCCTGCCATCGATCATGGCGAACCGCTTAATTGGATTGGTCACCGGTGTGCGGATTCACGACACGGGATGCACCCTGAAGGCCTTCCGCCGAGAACTCGTGAAGAGCATGTCGATCTACGCCGAGCAGCATCGCTTCCTTCCGGTTCTTTCGGCTGGCTCAGGGGCGCGCGTGTCGGAGATCGTCGTCAACCACCGGGCCCGTCAATTCGGGGAGAGCAAGTACGGCATCGGTCGAGCGACGCGTGTGCTCCTCGACCTCTTTGTGATCAAGATGATCAGCCAGTTTTCCCAGCGTCCCTTGCAGTACTTCGGCATCTTGGCCATAGGGGCGTCGCTCTTGAGCGGAGTCTTCGGATTGATCGGGCTCTTTGGCGTGGAGGGCGGCGGACCCCCGTTGTTAGAGGATGGGGTCCACGGAATCTTCGACCTCAACGAATGGGAGATGGCGATCTGCACGATCTTGGCCCTTTCCTTCTCCTTAGCTATTTTCTTCGGGCTGCTGGGGCTCCTTGGCGAACTCGCCGTCAAGGCAAGTGGTATGCACCGACGTAGTACTCTTGACCGCATCCTGAACGAGTTGCACTGAAACGCGGCACTGGCTCCCACACGCGCTACACCCCTGGCCGAACCTGGCCTAATAGAAACTACGAGCATGACCATCGAGCACGAAAGCCCCCCCGAAGAAACCCCGGTTGACCCGACTGTGGCGGGGCATGTCAAAGACGGGGCGGCGGATTCGCCGGTGAAGGACGCCGCCTGGCCAGAGGAATCAGTTCTCGATGTTTCCGTCGTCGTGCCGGTTCAGAGCTCCGATGCCGAAGTGGAACAGGTCTTCGACGCCCTCGGCCGCGAGTTGGATGACGAAGGTTGCGATTGGGAGATGTTCTTTGTCTTTGACGGCGTGTCGGGCAAGGCCTATAGCACCGTGGAAGCGTTGTTGAGCAAGCACCCCAATCGCGTTCGAATCATCAGCTTCAAGAATGCCTTTGGTGAGTCGGTCTGCCTCTCGGCAGCCATGGAGCGTGCCCGCGGACGCTACATCCTGACTTCGCCGCAGTACGTTCAGATTGACCCCGGCGAGATTCGCAGCATGCTTGCGGCCCTGGACGATGGCGCCGACTTTGTGACGCCCTGGCGTCACCCCCGCGTGGATCCCTGGCTCAACCGTTTTCAGTCGGTGGCCTTTAACGTGATCTTGCGACAAGTCGTGCGCATGCATTTTCACGACCTCAACTGCTACTTCCGTGCCATCCGCCGCGAGGTGTTAGACGACGTCGCCGTCTACGGCGACATGTACCGCTTCCTACCATTGATTGCCTTCCGCCAAGGCTTCCGCGTGGTCGAAGTGAAGGTTCGCCACCTGAAGGAATGGGGTACCACGGGCTTCTTCGGTATCGGGATCTATGCGCGCCGCGGGCTCGACATCTTGGCGGTCATGTTCCTGACCAAGTTCACGCTCAAACCCCTGCGCTTTTTCGGAATGGTTGGCGGAAGCTTCGGTGGTCTCGGAGGGCTGATCTGTCTTTGGATGACGGTTCAGAAGCTCTTTTACGGACAGAGTGTTTCGGGTCGACCGATGTTGCTGCTGGGGGTCCTGCTCATTGTCCTCGGTGTCCAGATCATCGGCTTCGGCTTGGTGGGGGAGATCATCATCTTCTCCCAGGCACGCAACCTGAAGGAATACAGGATCGAGCGCATCTACGATGTCGTGGGATCCGATAAGGACCTGCCCGGTGTCACGGAAGTCAACGCCGGTGCTTAGGTGGTGCATTCCGTCGCGCCCGAGGCAAGCTTGGGCGAAGTCCCCAAGGCCTAGGCCCAGTTTTTCCAACGCGCCGCAGGCAATCCATCAGCGCCGAACAAAATGACGTCAGGACAGAAAGCAGCCCATCGGGGAGAAGCCAATAGGCCCGCCGCGATCTCCCCACCGGAGGAGCATGAGGGCTTGGCTACCGGCTCATCTGGGGAATCACTTGAGCTTGTTCTGCGGCCTTCAACCGATGCCGACGACGCCGCCCGTGACGAGTTCGTGCGCAGTCATGAACGCGCCAGCTTCTTCCACCAAAGTGGTTGGCGTCGCGTCATTCGCAGGGTTTACGGTCACTTCCCGCGGGATCTAGTCGCCTTCCGAGGCAAACGCTGTGTGGGGGTGTTGCCCTTGATGGAAACGCGATCTCTGACCGGAGGGCGTAGCTTGATCTCGGTTCCCTACGGCGTCTACGGGGGACCCCTGGGCGAAACCCAGGAGATCGAAGTTCAATTGCGCGAGATGGCCAAGGTCCTGGCGGAGGAGCTCAAGGTCAAGCGGCTCGAGATCCGCAACCGCCTCGACCCCGGCGATGACGGGATGCTGGAGAGCTCGCTGTACTACACGTTCATCAAGGACCTGCCGAGGGACCCCGAGGACGTACTCAAGGGCATGCCCAAGAAGGCCCGCGCCGAGGCCCGCAAGGCGCGCAAGCAGCACGGTCTGGAGTTGGTTCAGGGCGAGTGGTTTGTGCAGGACCTCTGCCGCCTCTTCTTTCAGAACAAGCATTCCCTGGGCTCCCCCGGATTGCCCCTGAAGCACTTCCAAGCGATCCAAGAGGAATTCGGCAAGGACATCGCTGTGCACATCGTGCGTAAGGATCGCCAACCCGTCTCCGCCGTCATGTCCTTCTGCTTTCGGGACACCTTGATCGCCTACTACGCTGGCACAGTCCCCGGCGCGGATCGCGCTTGCAGCGCAAGCAACTTCATGTACATGGCTCTACAGGAATGGGCAGTGGAACAGGGCTACGGCGTCTTTGACTTCTGCCGCAGTCGCGCCGACTCCGGAGCTTTCTCCTTCAAGCGCCACCAGGGCTTCGAGCCCCAGCAATTGCACTACCGCTTTCACCAGGTGAAGGCCAAGGGGCTGCCCTCCTTCAACCCATCCAACCCCAAGACGCGCGTCCTGCGCGACACCTGGTCGAAGTTACCGATCTGGTTCACCCAGGCGGCATCGGAGAGATTGGCTCGGTATCTGCCCTAGGTCGGTCGGCTTGATAGCTTGGCGCTCTCCTACAGCGTCGACAAAAAGTCATCGACGGCGGAGCCCAGGTCCGTGAAGCGGCGTGTGCGTTCGCGCTCCGCGTCGGGCATTGCATCGAAGCTCGATTTGCCCTTGCCCGAATTCACCAGGGCCAGGTGCTTAAGTCCTGCGCGAGCCCCGGCTTCCAGGTCGCGGGCGGTGTCGCCGATCATGGTGGAACGCTTGAGATCGAGGCTCAGTTGTCGTGCCGCCTCCGTAAGCATCCCCGCGCCGGGCTTACGCCAGTCAGCCTTGTCCGCGTGCCTGGGATCCGGGAAGTCCGGGTGGTAGGCGGCGAAGAGAATCAGATCTAGCTTGGCACCTTCCGCCGCAAGCAACTCCTCCAGTCGCGCATGCACCCGCGCTAGATCCGCTTCGTTGAAGTACCCGCGCGCAATCCCGCTCTGGTTCGTGACCAGTACAACCGGGACGCCCCGCGCATTCAGCTTCGCCACAGCCAGAGCTGCGCCGGGATAGAGCACGACCCCTTTGGGATCGCCCAGGTAGCCAAGCTCGTCAATCAGCGTCCCATCGCGGTCCAAGAAGGCCGCGGCCCGAAGTTGTCGGTCGTCCAAGGTCGGCCGCCTACTGCTCGCCTTCTTCAAGGGGCACAAGTCGCGCGAAGATGCGTCCGGGCGAGAGTGCGTCGTTCGTGCGGATAGGAGCAACCAGGTTCCAGAAGGGGAGAATGAAGCCCGAGGCAAAGCCGGTGGATTTGTTCGTGCCTAGCTTCCAGGAGATGACTTTAATCGTCTTGTCTTGGAGCAGCTCGATCGAGGCCGGGTAGTAGCCCGGATATTCCAGGCGGATGACATGATCCTCGCCCTCGTCAAGGTGCAGCTTGCAGGGCGTGACATAGCCCGACTCCTTGCCGTCCACAAAGAGTAGGGCTCCGGGGGGCTCCGAATCCAAATAGGTGCCAGGGGGAGTCTCGCTGATACAGGCCGGCGTCAAGCAAAGGAGTCCCAGGAGTAAGCCTTTCCGCAGACCCGAGCGCGGGCGTAGCAACGGGGCTAGGAAGATTCCGCGACGGGCGCCGCGAGGGTTTCGAGTGGGACCGGTCGCTTTGACCACGGGGGGTCGCCGCCGGAGGAGCGATGTCAGCTTGGGCATTGAGGAATTGTCGAGTCCAAACGGGCATGACGCAAGCACCGCGGGTCCCGTGGTTTACAAGAGCCTCCTCACGTGCCAACGTGGGCCCGTGGGATCTCCCTATTCACGCCCCTATGTCGATAATCCCGACGACAACCCCTGGTCGAACTGGACACCCCAGCGCAGGCTTGTGGCGGGTCTTCTGGTCACAATCGTCCTCGGCTGCCTGGCTCGTTTCATGGCCCTTGGATCCTGGTCTCTTTGGCTGGATGAGTCCCTGACCCTGGCGGATTCCTACCATTCTCAGGACATGAATAACCCCGTGGGCTATGCCTTGATGGGGTGGTTCTACCAATTGGGGGGAGAACGTCCGGGGGAATACCTGATGCGCGTTCCTGCAGCGGTGATGGGGGTTGTGTCGATTCTCCTTACCATTTGGTGCTTCTGGCCCGTGGTCGGTCGCTATGCGTCACTTGGGGCTGGCGCGCTACTAGCGGTTTCGAGCTGGCACATCTATTGGTCCCAAAACGCGCGCTTCTACACCTTGGCCATGGCCCTCAGTCTCCTGGGGTCGGGCATGGTCCTGCGGGCGATACTTGGGGTGGGGAAGAGGCGGCTTTGGATGGGACTGATTGTCCTCGGCCTGGCACCGGTGGTGCATCCCAGCGCGGCGATTCTGCTCGGTTCCTTGATCCTGGCCCTTTGGATCGGGCGCTGGACGGGCGCCTTCGCCGCCTTCCCGCCTCAGCCGGCGGTTTGGCGCGTGCTGTCCTTCGCCGTTCTCCTCGGCGTCTTTCTGGGCTCCGGCTGGTCCTTCCAGGTCTTGGTCGATTGGAAGGAGAGACAGGGCGAAGGCACGCCACTGCACCTGCTGCTGAGTTCCGGCTACAACATTACACCGGCCATCGCGCTCGGTGCCTTGGTTGGAACCTGGGTGGCCCTGAAGCGACTCAAGGGTCCGACGGTAATCCCCGTCTATGTTTGCCTGCTGCTTAGCGCAGTGGCCGTTGGCCTGTCTTTCTTTGTGCGCGTCAGCGCCCAATACATCTTCGTGCTCCTGCCCTGGATCTGCCTCTTGGCAGCTCTGCCGCTGGTGCTCTTAGAAAAAGCTGAGCACGAAGCCGACGGCGTTCCCCTGCCTACGCGAAAGACTGCCCTGTGCGCTATCTATCTCGCTGTCCTGGCTCTTCCCAGTCTCGTGGACAGCAGCCTCTATTTCAGCGTGCGCCATGGGGACCGGCCGCGTTGGCGCGAGGCCTACCGTCATGTCTTCGAGAACCAGGCCCGGGGCGATCTGATCCTTGGAATGGACGCCCCCGTGGGGGAGTATTACCTGGACCCGCGCGGTACGGACCTGCGTGCGTGGCGGCGTGTTGGTTGGCTGGATAGTTACCGCACGCGCCTGGCCGATCGCTGGTCACGCTATCCCCGGCGCACATGGTTTGTGATTCAGCCGGAGCTACTCGCGGACTGGTCCGCGGAGGACCGCGACGACTTCCTGGAACTCCTCAAGGCCGAGTGCGAACTACAGGCCGAGTTCCCCATTCCCTACACCCCGCGATCCCTGGGTGTAGAGGTTTGGCTGCGGCCTTAGCAGCCCTGACGACTCCCGGCAATCCTAGGAGTTTGCGCGTCCAGCGAAGTCGCCGGTGTCGGTGTTGACCTTGATCTCTTCGCCGGCGGCGATGTGAATCGGCACCTTGATGGCTAGGCCAGTCTCGAGGATTGCGTCTTTCTTTACACCCGAGGTCGTGTTGCCTTTCACCGCAGCGTCCGCTTCTTTGACGATGAGCGTCACCTGGGAGGGCAGCTCGACGCCGATGGGAATCGAATCATGGAAGGTGACTTCGATGATGGTGTTCTCGCGTACGAAGCCCATCTTTTCGCCGACGAAATCCACGGTGAGGGGGAACTGCTCATAGGTCTCGCCATCCATGAAAATGTAGGACCCGTTGCCTTCGCGATACAAGTACTCGCACTGGCGACGATCCAAGTAGGCCACATCCATCATGTCGTTTGAACCCAGTCGCATTGAATTGGACTGTCCGGTCTTCAGCGACTTGGTCTTGATCTGAATGATCGCCCGCAGGTTGCCGGGGGTCTTGTGTGTGTACTCGGTGATAAGAAGCAAGTCGTCGCCCTTTTCAATCACCTGACCCTTCCGAAGTTCGGTTGCTCTAACTGCCATGGAATCAATCTCAATTCGCGCCAAGGGAGATGACGCCCCATCCGGAGCGCGCACCCAGGAAGAGTAACAAAACCCCCACCCCCATCAGCCTCACCCCCGAAACCCCCAAAAAAACCTAACTCCCAAGATCCACAGACTCATCAATTAGTATTCCCCGCGACCCAGCCATCAATCCCCACAGGCCACTTCCCCAAAGCCGGCTTTCGCGGCCCAACGCCGTCAGGCGTTGGCCCAAAAAAAGGCAGCGACGGCGCCTTTTATGCGCCTGCGGCGCCTAAAACCGCCGACGCTGCGTCGAAGAGGGCAAGTTGAGAGCCTTGCGGTACTTCGTAATGGTGCGCCGTGCGATCTTGATCCCGTCCTTCTCCTTGAGAAGATCCGCCAGACGATCATCCGAGAGGGGATGCTCCGGATCCTCCTTCTCGATCATCTCCTTGATACGTTGCTGGATCGAAGCTTGGCTCGCTTCGCCGCCGGAGTCCTTCTTCGTACCTCCGGAGAAGAACGATCGCAGGGAGAAGATGCCGTGGGGGGTCTGTACGTACTTGCCGGCGACGGCCCGACTGACGGTGGATATGTGCACGCCAATGGTGTCTGCCGTCTCGCTCATGCGTAGGGGACTCAGGCCCTTGATGCCCTTCTCAAGGAATTCCGGTTGGCGATCGAAGAGCGCCTGGGAAATGCGTTGCAATGTGCTCTGTCGTTGCTCCAACGCGTCGATGAACCAGCGCGCGTTCTCCAGCCGTTCCTGGATCCACTTGCGCACAGCGTCTCCACGCTTGGCCTGACGCAGGAGCTCCCGGTAGGTGCTGTTCAGGCCTAGGCGCGGCAGGCCTTCCCGAGTCAAGCGCACGACGAAACTGCCGTCTTCGTCTTCTACGACGACGTCTGGGTGAATGGTCTCTGCGCGTTGCTCGCCGTATTCACGCCCGGGGGAGGGATCGAGGGAGCGGATCACATCGATCGCTTCCTTGATCTCTTCGAGGCTCGAGCTTGTTTCTCGGGCGATCCGGGGCAGACGGTTGGTGGTGATGTTCTCAAGGTGATCTTCCACCAGCAGCCGGGCCAAGGGCGCGTCATACTCCGGGCGATCCAACTGCAATAGGAGGCAGTCCCGCAGGTCCCTAGCCCCCAGGGCCGGGTGTGTCGCACGACGTAGCAGGTATAGGATCTGCTGCAGCTCATCAACGTCCACATCGGGCTCCGGGCAGCTTTCCGCCAGGTCGTCGAGGGAATCCTGGAGATAGCCGCGGTGGTCGAGGGAATAGGCGATGAACTCAACCAAGCGATGGCCGCGCTCGCCCAAGTCCATCAGCGCGCTCTCCTGCAACAGTGAGTCCCCAAGGCTGTGGTAGGCCGCCGGCGTGTTCTGCATCGCCTCTTGCTTGCGGTCGCCGCCTTCCCCCGTGTTCGCCCGCTGGCGCCCATCCCCAAAGTCGTTTTCGTAGCGCTCCAGGGTCTCGATCATGTTCTCGAGTGGATCGGCTTCCGTCTCCTTCGACTGTTCGTCCGGGGTGCGCTCTTCGATTTCCAAGAACGGATTCTCGAGCAACTCCGCCGTGATGCGATCCTGCAGATCCAGGGAGGACAACTGCAGAATCTGCATCGCCTGGATCATCTGCGGCGACTGGATCAGCCTCTGATCCATGCGCACCGACTGGGAGAGCCCTAGACGCATCGAGTGGATCCTCTGTGGCGATCTGGGGCCGAAAGGCGAATTGTTCGTTCGGTGTGCATGCCAGGGAGATGACTTGGGGATCATGCCCGCGGGGTCTGCGGCGGCAGATCCGGGGGGCGCGCTTGCTAAGTCTAAGTATACGCGTCATAGGGACTGGTCTCGTTTGTGGCTCCGGAATCGTCTCGATTCCTTAGACCTAAACCCCCAGACCTCGTATTCATGGCCGCGTGCAGAATGACAACCAACCGAGAGTTTCCCCTGATGCCGCCTCCATCCAGGAAGAAAATCTGCCTGAGTCCAAGGCCGATCACCTGCTCCTGGCTGGGATAATGCTCGAGCAGGGTCTGGCCGACAAGCGCGCCGCTAAACGTTGGCGCAGCGCTGTCATGGATGGGAAGTGGGATGCTTCTGCCTGCGCCCAGGAAGTCCTGGTCAGCTCCAGCTCCGCACGGGATGACCCCCGCCTGCGGGAGCGCTCGGCACGGCTCCTGCGCGATTTCCTGATGGCTCCCATGCAGAGCGGCGTGCGTGGTGCCGCTCGCAAGGGGCGAGCAAAGGTCCGTTCGGGCTTCGCCTTCGTGCTGGTGCAGATGTTCATCCTGGCGTTGTTTCTTGTGATGGCCTTTTCAGGTGCCGTGCTGCTGCGCATGAAGGGCAAGAGCCTTGATAGTTGGGCCGATTGGGTTCTTGACCTCTTTTGATTCCCCGCGTCCTCGACTCTGCCCCCGGCGTGAACTAACTTGCCCAGCATGAGCGAGTTCAGAAGCTCCGATGTGGAGGATCCCGGCGCCGGTGTCTTCTCCCTGACGCAGATTCGTCACCTGATGCGGGTCGAGTTCAGTCGCGCCCAACGCTATGGCTACCCCGTGGGGTGCCTGACGTTGATCGTCGATCGACTCGACCATCTGCGGGACCTCTATGGCTATGAATTCCAGGACGGGATTTTGCAGGAGGTTATCCAGCTCGTCCAAGAGCAGACGCGTACCTGCGATTACCTTGGCCGCCTTATGGATGATCGGCTAATGGCGATCCTTCCGCACACGACGCGCGAAGGGGCGGAGGCCACCGCCAAGCGCATCATCGGAGCAGCCCGGCGACTTTCTTTCTCCGCGGAGGGCAACCGCTTGCAGGTGACCTTGTCCATCGGGGTTTCGCACTACGTCGAGGACAACACGATGTTCTTCGACAGTCTGGTGCAGGCCTCAGAGGCAGCGCTCGTGGAGGCCGTGGAGGATGGCGGCGATCGCTACTTGCACCGCGATCCCGGCGTCACCGAGAAGCTCTAGCGCCATGCTTGTTCTGCTGGCTGAAGACGAAGAGACGATCGCAGTTACTCTCCAGGATGCCCTGGAGGAAGCGGGGCACGAAGTCCTGCACGCGCCGGACACGGATGCGGCTATGGCGATTCTCGATGAGCGGAATCCCGATGTCGTGGTGACGGACATCCGCATGCCCGGGGCGGGAGGCATGGCTCTCTTGGAGAAGGCGATCGAGCTAGATCCTAACCGTCCGGTGCTCCTGATGACGGGCTATGGAACCATCGAGCAGGCGGTCGAAGCCATGCGCATCGGCGCCGCCAACTACGTTCAGAAGCCCTTCCGCAATGAGGCTATTGTGGCTCTTGTCGGGCGCTTCGGGCGCGAGCGCGATCTGGTGGCGGAGAATACTCGCCTGAAGGAAGAGTTGCGCGAACTTGCCCCCGAGCGACACGGCGAAATGGTAGGGGAGATGGTCGGTCGGTCGCTCGCCATGATGGTGCTCTTCGAGCGCATTCGCACCGTCGCTGCAACGGACGCAACGGTGTCCATCGAAGGCGAAAGCGGCACTGGAAAAGAGCGCGTGGCCAAGGCCTTGCATGCCCTCTCACCTCGGGCTCAGGGGCCGTTTGTGGCCCTTTCCTGCGCGGCATTGCCGGAATCCCTGCTTGAGGCGGAACTCTTTGGGCATGAGAAGGGGGCCTTCACCGACGCCCACAAGGAGCGCCGTGGCCGCTTCGAGCTGGCCCATGGTGGCACGCTATTCCTTGACGACATTGACGACATGCCCCTGTCGGTCCAGGTCAAACTCTTGCGTGTTCTGCAGGAACGCAACTTCGAGCGGCTGGGTAGCGAAAAGCTGCGCGAAGTTGACATCCGCGTGGTGGCCGCAACGAAGCTTCCCCTGCGGCAAATGGTGCGTGAGGGGAAGTTCAGAGAAGACCTCTACTATCGCATCCATGTCGTGCCGATCCATCTGCCGCCCCTGCGTGACCGTGATGGTGATGTGCCCGTACTACTGCAGCACTTGATCAAGCGCCATGGTCGCGGGCGTGAGTACACCGTGGACGGTCCCACCTTGAATGCCCTGGAGCGCTACCCCTGGCCCGGGAACGTGCGCGAACTAGAAAACGCTGTGCAGCGCGGCATCGCGCTGGCAGGGCCGGATGGTGTTCTACGCCGTGAATTACTTCTGCCCCTGGACACCCGTTGGCGCGGGGCGACGGAACCATCGGATGAGGTTCGGCCCCTGCGCGAGGTCTTGCGCGAGGCGGAGGCTGCGCACCTCAAGAGCGCCCTGGAATCGACGGGGGGACACCGTACGCAGACGGCCGAGCTCCTCGGCATTTCGCGCAAGGTGCTCTGGGAGAAGATTAAGGATCACGGGCTCGAAGAACCCGGCGAAGGCAATTGAGCAATCTCCAAGAGGTGGACTTACCCCCCGGTACCCGGGTGGTCGGGGACCTGCATCTAGATGTTGAGCAGCCCAAGGCCGTGGCGCTCTTTTGCGCTTGGCTTGGTTCTCTGTCCGACTGTCCCCGCCTCGTGATCTTGGGAGATCTCTTCGAGTACTGGATTGGCATGGCCCAGGCCGAGTCGGAGGGCGGTTTGTTGGTGCTCGAGGCCATGCGAGGCCGCGTGGCCGCTGGCACGGAAATCGACGTGATCCCCGGGAACCGGGACTTCCTGTTGGATGGCCGTTTTGAGGCGCGATCGGGAGCAAAGGTCCGCCACGAAGGATTCCTTGGTCGCCTACCCGGGGGGGAGCGCGTGCTGTTCCTGCACGGGGATGAGCTTTGCATACACGACCACTCCTACCAGCGTCTGAGGCGGGTCCTGCGCTCTGGACCGCTGCTCTGGCTAGCTCCACACCTACCCACTGGATTGGCCCGCGGCCTTGCCCGGCGTCTGAGGAGGGCCTCGA
>JBLHLB010000047.1:0-18067 GCA_047618505.1 Planctomycetota bacterium
TCCAGTGCCAATCCCAACCACTGGCGCTGCCTAAACGTCAGCATGTGGAGCGAAGTCCCGGCCGTGCAAGTTCTCGCCTGGCGCATGCTCAAGCAGCTCGAGAGCGAGGACTGGGCTCGAGACCTGCTAGAGACCCTGTACCTCGAGGACAAAGTCTTGAATTGGGCCCAGGCCGGCGCGCCGGAAGGCCCAGGAGGGGGCCCAGCGGGGGGTACTGCGAAGGCGATTCGCCACAGGGACAGCAATGGTGCCCAGCTTGCCACCGGCGACACGGTGACCCTAATCAAGGACCTGGTCGTCAAGGGTGCAGGCTTCACCGCCAAGCGTGGAACCGTCGTCCGCGGCATTGCTTTGGTAGAGGACAACGCCGAGCACATCGAAGGCCGAGTCAACGGTCAGCACATCGTGCTCCTGGCTCAGTTCGTGAAGAAGTCAACTTAGCAGCTCCTTGGGAGACGGCGGGGGCCCGCTGGCCAGGCGTGGCTGCTATGCTTCCGCCCCAATGCCCCGCCTAGCTGCCTGGAAAGTACTCCGTTCCGGCTCAGGGACCCCCCTGCGCGCCGTCGACCGATTCACCAACGGACTCCACGAGAAAGACATAGGTCTCCTCCGGGCTATCGTCGGTATGGAGGTCCGACACCGCGGCACTCTGCGCGCCGTGACAAGACACCTCTTGGAGCGCGACCAGAAGCCTGACCTGATCGCCTTCCTGCACATCGGTCTCGTGCAGATCTTGTTTCTTGACCGAGTCCCACCCCACGCGGCGGTGTCAGAGACCCTCGGTGCGGTGGAGCGGACCCTGGGGCAATCGAAGGTTCCCCTCGTCAACGCGGTCCTGCGCACAGCTCTGCGCATGACCCGAGATGGGCACGTGGATAATCCGCGCCAAGACATCATCGGGCGTGAGCTGCACTTCGCGGATCCGGTCTTTCGCGATCCCGAAACCCACCCGCTCCTGTGGGCCGAGGATGCCCTCTCCGTCCCGGCCAACATGATGAAGCGTTGGACGAAACGGCACGGACGTGAGCGGGCCGAGGTCCTGGCGCGAAGAACCCTGGTGGAGCCGAACCTGGCCGTGCGCGGTGTAGGCTTGGACCGTGACGGTGCCATCGCCGCCCTAGCGGCGGAGAGCATCGAAGCTACCCCGGGCGCCCTCCCGGGTACCCTGCGGGTAGCCTCGTCGTCGACCTCAGAGCTCCTAGCCAGCGCGCCCTTCCGCGCAGGTAAGCTCGTCATTCAAGGCGAGGCAGCCCTGTCCGCCGCACAGCTTCTGGGGGCCCAACCGGGCGAGCGTGTGCTCGACCTCTGCGCGGCCCCGGGCGGTAAGACGATGGTCCTCCTGGAAGCCGGCGCGAAGGTCATCGCCGTGGATCTAAATGAGAAGCGACTGGCCCTCGTGAAAGAATCAGCCGCGCGTTTGGAGTTGCCGGAGAACCTGCATCTCGTCGTTGCAGATGGCACGACGGATTGGACGGTCGAAAGCTCGGACAATGGGCTCTTTGATGCTGCCTTGGTTGACGCGCCTTGCACAAACACCGGCGTGCTCGCTGCACGGCCCGGTGCGCGCTGGCGCTTCGGCCCCGCGACCCTGAAGGAGCTGATGGAACTCCAGGAAAAACTGATCAACGCCGCCGCAGCCCGCGTGCGCCCCGGCGGGCGCTTGGTTTGGTCGACCTGCAGTATCGAACCCGAGGAGGGTGCCCAGCGCGTGCGCCGCTTCCTCGCAGAGCACACCAATTGGAGTCTGGTCGAAAGTCATGAAAGTCTGCCCGACGGATCACCGGAGAGCTTCCTTGATGGCGGCTATCGAGCCTTGCTTGTGCGGGCGAAGTAACCCCCGCGACGCGACCATCACCAGCGAAGCTGGGGACCAACAACGAACGAGCGCCAACTCCACACCGACGTCCTCTACGCCATGAAATACGTACCCAACTCACCGGAGTCCCGCTCTGGTCGATCCGGTGTAGCCCTGCTGATTCTCATCCTCGTAGGCGCGACCGCAGTTGTGATTGGCTTGAACGCCAACTACGACAACAAGCAAGACAGTGCACCCACCGAACCCGAGCGACCGGACATTTTCGGGGACATCCCCGCCGACGTGGCACCCACTCGTAAGCCCAGGTCTGGGAGTGGCGATGGCAGCACGTACAGCGGCGGCTCTATAGAAGATACGGCTGATTGGGACGCAGCTGTAGAGGTCGCGGGCCGCGCTGAGATCGCGCTTAGGGAGGCCATTGCGGCCCAGGACTCCGGCGCAGCGGAACAGGTCAAGCAGAAGGGAAGGCAGGCGCGCGAGCTCTACGACCGCGCCCTCGAACTTGCCAATCCCTGGCTTGAGGAAAACGCTGAGGTGTACGGCCGCGAACACCCGCAGGTCGCACGGGCCGATCGCAAGACGCGCGCCTGGGTCAAGGAGCTGGTCGTTCTCCGTCGACTGACGCGCTGAACCCCTGCCGCAGGACTAGCGCCGCACGACAGTCGTCTTGCTAAGGGAGTCGTGCCAGGTGCGCTTGTTCTTGGAAACAAGGACCCACAGGAAGCCTAGGCCGAAGGGGACGTAGGACAGGATCTTGGCGAGGTTTCGAGCTGTTGCTCGCCCTATGGAAAGCCGGGTTCCGTGCTTGTCCACGATCCGTAAACCCAGGGCCGCCTTCCCGAAGGTCCCCTGCATTAGGGACGCATCCATGAGCGTCGAGTAGAGCAACCAAAGCAGGAACGACAGATCCCTGATTTGATTGCGTTCCCTTAGAAATCTAGCGCGCGCTGCGCTGTCGGAAATGTCAATGCGGTAGTCGGCCAGGGTTTGGTCGAAGCCGAGGAGCAGGTAGTAAACGCCACCGACCCCAATACAGATGGGAACGATGTCGATCAGGGTGGCACCCATCCGTTTGGAGAAACCAGCCTTCCTCATGCGTGTCTGTGTTCTTGGTTCCGGCGAAGGGCGGCCGAGTCGTAGGGGGCGATGTGCCGCAGAGGCGTACTAGGAGCTTGAGTCCGGTCAGTTGCCAAATTTCTAGAGAGCTTCCCAGGCTGCGGCAGGGCCTCCCGTTCAAAGGGTGTCGAATCACCGCCACAATTAACGGGGAGAAGGAACCCTTCCGTCGCCTAGGTCGATTCAACGCTTTCGACCGCAAGCCCCAGTGCCGTTGATTCTCTTCATCGTTCCCCCTCCTGCAAAGAACCGAAGCCTGGTGTTCCAGCTCGCACTCAGGCGACGGTTTGTCGCCAGCCTCTTCGTCTTGGACATCCAGGCAGATGAGATCGACGACAACATCGCCCGTGACAGTTTCAACGGGGCGTTCGGCGCAGATCACTCGTTCTTAGCCGTAGCCCAGTACGACGATGTTTGTTCGCAATAGGCGGTCTTCGGCCGGGTGGAATGGAACACCCAGCAAGGTGGCGATGTCTTCCTGAACTTCGACCGCGGGTGGGCCAAGCAGCCCGTAGAAAAACAGCAGCTCCCCGCGCGGCTCTCCCTTCGGCCCAACAAATCACCTGACTGGGTTGCCAAAACCACTCGGGCCAAAACCACCGGGGTGGGTACAGCTACAGTACGGCTACGGGGGGGGACCTGTCGCCTTGCCAGGCGATCCGTGGAGACCAATCAGGAAATCGCTGCCTCTCAGCGGACTGCTAGGAGCCCGATCGTTTGATTCCCGGCGATGGCGCCCTGACAGCTCAACACTGGGCTAGACCGTCCGACTTTAGACAGGGGCTACCCGGGAGCCGGGGCTTGGGGGTGACCGATCCGGGCGCGAAAGAGTACAACCGCCGCGATGTTTCGCCTGGGCTACAACACCAATGGTCTGCCGCACCACCGCGTAGAGGATGCCCTGCAGCTCTGCGCAGAGCTCGGCTACGTGGCCGTGGCCTTGACGCCGGACGCTGGGCTGTTGGATCCCTTTCGGCTGGGCTCTGATGAGGTCGCCCGCGTGCGCCGCGAGGCCGAGGCCCTGGGCTTGGCGTTGACGGTTGAAACCGGTTCGCGCTTCCTACTGGATCCGCGCCGTAAGCACTTTCCCACCCTGCTGGAGGAGCAAGCCAGCGATCGTGCACGCCGAGTCGATTTCCTGAATCGCTGCATCGACCTAGCGGCGGAACTCGGGGCCGAAGGCATGTCTTTTTGGGCCGGTAGCGCGCCGGAAGGTCGGCGTGCGGAGGCCTCGGCGACAGAGGCAGATTGGGATCACCTGGTGGAGGGCACGGGTGCTGTCTTAGCCCACGGACGAGAGCAACAAGTCGAGGTTCACTTCGAACCGGAACCGGGCATGTTTATCGAACGACCGGCGGGCTACCTCGAATTGGTGCGTCGATTAGGCGCCGACGGCAGCGACCTAAACCTGTGCCTTGACGTGGGCCACTGCCTCGTGACAGGCGACCTCCCCGTGGCCCAGGTCATCCGCGACTTGGCTCCGCGCCTGGGCATGGTGCACCTGGACGACATCGCGGGGGGGCTCCACGTGCACAGGATGTTTGGGGAAGGAGATTTGGACCTGAAAGAGACCGTAAGTGCTTTGATTGAAGTCGGTTACAGCGGTGTTGCGGCCGTCGAATTGTCCCGCGACGGACACCGTGGTCCCGAGGCCGCTGGGGAGGCTATGGGCCACATAAGGCGAGCCCTGGGTACCCCCTAGGGCCCCTGACGATGTGGTTCCAAATAGGGAATTCGACCCCGCCATCGTTAGGAATCTCTCACCCGGGCCCTTTGGGCCCTTCGCTTACCCGCGTAGCATGTCAACTCGTGGCCCGGACCCTCACCCGGATCCCCGACGAAGCCCAATGCAGGAACAGACCAACAGCTGGCGCCAGTGCCCCACCCGCCCCGAGGGGGCAGAAGTGCTGATCGCGCATCGCATCAACGAAGCCACGTGCCAAGGGCGGCAGCGCAAGCAGTTTCACAAGTGCTACACCTGCGTGCATCGCAATGCTTCCCATGCGGTTGGGACTGTGACTCTTCCCCCAGTTCGGGAGCAGATGTATGAAAAGGCGGCGCCTGTTGCGAATGCGAAGCTCGCGCCGGCTTCGACCAAGAAAGCGGCCTCCGCTTCCTCGCGCCAGGCGGGATAAGCCCGACCGGCTGGGGCCATCCAGCTAGGCGATTTCTTGGGTCTTGGGGATCAGTTAAGACTGAGCTGCCGCGACGACTTCCGCGTCACTAAGCATGCGTGGCGTGACCTTGGCCAGGGCCAGCACCTTCTGCACGGCATCGTCGGTGGGCTCGACCTTGTGCTGCTCGAGGACCCAGATAACGTTCGAGCGACCGCTCATGGGGCCGACGCGGATGACCTGCTTTAGGCCGAAGAGTCCTGCGGGCACGCCGGAGTAAACGCGGTCAGCCAACCAGGCGTCGCCTTTCTTGTAGGCCTTGATGACTGCTGCCGCGTGCACGCCAGTTCCAGTTTCAAAGGCGTCGCTGCCGAAAACGGAGTAGTTGTGGGGGATCGTGACGCCGGTAGCATCCGCGGCCAATTTCACATAATCGGCGAGCTTCGAGAGGTCGTGGTCGATCACTCCGGCCAACTGCAGGTTGACGAGCATCAGGTCCATCTCTGCGTTTCCGGCCCGCTCGCCGATGCCCAGGGCCGTGCCGTGCAGGCGCGTAGCCCCCGCTTCCATGGCCCAAATCGCGTTGACCAGCCCCATGCCGCGATCGCGATGTCCGTGCCAATCAATACCGACGTCGACCCCGAGCTCCTCAATGAGGTTCTTGACCCAAGTAACGATGGCCCGCGTTCCGTCGGGGGTCGCGTGCCCGCAGGTGTCGCAAATGCAGACGCGCTTGGCCCCGGCTTCGATGGCCGCGGTCATGAGCTTGCGCAGGTCCTCGGGGTTCGCCCGCGTGGTGTCCTCGGTCACGAACATACAGGGCAGGTCATTCTCGGTCGCAAAGGCCACTGCCGTGCGCGACAGCTCGACCATCTTCTCGATGTCCCAGGACTCCGCGTAGCGCCGGATCGGGCTGGAGCCGATGAAGGCGCAGACCTCTACAGGTTGGCCGGTCGCTTGGACCACGTCCACGACCGGGGCGATGTCAGAGATCAGCGTGCGGCAGGCGACGTTGGTGTCGATGGACAGATTAGCCGTCTCTTTGACCAGCGCCTCGATGTGCTGGCGGGCACGATCCCCCGCCCCGGGCAGACCCACATTGACCGTGTGGATCCCCAGGCCGTCCATCAGGTTGACCAGCTCGATCTTCTGGTCCAGATCCGGGTCCTTAACAGCCGGGCTCTGCAGACCATCCCGCAGGGTCTCGTCGTCGAACTGAACAGCCACCTTGCCGCGGGCGGCAGAGGGGGAAACTTCGTTCCAATCGTAGATGAGGTCGTCGCGATCGATTGAAGTCATGCCGATGGTCATTTCTTGGGGGGTACTAGGGGGACGTTGGTTGGGCTGTCCCCAAGCAATGCAGTGTAACCCAGCGCGGTGCCCCCCTCGACCCGGAACTGGGCCATCCGGGGCCTCACTTTAGCCCTCTCGTTGAACCCTCCGGCGCGCGCTCCGCTATCCTGGCTTCCCCATGGATCTGTGCGTTTCAAAATTCGGCGGAGCCGCCCTGGAGGACGGGGCGGCGGTGCGTCGTGTGGCTGACTTGGTGCGCGGCCGAACGGGCCAGCGGCAGGTCTTGGTGGTCAGCGCGCACAGGGGTGTCACTCAGCAGCTAAGCGCTGCCTGCGACGCCGCTCGCAGCGGCACCCTCTCTTGGGACGCTTTGCGTGTACGGCACCGGACGATTCTGCGGCAATTGGAATTGCCTAGCGACCTGCTCACCCGTCACCTGCAATCCCTACGGGGCCTGCTGGCGCACCTGGCGGGAACGGGTTTCGTGGATGCGCGCCAGCGCGACCACGTGCTGTCCTTCGGCGAACGCATGAGTGCACGCGTTGTAGCCGCTCATCTGCGGGCCAGCGGTGTCCCCGCCACGGCCATCGATGCCTATGACCTTGGCTTGGTTCATCACCCGGACCTTGGGTTCCTGCCGCCGGCGGAGGAGGAGGAGCGCAATCGTCTGCGCGAACGACTCCTCGGAGTCGTCGGCGTCCCCGTTGTTACGGGCTTCCTGGCACTGAACTCCGGCGGCGACTTGACCACCCTGGGGCCGAACGGATCGGACCTCACGGCGACCTGGTTAGCGGAGGCACTCGGGGCCCAGGAGGTGCTGTTGTGGAAACCTGTCTCGGGCATCTATAGCGCGGACCCCAAACTAGTGCCGGAGGCTCGACTATTGGAGGAGATCGGTTGGGACGATGCGGCCGTTCTGGCTCTCCAGGGCGCGGCTATCCTGCACCCCGCCGCCGGTGCCCCCGCGCGTCGCGCGTCGATCCCCGTGCGCGTGCGTAGTGTGTTGGAGCCGTCGCAGACGGGAACACTTGTCAGCGACGAAGTGGCATCGGAAGTGGGCGTGATCGCGATAGCACACCGTAGAAACGTCGCCTTGGTTGAACTTAAAATCGGCGGAAACGACGGTCAGTCCGTGGCGACCGAGGCACAGGCGCGAGAGAAGCTCGAAGCCCTGGGTTTGTCGTTGGAGACCCACGGAGTGGAACCGTTGTCGATGCACTCGACCCCTTCGAGTGCGTTCCTACTCATGCCCGAGAGCCCCGCCCTGGCACCCGCCGCAGGCGAACTCATACGCGCAGGCGCGACGCTCCACCGCGGCCTCAGCGCCCTCTCCCCCGTAGGACGCGGCGTTGAAGTAGATGGGGAAGTAGATCGGGCCCTAGGGGAGATCTGCGGTCCGGACGCCATACTCTTGCCTCCCCGCCCGGGTTCCCGCGCACGCATCGTGCTTGTGCGACAGGAGGCTTTGAAATCGACGGCCGTTAGGCTTCACGAACGCCTGTTGGGCTGCTTGACTTGCTAGTTGAATCCTAGGGAGCTGTCCGCATCGAAGAGCCGTTCGAAGAGGCTCTTGAGCCGCACCCCGGTGTTGCGATCCAGCGCGGCGCGTGCGTCCTCTGCTACGCTCGAATCCCCCAGGAACAGCGTCAATCCCCGCAGTGCATAGGTGGCGCTAAGGGTAGATCCGGTGGCGACGCGCTCCAGCAGACCAGCGCGTGCCTCCGCAGTTCGCAGGCTGCCCAAGGCGAGAGATGCAACGTGGATGTCATCTTCATCCACGGTTGAGTTTAGGAAATGAACAATCAAAGGAAGGGCCTCTTTCAAGCGTGATTCACCGAGAGCGGAAAGTGCTCCCTGACGAGCCGCACCGTTGCCCCGCAACAGGCGTTTAGTGAAGACCAAACCCTCCGCCGGATCCAAGCTCAGATAGGCCTTGAGCGTGTCAGTGATCACCTCTGGTTCCGGATCCGAGTGATGCAACTTGAGTCGCAGCAGATGCGCCCCTTTTTCGTCGCCGTGATAGGCAATGGTTGTGGCGGCGGCACTGCGTACCGTGGCTTGCGCATCCGCCATGAGGTCAGCTAGGTGCTTTAGCACAGCCGGGTAGCTTAGGCGCACCAAGGCGAGTCCACAGCGGGAGCGCAGGGGTCCCGCTGTATCCTCGGGCTTCCCCCAGGCCGCCTACAATTGAATGTGCGACACCCCGCGCAGGAACAGTTCGGGCTCCGCGTAATCAGAGAAGTCTAGGCACTCGGCGATGGACGACTTCAGGCGACAACCTGGGTCAGACTTGGATGGATTGACGAAGGCTTCGGCATACAACTGCACAAGGCTATCGTCGAAGCCTGCTATTTTTCGATCGTTTATGAGCGCGACTGACTGCACCTGGGCGTGGGGCTACCGCTTTGGAGGGCACGCTCTAAAAGCTCTGAGGGATCTGAAACTGCAGGCTCCCTGCGCTGGCGGGCTAGGTCTTCAACGAGCACTTTCAGGTCATTGCTTGAGAGCTTGCCCACGGCAGGACTCTAACGGTTTTAGGCGCAATTCCCCCGCGTTGATGAAGTCTGCGGGGTTTAGGCATCAATCGATCGCAAAGGGGGAAAAATGATCTCGATCGCGCCACCGCATCTTCAAGCACAAGATTCCCAGGTGGTCCAATGGACTGTTACGATCGTCTCAGCGCACGATGTCTTCTCCCGACGACCCTTTTCTAGTTAGGCCGTATATCTGGCGCTGCTGCCCCAAACGAGAACAGAAGAGTGATTGCCCTTGTCCATGCCCCTCTTGAGCGAAACTTCGAAGCCTGGCCTGGCCAGCGAAGATATGTTTCGCGCCACCCACCGGTCCTGGATGCTTGATCGCATCCAATCCGGTGAACAGTCCGAAGTCATACGACACGTGATGGCCGTCTATTCGCAGCCGTTGCAGGCGTACATAGCCCGCAGCCGTTACGTACGCATAGGAGAGCCGGCGGAGATCGTAAATGGCTTCTTCGCTAACCGCTTGAGTCAACCAAACTATCTAGAACGATGGCATGAGGATGGGCGACTACTCCGCGACTGGCTGCGTGTTGGATTGATCTTCTGGGCTCGCGAATTCACCCGGAGGGAAAACAAGCAGCGCGGAATCCCGTCCCTTCCTGATTCGATCATAGGCGAGGAACGCGAACCCCACGAGAAGATGCAGAACGCCTTCGCTGCGAACATCACGCGCCTGGCTATGGAGGAAACGGCCGAGGCTTGTCGCGCGGCTGGCCAAGAGCCTCATTGGCGTGCCTTTTGCCTGCACTACTACGAAGGTCTTTCCTATCGAGCTGTGGGCAGTGAGCTTGGCCTTACTGACACCCAGGCTGAGGTGCGCGCCCATGCACCGCGCCGTCGTTTCCGACGGGCACTGCGCGGGCACTTACAACGAGATGGTATCGCACCGGAAAACCTGGATCGCGAATTGAAGGCATTGATCGATGACCTCCGTCTCAAGTAGTTCAGATGAACGTGCGTCGCTGGATGGCATCCGCACGCGCCTGAAGCTTGCCCTCGGGGACAGATCTCCCCAGGTCAATCGGTTAGTGAGCCGCATTGAGGCGACCAGCGGTGTGGACTGGGCCGTGGAAATCCTTGAGCGTACATTCGAGGGCCCCGAGGTGATTCTTGCGCGTGTCTTGGGCAGTTCAGGGGGAACACCCCAGGCCACGATCCCTGAAGGGGAAGAGGACGCGTGCTCCTTGGTCGACTGCGCTCTTACCGCTGCGCAGTTGGTGGCCTGGGCAAACCCGCTCGCGACCCAAAAGGTTGCGTGGGTAGAGCAAGGAGGCTTGCCGGCCTCTGCAGCTGCTCTCTCCCCCGACGACCTCATGGACCTGGCGAGCCTCCTGCCCGAAGGCTGGGCGGAGCTATTTGTGCGCGCAGCGCGAATCTGCCGAGGAGCGACGGAAAGCGAACCGGTGGAATCTGCGCCGCTGCTATCGGAACTCATCGCTGGCTACCGCCTGCTTGAGCCCCTAGGGCGCGGCTCCTTCGGTGCGGTCTACCGAGCGGTGCAACCGGAACTTGGCCGTCAGGTTGCACTCAAGCTGCTCCGGCCGGAGGTCTTCTCTGTCGAGGCGGAGCGGCGATTCCTGGAGGAGGGTCGCATTCTCTCGACCCTGTCCCATCCCGGCATCGCAACCCTCTACCAGGCGGGCTTCGATCTGCATCTGGGGGTACGACTCCCATTCCTAGCTATGGAGCTAGTGCGCGGCAGTTCGATTACCGATGCCGCCGACGATGCGAATCTGGATGAGCGTGCACGTGCGCAGTTGTTGGTGCAGGCCTGCGATGCCTTGCACTACGCGCACCAAAATGGCGTTGTGCACCGCGATTTACACCCGAGCAACTTAATCATCCGCGACGATGGAACCCTGAAAGTCGTCGACTTTGGCGCGGCCTTCGATTCGTCCTCCGATCAAGAGGGTGCTGGTTCCATCCCGTTGATCGGGTCGATCGCTTACATGAGCCCGGAACAGGCCAGCAGCACCCGCGTAGGCGCCGATGCCCGCGACGATGTCTTTGCCCTTGGTGCAATTCTCTTTGAATTGCTCAGTGGGGAAACGCCCCACGAACTCAGTGGACTTTCTCTGAAACAGGCCTTGAAGGTTGTTGCCGAGGACCCGCCGCGACGGCTGCGAGCAGTGGTCCCCGCGAGCAACGGCGACCTCGACGCGATCTGCACTAAGGCCCTCGCGGGTGGCGCAGCGCGCTATTCCACCGCACGCGCCCTAGGGGAAGACCTGCGCCGTTTCCTTGAGGGTCTACCGGTCGAGGCAAGACCGTCGAGCTTCGTCTACTCCATGTGCAAGTTGACCCAACGCCACCGGCGCGCGGTTGCCTTGAGCTGCATGTCCCTAGTGGCCCTCACCACCCTGGGGATAAGCGCGGGTGTCGGCTGGCGGGTGGCAAGCGTACAGGCCAGCGAACTCAACGAGTCCCACGGGGTCACCCTGCACCTGGTCGAGCGCATGGTGGATTTGACGGTCGAACAGGCGGACAAGTTGAGTTCCAATTGGGATTCGACGGCCTTCTACAACACCTGGCTGGACAACCTCGAACCGCTCCACATCGACTCGCAAGAGCTGCGTGCCAAGTACTTTGATCTGCTCGCTCGGCACGCGAGCTTCCAGAATGATTTCAACAATGCCCAGGACCTGCGGCGTCAAGTGCTGGAAATTAGGGAAGAGGAATGGATTGGGAGTGCGCCGAGCGAAGAGGACAACCTTCAAGCAGGCGTGGAGTATTCCATGGCTCTAGTTCGCCTGGGGGATTCCCTTTGGTCACCGATCACGCAGGTCGTGCCGCATGGAGAGACGACGCCGGAGACCGAGGCCGGAGTCAACGCCGTGCGCAACCTGTTCCTGCAGGCCCGCGACTTGGATCGAATGCTGGCGGAGGAAGACCCCACGCCTACGCTGCTCGACAACCTCGTTTGGAGCAGCCTTCGACTGTGTGATCTTGAGGCGCACTGTGGGCGCCAGCAGGAAGAGGCGGATTATCTGGCGGATGCCGTTAGGGACATGGAGCGTCTGATTGCCCTCGATGGAGAACGCCCCCACAGCAACTACGTCCAGGCCGAGGTTCTCCGACGACAGTTCCTCGAGGCCTTCAACCGCGATGACTTGCACTTGGCTGAATTGTTGGCGCGCTTGGGACTCAAGCATGCGGAGAAGGCCTTCCAAAAAGAGCGCGACCGTGTGCCGTTCATGCGCGCATACCTGCGTGCGACGGAGAGCCTGTCGCGCGTGCAGGGTCGGCTTGGAGCCCTGGAGGAGGAGAGTCTACGCGCGAGCTTTGACCGCTTCTTCGTGACGCTGGTGGCAGGCAATACCTCGGCCGGGAGCTATTCCGAGAAGAGCGGTGAGTCACAGAGACGCGAAGCCACCGCGAGGCAGCACCTTGAGAGCGACAGATTCTATCTGGCGGCGCATTTCTATGAGCAGGCAGCAGGCGTTTGGCGTCCGACGATCGACGAAGACCCCACGAGTACATCCTGGATTGCCAATCTCCAGGCGGCGCGCCACCTCCAGAGTGCCTCCGTCGCGCGCCTACTCCTAGGCGATAATGAGACTGCGACCATCCTGGCTTCGGAGGCCACGGCTCTTGTGAAAGGGGTTCGCGATGTTTCTCGAGGGGGTGAGCTGGAGGGCATCGGCGAGAGTTTGATCCTGAATTCACCCGCAGAGGATCCCTGCGGATTGCTCAGCGATCTGTTGGTCTTGGGAGCTCGGCGTAGCTTTGATATGGGGCCAACAGAGGTCGCCACCTACGAGCGCCTCCTGAGGATCGCTAAGTCCCAGTGCGGCGACTAAGCCCGGCAACACAGAGCTAGTTGAGGAGCTGGCCGAGGGGCCAGCGAACGTACTTCGAGGATTTGATAGCGCCCTAAGGACAGTTCCCCCGTGGGGCGCGGGGGTCGGGCGGGCTATCCTGCGCGCCGGTTCCATGAAGAGCATCAACCAACAAGACCCCGGCGACGGCAGGCGCCTTGAGGACCTCGAGGCAGCGCTGCTGGCAGCCCCCGAGGATCTGAAGGCTTTCCTGGCCGAGGTGCACCCGGCGGACTTGGCGGAATTCCTGCAGGAGTTGGAGCTCCAGGACGCCCGGGCCATCGCCCGTGTCTTGGATACGGAGCAGCGCGCCGAGCTCCTGCTCTTCGCCGAGGACATCGTGCGTGAGGAGTTGCTGCAGGTCATGGAGCCGGGCGAGATCGCCGAGGTGGTCCAGGAGATGCCAGCCGACGAGGCCGTCGACCTTCTGGCCTTGGCGGACGAGGACACGGCGCGTGCCGTCCTATTGCGCGTGGATTATGAGCGCGCCGAGGACCTGCGCGAGCTGTCCCGCTACGACGCGGAGACCGCCGGTGGCCTCATGACGACGGAGTTCATTTCCGTCCGTGCAGATGCCCGCGTCGCCGACGCGATCAAGGAGATCAAGTCCGAAGAAGGGCCAAAAGCTGAAGAGGAACTGGGCGTCTTCGTGGTGGACGACTACGGTCGGCCCTTGGGTTTTGTTTCCGACCGTGAACTGCTGACGACGCCGATCCACACGCCCATCACAGAGGTGATGGACGACGACCTGGTCATTGTGCATGCACAGGATGACCAGGAGGACGTGGCCCAGTTGGCCAACAAGTACGAGGTCTCAGCGGTCCTCGTGGTGGACGAGGCCGGCGTGATGATCGGTGTGATCTCTGATGAGGACGCCCAGGAGGTCTTCCAGGATGAGGCTGAGGAGGACATTCGCAAGCTGGTCGGAACCTCGGCCAACGAACAGACTCGCATGCCCGTGTTGCAGCGCGTGCGCTATCGCATTCCGCTCCAGGCCTTGACGGTCCTCGGCGGCCTGGTCACGGCGAAACTGCTGCGCTGGGGTTTTGGATCCGGAGACGGGGCCCTGGACGTCCTGCGCTACTTGCCGATTATCATCGGTCTGGCTGGCAATGTGGGGATTCAATCCTCGACCATCCTTGTGCGTGCCTTCGCCACAGGTGAAGTCACGCGCGCGCGTGAATTTTCCGTCCTGATCTCTGAGCTTTCCGTGGGCATGATCATCGGCCTTCTTTGTGGCGCCCTGACTTTTGCCCTCGCCTCCCAGATCGAAGGTGGCGGCGATGCAGGTTACGCCCTGGCCGGCGCCGTTAGCCTTGCGATCGTAGCCGCGGTTACCTGGGCTTCACTCCTGGGCACTGTGGTGCCCATGGCCTGCGAGCGACTTGGCATCGACCCCGCTGTCATCGCTGGACCGTTCTTAATCACCCTGAGTGACCTCTCGGGGACCGCGATCTTTGTCGTCGTAGCGAATGCGCTGCTGACGGTGAGCTAGGCGCGCAAAGTCACGTGACTGCTCACACGGTGAAAGCACGTAAATCGAAGCCCAGACGCAAGCTGCGGGCAATTCTGTGGACCCTGGCGCTACTAGCCATAACCGCTCTTGTTGTGCGCGTCTTTGTAGCCGACGTCTATCCGGTTTCCTCGTCCTCGATGCGACCGACCATCTTTGGTGGTTCTGCGGCAGTTGGGGGAGAGCTCGAGACAGAATGGGTTCTTGTGACCTATGACCGCTCCCCGCCGGAACGCTATGAACTGCTAGTGCTCCGTCCGGAGAACGGCGGCGAACCGCTGGTCAAGCGCGCGCTCGGGCTCCCGGGCGAAGTGCTGCGCCTCTCCCATGGCGATCTCTATATCGATGGCAATCCCCTGGGGTCGATTGCATCAGGCGGCCCTTTGATCCCGCTTTGGGACACGCTGTACCAACCCTGGTCAGAGTGGTGGAGCAGTGAGTTGGGAAGCGGGAAGGCCTGGCACGACGACAACGGAGCGCTTGTGTTGAATGCCCTCGGGAGCGGCGTCGTTTCGCCGCGCCTCTTCGCGCACAAGCAGGCTCGCGACGGGTATCTCTCCCCCGAGGGTGAGCGCGAGCCGGGACTTCAACCGGTGAACGATCTCGTGCTGGAGCTGGACTTCACCCTGGAGCAGTTGGCCGAAGATGGCCAGGTAATGTTTGTGGTGACCCTGACGGAGGGTGGCGACGCGTTCTCACTTTATCTGCGGGTGAATGACTCGAACTCCAGCGGCTTCGAAGCGCTGCTCCTGCGCAGCACTCTTGCCGTATTCGAATCCGGCACGGGGGTGCTTGACGACGCCGGGGAACTCCTTGCGAGTGCGCCCTTAAGCCTCTCCCGCAAACACACCCTTTCTTTTTCTAATATCGACAACGAGCTGCGCTTCGACCTCGATGGAAAGACTGTCATCAGCGCACGCTACGAACGCAACAGACCTTTGGATCGCATGGGCGTTGCATCCGAGCACGTGGCGCCGCGCGTAGCCATGTTTGGGTCTGGGTTGCAGTTACGCTTTGATCGATTACGCCTACTACGCGACCTCTACTGGTTTCCGATGGGCTCCTTTGGCGTGGACCAGGAGCTTGTCCTAGGTCCGGACGAGGTCTTTGTCCTGGGTGACAACAGCCGAGCCAGTACCGATTCACGCAGCTTTGGTCCGCTGTCACTTAGCCGCATTGGCGGACGCGTGAAATCCGTCCTGTGGCCCTTCTCGCGACGGCGCGACCTCTAGCAGCCCGTCCCAAGAAAGCCGCTCCCCGTTTTGGCACGCCTACAGATAAAGCTACGTGGGGAACCTGTCGCTGTGCCAGGCGATCCCGGGAGACCAATCGGGAAGCCTCTGTTTCTAAACGGCCTGCTTGGCGTCCCAGCTCAACAGGACTAGCCCACTAGCGTTAGCCCAGCAGTTCGCGCACGACCTCTCCATGGACGTCGGTCAAGCGCATATCGCGGCCGCTGAAGCGCACCGTCAGTCGTTCATGGTCGACCCCGAGCAGGTGCAGGATGGTCGCATGCAGATCGTACATCGTCATCTTTCCGTCGATGGCGTAGTACCCATAGTCGTCGGTGGCCCCGTAGACGGACCCGGCGCGAACGCCACCTCCCGCCATCCAAATGGTGAACCCGTGAGGGTTGTGGTCGCGACCGTTGGTTCCCTGGGCCATGGGTGTTCTCCCGAACTCGCCCGCCCAAAGAACCAAGGTGCTGTCCAGTAACCCGCGCCGCTTCAAGTCCTTGAGCAGACCGGCGATGGGCTGGTCGACAGCCAGGGCGTTACTCTCGTGCCCGCTCTTGAGATTGTCGTGTTGATCCCAGCGGTCGCCTCCTGCGGCGGGACAGGTGAGCTCGATAAAGCGCACGCCGCGTTCCACCATGCGACGGGCAAGAATGCATTGACGGGCATAAGTCCGGGTGTGTTCGAACTTGGCATCAAGGCCATAAAGCCGTTTCGTTTCCTCCGACTCCCCCGTGAGGTCGGTGAGTTCCGGGACCGCAGCCTGCATTCGGAACGCGAGCTCGTAGTTCTCAATGGCCGCCTCTACTTGGGCATCCTGGGCGAGCTCTCCTCCATGATCCAAGCGTCCAAGCAGGTCGAGCTTTGAGCGTTGGATTTCACTGCTCGCATCCAATGACAGCGCATTCGAAACGGGGTTCGCGCCCCTTCGGAAAATGGAACCCTGATGGGCTGCCGGGAGGAAGCCGCTCCCGAAATTGTCGATCCCCCCGGGTGGCGTCAGACCCCCATTCAAAACGACATAGCCGGGCAGGTCCTTCGCCATACTGCCAAGACCGTAGGTCACCCAGGCCCCCATGCTCGGTCGACCTTGGAGCCCGTGACCCGTGTGCAGGAAGTAGTTGGCAAAGGTGTGCTCCGGGAACTTCGAAGTCATGGAGCGCACCACACAGAGGTCGTCCGCGCAGGTTGCTACGTAGGGAAACAAGTCTGACACCGGCAGACCCGATTGCCCGTAGCGGCGAAACCTCCAGGGCGAACGCAGCACATTGCCCACATTGTCGAACTGCGTCTTGGGGATCTTCATCCCGATCGGCTGCCCGTGCTCGCGATCCAGTAGAGGCTTCGGGTCAAAGGTGTCCACCTGTGACGGTGCGCCATCCATGTAGAGAAAGATGACGCTGCGCGCGCGGGCCGCGTGGTGCAGACCAGGGAGTGCCTGGGGACGTGCGCCATAACTCGCGTCCGACAGGAGACCGCTGAGGGCTAGCGCGCCAAACCCTTGGGCACCACTGGCCAGCAAGGAGCGTCGACTGAAACCGCGGCGCTGGGCGTGGGATTCATCGAACAGGGCGGGGCTCATGTGCGGTTTGTCTTGGGAGTCGCGCTTCATTTCAGGAACCGAAACTCTTTCGTGTTGAAGAGTACGTGGCAGAGATCGGTCCAGGCGGAGAGCGCTTCGGATTCCAAATCCCCGCGACTCTGAATGAAGCCTAGGGCTGCCCCTTGTTCCGCTTCCGTGGGCGAACGGGCGAAGGCGGTTCGATACAGGCTCGCGATGCGTGCAGGATCGGAATCTGTCTCAGAGCTTGCGAGGACGCGCTCCGCCCAACGCCTGGATTCCCCGTGGACAAAGGCATCGTTCAATAAGGTCAGGGCCTGGGCAGGGACATTTGAATTCCCCCGCCGGCCCATGGTGGTGGCCGGGTTTGGGAAGTCGAAGACCCCCAGGAAGGGCACGGGGAAGTTACGCCGAACGGACAAATACAAACTGCGTCTGCCCGCTCCATCGAGGGGTCCGGTGACCGATGGCCGACCACGTCCGTGCTGGAAGGGAGTCAAGTGCACGGGGACGCTGGGCCCAAAGAGTGTCGCATCAAGCGTTCCCGAGACAGCGAGAATCGAATCCCGCAGGGACTCCGCATCAAGCCGTTGAACCGGCATGTGTTGCAGTAATCGATTGTTCGGATCAGTGGCTTGGGCAGCGGGATCGACAGAACTGGACATCCCAAAGGCACGCGACAGAACGAGTCGACGCAGCATGGTCTTTGTCGACCAGCCGTCCAGCACGAGTGTGCTCGCCAGGTAGTCCAATAACTCTGGGTGACTCGGGGCGGACCCCATGACCCCAAAGTCGTCGACGCTGGCCACCAGACCTGTCCCAAAAACGTAGTGCCAAAGGCGATTCGTCCACACCCGAGCGAGGAACGGATTCGAGGGAGAGGTCAGTTGTCGGGCAAGCTCGAGGCGTCCACTGCCGTTCTCGATTCGATCTCCGCCCTTACCGCCAAGGGCTTCGAGAAAGCGGCGATGGGCGACGGGGCCGGGCGTCGACGCGCTTCCCCGTAGGAGCACAAACTCATCCACACCGCTGCCTTCCAACATGACAGGGGCGGTCTGGGA
>JBLHLB010000048.1:0-17808 GCA_047618505.1 Planctomycetota bacterium
TCCAGGCGGAACTCGCCGACGGCCCCCATCAACTGGATCCACGGGGCTGCTTCGAGATCGACTGGAGCGGCGCCCCCAGGGCAATTCTGCTACGCCTAGGGACCGCTACGAAGCTGCCCCCGGCCGGTTGGAAAACACTAGACGAGCGGCCTGGGGTCGGAATGCCCCTGGCACAGGTGGCCCACCTGGACATTGGGCGATTGGCCGCCCTGCGCCGGGACCTTCCAGGTGACGCCAAGCCGGGCGCGCCCTACGCGCTCTTCGATGACAAGGGGCGCTTCAAGGTCCAGCTGTTCGTTTCCTATTCGATCGGCGAGTAGGCCCGACAGCTCTGCTGGATGGTGGCAGGGGGAGGTCGGCGACTGTCCCACCGGTAGGACGTATGGGCTCCTTGCCCCCCAAAATATGCCCCCAGGGCCTCTCCGGGCGGCCTTAGTACTCGGCACGCGGATTGCACTATGGTTGTCAGCGCGGAAACGCGACCCCCGGCACGTGAGCCAACTATGAAGTACACATCCATCCTGCCCCCCCTCGTAGCCCTCCTGCTCCTGGCCACGCCCGCCCCGGCCCAACGCATGGTGAGCGCCTCCCTGGCTGCCTTAGCCAGTACGACCCCGGCAATTGCCTCCGCCACAGCGACTCCTACCGTCCAGCGGTCCCAGCAAAGTGGCAGTTCGAGGAGTAGCGGCGCAAGCAGCCGAGGGTCAAGTGCCCGTCCCAGCAGCTCGCGATCCCAGTCCAGCAGCAGCTCTAGGGCGTCGAGTTCTCGCTCCAGCGGTCAAACTTCTAGGCCCAGTAGTTCAAGACCCAGTAGTTCAAGGCCCACGACTTCGCGGCCCACGACTTCGCGGCCCACGACTTCGCGGCCCACGACTTCGCGGCCCAGTTCAACATCTGCTCCGCGTCTGGGAAGTTCAAGCAGTAGTCGCTCCGCTGGATCGGTCTCGCAACTTCCGCGCTCCTCGAGCTTGCCCAGCGGCAGCTCTAGCTCTGGCAGCCGCCCGTCCTCGAGCAGTAGTTCGTCCTCCAGCGACATCTACACACGGCGCGGTGTAAGCAGCGCCCCCGTCGGCACGACTTCGGGTACCTCTTCCACCGGTAGCTCCTCGGGATCCGTACGAATCCCCACCACTGGCAGTCGATCAACGGGCCTCTCGGGGGCACGCTCCACGGGCGGAATCATTGACCTGCGCCCGACTTCTTCCGATAGCACTCGGGTTCGCTTCCCCGCCCCCTACCGCCCCTCGCGGGGCGCAACGACTCCGGTGGGAACGATCGACCAAGCGCCCCGAAGCGGCGACACCCCCCGGGGCCTCGGGGATAGAATTCGCTCCGTTCAGGATCCATCCGAGCGCATCCGAAGACCGCTTGATCGCACTGATGGTGCGACGAATACCGCTGTTGGCCGACCCAATCCTCTCGACTTACCCGTGGGTAGCACAACGCGCACCCCGGGACGAGTTGACTACGGAAGCGGACCGGTTCAAAGACTCTCCGCCCCCCGCGACGCCGGTGGACTTTCCAACAGTGGAAGCCCGAGCCTAGCGACCCCCAGGACAGGTGGCACCAGCACCGCTGGGCCGCGTACTGGCGGCCCCAGCACATCCGCAAGGGGAATCGGAAATGTTCGCTCTGCTGACCTCGGCAAGGGACCCGGAACTGGATCCAGAACCCTTGGCGATCTTCAAAGCGGCGACCCCACTGCTGCCCGTCGTATCGATCTAGCTGCCCGGGGCGTCGACCGCGCACGGCGTGCAGGTATCGGTGCTGCGATTTCCGTCATCGGCGGCGTGGGCAGCTCCGACTACTACGGCGGAGGCAACGGCGGCAAGTACACGGACAACTGCTACAACAATCCTTGGGGATACGGGTACTACAACGGGCGCCTGTCCTTCAACTTAGGATTCAACTGGTACTGGGGTGACTGCTGGTGGTACTGGCCTAGCTACTTCTCCTGCTACTACCCCGTCTGGTACGGGTCCTCCGGCTACGGCTACGGCTACGGCTACGGCAACTACTACCCGCACTCCTACTACAGCACGGTGATCTACCGCACCATCTACGAAGACGTCGGTGAGACGGTGGCCGTCGTGGAAGAGCCTGAGGCGCAGGGTGATGGCAATGGCCTCTTCCCCTCTCCCTTGGACCAGGGCCTCTCGATTGCGGCGGAACGCTACCTAACCCTTGGCGACCGTGCCTTCCGCGAAGGTCGCTGGTCCGATGCGGTGCAGCTCTATGCGAAAGCCGTTGAGCTGGCGCCGAAGAACGCGGGGCTCTACCTCGTGCTCTCCGACTCTCTCTTCGCAGCTGGCGACTATCACTACGCCGCCTTCGCGATCCGCAAGGCTGTGGAGCTAGATCCCGTGCTGCTCTCGGTACCTATCGACAAGCACGGCTTCTACAGCAACCCCGCCGACTTCGACGCGCAACTCGCACGTCTGGAGCTCTACTTGATCGAACACGCCTCCGATCGCGATGCGCGACTTGTGTTGGCGGTCAACTTCCTCTTTGGCAACCGCCCTGCGGCCGCCGTTGATCTGTACGAAGCAGGCGCTGCCCCCGCAGCCGCCCTCGCCCAGGGCGATGCAGTTCGGGTCACCCTTGAGAGCGCACGCGCCGCACAGTTCGGTGAAGTGAAGTAGAGCGCACCGACGGGTAGGTACCATCTCTAGAAATGGGGCCAGTCAAACGCAGTGGGGGTCGTGGTGAGGCAACTCATCACGACCCCCTTTGCGTTTAGCTGGCCCCAGCTAGGTTTGGCTGGCCCCTTGAGGTCAGATGATTTCCCGGGGACCACCGGCGCCCCGGAAGAACTCCACCTTTGGCGTTGCTCCAAAGCGCCCTTGGAAGGCCTTCACTAGGTGATCGCCAAAGCCGTCGCATGCATCCGCGTCTACCAAGGCGACGATGCAGCCGCCGAATCCGGCGCCCGCCAAGCGAGTGCCGAAACAACCCTCCCACGCTGCAGCGGTTTCGACCAGGAGATCCAGCTCGGGAATCGAGACTTCGTACTGATCGCGCAGGGAAGCATGGGCCTCGGTGATGCAGCGACCAAACCCGGCGAGGTCGCCTGAGGTAAGCGCTTGACGCGCAATAAAAGTCCGCTCCACCTCTTGCACCACATGCAGAGCACGCAGACCGACCTCCCTCGACATTTGATCGAGTCGCTCCTCCACGAGTTCGCGCGGAATATCACGCATGCAAGTCGCCCCCGGAACGTAGGGCGCCAGTAGTTGATAAGCCTCGCTGCACTGGGACACTCGCCGGTTGAATTCGCTGAAGGCGAGTTTACGGCGGACACCTGTGTCGGCCACCACGATGCGAACGCGCTTTGCATCCAGGGGCAAGTGCTCGAAGCTCTCGTCCTTGCAGTCCACCCACAGGAGATTCCCCGGACGCGTGAGACGCACCGCAAAGGGATCCATGATGCCGCACTTCACGCCGACGAACTCGCGCTCTGCCCAGAGTGCCGTCTCAAGGTGATCGGCATAGCCCAGCTCGAATCCAAAGACCTGGTCCAGAGCAAAGACAGTCCCCACGCAGATCGAGGCCGAAGAGGACAACCCAGCTCCAACGGGAAGATCGCCGCCAAAGAGAACATCCACCCCATGCGCCGGCAGGCTCTCACCTGCGTCTTGTCGCCTCTGCATCATGTGCAGGACCACGCCCAAGGGATAGTCGCTCCATTCGCGCTGGCGCTCCCCTGGCAAGTGCAGCAGGTCAACTTCCAGGGCTTTAGGCTCGATGGTCGAGGCCAGCACCATGCGTCGATCTTTCCTCGGCCTTAGGGCCACAAAGGTGCCGCGGTCAATCGAAGTGGGCAGGACAGGGCCCTGGTTGTAATCCAGGTGTGCCCCCATCAAATTAACTCGGCCGGGTGACCAAAAAGTCCGCAGCTCAGAACTGTCACCCCCGAAGCGCCTAAGAAATCCCCCCCGGTGGAGCTCCAAAGATGACGTCATCCGCCCCAGGAGGGCGGGGTCAATCGGGGACGACTCATCGTTTTGTGGCGGCACGGGCATAGTCACGGGGCAAGCGTACGAAATCGAGGCCTGGCGCGCCCCTGCGCGGAGGGCTATCGTTTCAGGACAATGACTGCGCACCAAACTGACACTGGGCTTCCCTCCCGAACGCGACTTGCCCTCCCGAGATTCAATCGTCCCTGGACCCGCGGATTCGGCGTCCTAAGCCTGGTGTGTCTGCTGCTCTGTATCGTCCCCGGCTGCACCAGCGTGAACGTGGAACGCGACAGCTTGACCACAGGCACCTACACCTCGCGCGCCTGGTCCTTCACCCTGCTGAATCAAGACATACCGCGACCCGCGTTGATGATCGCACGCTCCAACGCCGCCGACATCCAACGCCCGGACATGCGCATCACCGAGGAGTGGGTCGCTCCCAACCTGCTCTGGTTCGATTGGATCGCCGACATCATCGGCTTCCGGGTAGCCAAGGTCAGCGGAACCTGGGGTCTGCCGGAGGCGGCCCCCAGCGAAGATCATTAGGTCGACTGGACAATGTTCTATTGGGGGCGAGGTTTGAACCACAGACGCATGCGCCAGAGCCCGATCCAACCGAGGATCTTCCAGCCCGCGCGCACTGTTCCCAGGATCGTCCCTGTGATCTTGCTCTTGCCGATGCGCGCCCGGTAGCGCACCGGAACTTCGACGACGCGCAGGCCGAAAGTCTTGGCCTTCAGCTGCATCTCGACGGTCCAGCCAAAGTCCTCGTCGTGCATCTCCAATCGGCGCAGGGCGTCCACTCGGATTGCGCGAAAAGGACCAAGGTCTGTGTAGTGCGCACCGAAGAGGATGCGCATGAGGAAGCAGGCCAAGCGGTTCCCGAACCAAGCCTGGGGCAATAGGGCCTGCATGTCTGCCCCCCCCAGGACGCGACTTCCAATCACGAGATCGGCGCGCCCCTCCTGGATGGGTGCGAGTACCAGGGGTAACTCCTCTGCGTAATCGGAATGATCGGCGTCAATGAACGCGATCACGTCTTTGCTCTCCAGGGCCTCCCCCGCTTCGCTGTCGCGGAAAAGCAGCTCCAGTCCAGTCAGACATGCGCGTCCGTAGCCCCGGCGGTCTTCGCGCACGACCTCGGCTCCACCTGCGGCCGCAAGTTCCGCGGTCCGATCCGTGGAGCCGTTGTCTACGACAACAAGTCGCGCAAGCAGCTCTTTCGGGAGCTCCTCCAGAACCAGGGGCAGGGCTTCTTCCTCGTCGAGGGCGGGAATGACAAGTCCAATTCTCATGGCTCGCTGCGCTCCAAGAGTAGGTAGCCGACCTGCAAAGGTAGGGGTCCGATCAAGGTGCCAGGTTGAACCTGGAAGACCCGCTGCAGCACTTCCCGTGAGGTAGGTGATCCACGCCGTATCCAGCCCAAGTCCCCTGCACGAAGTCGACCATCGAGGTCGTCATCGTGAAGCTTCGCCAGGCTCTCCATCTGCTCGTCCTCTGTTCGCAATCGATTGGCTAGCGTTCCCGCCAACTCGAGTGCTTCTGAGAAGGAACGCGCGTTCAACTCAATCGGCCCAGGTGCATCGCGGTGGGAAATGAGAATCGAACGAGCCCGCGCCCAGTTCGATTCCCAGAGACTTGAGGCGAGCTCGGAAGGTGCGGCGCGCTGCGCGAAGACAGTGCCGAGGGGCGTCGCCAGGGGACCGATGACAGCCCCTTCTTTTGCCTCGAAGAGCGCGCGCTTCAGTAGGCGATCCTGCGAGCCCCTCTCGAACACAAGGTAGTCCCCTCCACGGGCTGAACTCTTCTGTTCCTCGGAGAGTTCGCGGGCAAGGCTCGCGACTGATTCGCCGGCTCCAAGCCTCCTACTTACCTGTTCTAGGCGTTCGCTCCCGGCCCCTGCCCCGTCTTTGATCAAGATCAAACGACAGCCCGCCCAGCGTTCCCCGCGTCGCAAGAGGAAGATCGCCGCCTCGCGCTCAAGGGGAACGGAGACATCACCAATCTTTGCCGACCACAGGAACTCCTCGAACTCGGCCCCCAAGACGCCGGGGGGGAAGGTTCCCAGGACTGCGCCAAAGTCCGCGTTTGGGGCCTGGGAGTACTGCTTTGCAAGCGCCCGAAAACGGGTCGCGTCTACGGCCTCGGGCGCAATTCGCCGCGCGAGGTCCAGGGCCTCCTCCCGGGTCCGCTGGGCACCTTCCCCAAAGGCCAAGTGCAGGATCTCAAGGGTGCGACATTCCGGCGGCTGATCCCCCAGGTAGAGCGGCGTACTCAGGTAGGAGCGCAGAGCGGTGGACTGCTCCCCAGAAGATTGTCCCGTCGATGACTGGTCCTTGCCTGCCTGTCCTGCCGACACCTGCACGCCGGACGCTGCACCGATCAGCAACGGAATCAGGAGGAATGCGAGAAGGCGAACAGGCATGGCGGATGGAACCTAGGGGTTGGTGGCGGGGAGCCGATTGGTGGGCGGGCAACCGACTCGACGGCGGACTACGGAGTCCGGCCAATGGCGGGACGGTTCAAACTTCGCTCTCATGCGTCGCGCGGGGAAGTTCCACCCGAGCCACCGTACCGCCCCCGGAGCCCCAGCGGTGACCGCCCTCGTCGAGGTCGCCCTCTTCAGCCGAGCGCAGGGAAATGCTGCCATCCATCTCCTCGATCACGCGCTTTGATATCGCGAGGCCGAGACCGGTCCCTTCGCTCTTGGTTGTGAAGTAGGGCTCGAACAGGTGGGCCTGTGCCTCCTTCGGAACGCCGGAGCCGGTATCGCGCACCTCAACGCTGCAACGCTCTCCCAGGAGTCGCGTGCGGATCTGGAGCGTGCCTCCGTCGGGCATGGCTTGGAGCGCGTTCGTGGTCAGATTCACAAGAACACGGTTGAGCTTGTCACGGTCGGCCCAAACAACACATGCTTCGGAACCATAGTCACGCTGCACTTCCACACCCAATTCCACTGCCCAGGCATCATGCAAGTGCAGCACCTCATTGACGAGGGCTGGAAGGTCGATGGACTCAGGCCGCGGCCTGCGTCCGCCTGTGAATTCGTAGAACTCTGCGGCAATGCGCTTGAGGCTTCCGACCTGTCGATCCACGAGATCCAAGGTCCTCTCCAAGATAGACTCGGATCGATCCGGGTCCTCCCTGCGCACGCGTCGCAGGAGATCCAGTGATAGCTGAATCGGAGTCAGGGGGTTCTTGATGTCGTGGGCGATCTGGCGCGCCATTTCCTTCCAGGCCGCGTCTTTCTCGGCGGCGATGATGCGCTCGCGCTGGTTCTCCAGCTCCGACGTCATGGCATTGAGATCCCTCGCCAGGGCGCCGACTTCGTCCCGGGAGTGGATCTGCGCACGGGCTGTCAGGTCGCCCTCCGCAACACGGCGCGTCAGACTCTGCAGCTCGAGGATCGGGCTGGAGATACGCCTGGCGATCAGGAACGTCCAGACCACTGCCATCAGCAAGACCAGTGCCGTACCGCTCAGGAGCAGACGTCGGAGCTCATTCGGAATGCGATAGATGTCGCGGTTATCGATACCGACCCCCACAACCCAATCGAAGCCGCCCTGGTCGTGCGGCAGGGTGCGGTGGAAGGCGGCGTTCTTCTCCACGCCACCGAACTCGTATTCCGGGTAGAGGCCGGAGCCGTCCTCGTCATTAACAACCGCGTCCGTCATCTGCCCCAGCCCGACGTCATCCACGATCGACCGGTAGTAGAGCTCCCGGTTTGGGTGCGCCAAAATCGTGTCGGCATCTTCATCCCAAATCCAAGCGTAGGGCGAGGGATCTTCGCCCTCCTCTACCAACCCACGGAAGGAATTTTCGACCACGGGTTTGGAGACCAGCTCTTGTACGTGGCTCCAATTCACCAGGGCATAGAGCACGGCCACGACCCGGCCACCACGTTCAACAGGCAGGGCAAATCCCAGTTGATAGCCAGTCGCCGCATCGACATCGTCACCAACGTAGCTCACGCGCCAGGGTGAAACGTGGTGGTTGATCGCGACCGCACGACCGTCCATCGCGCTTTCAAACCAGGCCTCCTGGGAGTAGTCGGACTCAAAGACCCCATCCAACTCCTCGGGCATGAGTATTCCTATGGCCGGATGTAACGCACTCGATGTGATCAACCGCCCTCTCTTGCCCACCAACAACACCCGATCGTAGACCTTTCGAACCTGGCAGAGGGCATCGAGGCGAGCGCTGGCACGCGCCCTCGCTGGGGCCAGGAGCTCCGCGCCCTCGAAGGGCTCCCCTCTCTCGGCCTGGCTGCGTCGGGCCCAGGTAGATAGGGCCAGGGAGTCCCAGGGCGGTCGCCGGAGTACGGCCTCACGGTTCGCCTCCTGGGCCATCTGGAGGAGGCTCTGCTCCAGCTCGTGTTCGTCGACGGCCTCAAACCACACAGGCTCCGTGGCAAGCAGCTCGAGGTCCTGCGCCCGGGCCAGGAGAAAAGCATCGACCTGGCGCGACAGGTCCGTCGCCAGGCCAAGCAACGACTCCTGGACCACATTACGAGTCAAACGGTTCGCCATCTGCCCCTCCAAGAAGAGGGCGAAGGCGCCGAAGGGCAGGACGACGGCCAACAGGACCGCGACCACGAGCTTGGTGGAGATGCGTCTCAACAGACTCCCCTTAGCAGGGGGCCCGAGGATACTCTCTTGCGCCCCGAACCAAGCCTTGCTTTGGCGGCTCTGCTCTTCACTTCCTGTGCGCATTCTAATCGTTCGACTCTCCCATTTAGGTGACGTGGTCCAATCCATGGGGGTCTTCCATGCCCTGCACGCTGCGTACCCACAGGCAGAAATCGCCTGGGCGATCCAGCCAGAGTTCGCTGGATTGCTGAAGGGCCTGCCGGGATTAACCCGTGTGATCCACTTTCAGCGACATGGTGGCTGGCGCGCCTGGGCCCCCCTACGCCGGTCCCTTCGGGAATTCGCGCCGGATTTGGCCGTGGATTGCCAGGGCAACATGAAGAGCGCCGCTGTCATGTGGGCCTCGGGAGCCAGGCGCAGAGTCGGCCTGGCCAAGGTTGATTGGCGCGAACCCGCGGGCTGCCGCGTCCTGAGCGAACGGGCGAAGCCCCTCGACGGGAAGGAGAAGCACGGCGTTGATCGCATGGTCGCCCTGGTGCGGCACCTGGTCCCCACCAGCGATGCGCCCCTACGTATGGATGTAGCCTTATCAGAGGAAGAGTTGAGCCAGGGGCGAGCGGTCCTGGAGGAATTCTTACCGTCCAGCTCGGATGACCACGGCGCCCCAACTTCTCCGAGCGTTATCGTGCACCTGTCCTCTGGGGTAGACATCCGCGGCTGGCAATTAGACCGCTGGAAAGCCCTGGTGCAGCGCCTTCTGGATGACGGACAGCGCGTGCTGCTTCTCTCCGGTCCCGGCGAAGAGTCGGTCGGTCAAACCCTGGAGGAGAGGCTGCCTGTCTCTGATCAATTGCGGCACTGGGTTGGGCAGCGCGGGCTCCGCCCCCTGGTAGCCGTTTTCAGCGCCGCCGCCGAACGAGGCATGGCGATGCTCGGCTGCGATTCGGGTCCCGCCCACCTGGCGGCGGCCAGCGGCTTGCCCGTAGTGCTATTGGCCGGTCCGCAGGACCCCGATCGCACGGGGCCCTGGCCCATAGGCGCTGACAGCCCCCATCGAGTTGTGCAGGCGAGGGATCAACCCAGCTGTCAGCCCTGCCTGGAACGCTCTTGCAACCACAGTCGTGGCCCGATCTGCATGTCAGGCATCGAGGTCGCGGATGTTTGCTCCGCCCTCGCCGAGGCCTGCACGGGAAGCTCCGTTCAGCTAGATAGCGATTCGTCGGCGGCTGAACAGGACTCCAAGCGGGACTCCAAACGGGCCAAATGGGCATCCGACGAAACCGGTCGAGACCCAAGCCAAGGTAGAGTGCAGCCATGAGGATGGTTCACTATTACCTAGTCCTGGCGCTGATCGCTCCAGTTGCACTTTTGGCCACCGCCTGGACCGGTGCGGCCCAGGCCGGGGGCGGGCTTCACTTTGCCTTTGGGTTGAGCACCGCGATCTTCTGTGTCGCCCTGAACACGGTCGTGATTCTATTCATGATCATCACCGGCCGTGTCCTGCGGCAGGCCGCCCAGAGTCGGCCGATGGAGCCCCGCTTTCTCAAGGAGCTCAACGTCTACTTCGCGAAGAAGCGCGCCTACCCCGTCGCCATCCTGGCCGCCTTCCTTGCGGTTGTGACGGCGGTCCTTGGATACGGGAGGCACATCGGAGTGCCCACCGAAGTCCACATGCTGATCGGAACCGGCACAGTCTTCTTCGAGCTCTGGGCCGTTCTTGAGGGCTATCGCACCCTGCGTGGCAATCAGGGTCTTCTGGACCGTGTTGCCACCGAGCTCGATCGAATGGATGCAGCAGGAATCCCCGTGGACGAATCCGCCACCGAACCCACCTGGCGCTTCGCACTGCGTGGACGTTGGTTCGTCTTCGCCATCGCGGCCTGGGGCCCCTTCCTTTACTGGGGCCTGGTCGCCTGGCACGGCGACTTCAGCAAGCTCTCGCGCGTGTTCCTGGTGGGAACGGCGATCGTATCCACCGTCGGCTTCCTGAACGGCCTTCGCACCCCAAGGAATGTGTCGCCTGAATACGGCGAAGATGACGAGCTAGGCAACGCATAAAAAAAGGGGGGGAAGGCCTCAGCCTTCTCCCCTTTTTTTATGGCGTCCAGCCCTACTCACTCAAGCCCACAATAAGCTCAGGCACGTCTTTGTACTCCACCCAGATCACTTGGATCTGTCGCAGTAGCAGCAGCTTGGCTTCGTTGTCTGTTTCCACCATTGCGCTGGCGTAGAGCTCTTCCACCTTCGCGATGTCATCCGCCAGGGAATCGCGGAACTGCTGCGCATTGGAGTAGGACTCGACCTCCGAGAGCAGGGCATCCAGTACGACGACTGCCTCGCCGTGTCGTTGATCTTGATAGAGGGCGTTGGCCCGTGCCAGCATTGACTCCCAGCGGGCTGATTCGATTTCGCCTTCGAGTTGTCCGACACGTTCCTGCTGCTTAAGTGTCTGTTCCCTGGCGACGACAAGCTCCGCTCGAGCCAGATCGTATTCGCCGCGCAGGATCATCATCTCCGCCAAGCGCATGTGACGCTCGGCCAGGACTTCACGTGCCATGCGATCCACACCTGCTTGGGCTTCGGTGTTGGCCGGATCCTGCAGCAACACCGTTCGGTAGCCCGTGGAGGCCGCGAAGAAGAGTTCCTGCTCCTCTAGAATCTGCGCGGAGAGCAAACCCTCCGCCGCCAGGCTCGCCGCCACATCCACACGTCGACGCGCGGCGTCCGCATTGTTCTTGTTGTAGAGCAGCGAAATCCCAAGGTCACGATCCGCGCTCACGAGGCGACCCTCGCGCAAGGCGGAGAGCCCTGACCAAAAGGACTCCTCGGAGCGATTCTCGCGGTAGAGGATACGCCGTTCCGCCCGGGCCAAATCTTCGAGGGCCCCGGCGTCATCGGGAACATAGATCAGTGCCTGGCGCATGGCAGAAACGGCTTGAGAGAGTTGCGCGTCACCCGAGAGGGATCGAGCCAGCTCCAGCCATTCCCCCGCGAGCTGCCGACGTGTCTTTGCCACCCACACCTGTAGGGCTGGGTTTTCCCCATCAATTCCCTGCGCCGCCAACAGCACGTCCAGGGCAATCTTGGGGCGTCCCTCAAAGGTGAGGCGCCGGGCCTGCTCGATGTGCATCATGACCTCCACATCACGCATGTTTCGGATTGCCACAGGATCCGCCGCGTCCCTCTCAAGTGCCGCCTGGGCGAGCTCCTCCGCATCCCAAAAACGCCCCTCCTGTACGGCCTTAGCAAAGAGGTCCTGATCCCCCTTGTGATCCGTCATCGCGCAGCCGGTCCCGATCAGCAGGCCCGCTATCAACAGACCCGAAATCGATAGGCCCGAAATCGAAAGAGTCCCCACAAGGGACGCTCGGGCAGTGCGAGAGGGGGAATCGGAGCGAAGAAGGCCGAGGGTCGGGTGCTGAGCAGATCGGGTCATTGGGTGCATCGGTGCCGTCGATCGGCGCCGAATCCTGGGTCTCAGGGGGCGTCCGACGGACTTGTCGGACAGCGGAGATGGGACGGAGGGGTCAGGATGTGGAGACGACCCCGCCTGGACAGTCTTCCCACAGAGGGAGAGAAGAGCCGACCACGGCTCGAAAGGTCAACAAATCCGCGCTGTGGACACAAGGGCGACGGGCGGTCTCTGGCTCTTCTCAGCCCTAGTTCTGGCCCAACTTTGGCCTTTCTTATGCTCGCATGGAGCCAAAAAGAACGACCCCCAGGGAGCCAAAGAGGACGACCGTGAGCCACCCGGCGTGGATCGGGCCGATGAAGCCCTGGAGTCCCAGGGTGCGTGTCACAAAATCACAAGCGAAGTAGGCCATACACAGGAGCAGGCCTGCCCCCACGCGCTCGATGCCACCACCACGCTCCTGGCGCACCAGGAAGGGCAGCCCAACCAATAGCAGCACCAGTCCCGCCAGGGGAAACGTCATGTGGTAGTGAAGGGCTGTCCGAACCCGACTATCGTCCGGCCGCCGGTCCAGGACACGTCGCGCACCAGAGAAGGAAAGCTGCAGGGGATCCTCCATTGCTTGGTGGAACAGCAGGACATCCTCCGGCGTGAAGGTCACGCCTTCCATTTCTGTCACATCGTTGCGCTCCTGACCGGTCGAGGAGACCCTCAGGACTTGTCCTGCGGTCAGGCGCCAACGCCCCTCGCTGTGAGGCTCGATAGCGACCGCTTTCTCAGCCGCAAAGACCTCGAGGGAACCCGCCACATCCACCTGGCAGGACAGTCCCTGAATGAGGGGTTCACCATTGGGTCCACCGGCGGGGATAAAGCTACGCACACGCACGGTGACGCCCTCGGAGCTCTTGACCCAAATGCCGCTGTAGACAGGTTGGTCGCGTCGGTCCTCAAGCTGTTCCCTGAGGATGTCGCGCTGCAGGCCGAGGGATGCCGTGGCCCACTCGCGCAAACCGAACATGCCTAGGGCCAGGATCGCGCCGCAGACAATCACCGGTGCGAGCATGCGCCTCGATGAAATGCCTCCACCTAGGACCGCCACGATCTCGTTGGCCTTGGAGAGTCGCGCCGCGGTGAAGAGTCCCGCGATCAGGGTCACGAAGGGCGACATCTCCAAGTAGAGGAACGGAATCTCCAGGAGGTAGAAATGCACGACCTTGAGGGCCGGAGGCGTGCTGCCGTCTTCACCGGGTTCCAGGTACTCGTCGAGGTTCGTCGCCATGTCGACGATCAGGAAAAGCCCCACCACCATCAGAAAGGCAGTCAGGTAGGAGAAGCTAAAGAGCCGCACGACATAGCGATCGAGGTGGCCGCCAATCTTGAGAGGCGCGCTCTGTCTCTCCATGTTGCCCAGGGGAGTTCCGGGGGGCTTGCTCATCGCATGAGCCCTTTTCGCAGGAGGAAGATCCCCAGGACAAGGAACATCCCATTAGTCGCCCAGGCTGCAACTTCTGGTCCGATGGAGCCCCACTCCGCCAGGGTCTTCCCCAGTCGCATGGACAGGACGTAATAGACGAAGGCGTAGCCCATGGCTGCCGTAAAGGCCGCGAGTTGTGTCCCCGCGCGCAACATGATCCCAGTCGGAATCCCCAGGAGCAGGAACAGGAAATAGGTCATGGCCAGGGCATGCCGACTCTGGATGAGATAACGGATCTCATTGCCTCGTTCTGCCTCAAGCTCCGGATCCGACAGATCGAGCTTCAACTGCGCTGAAGTTCGATACTTTGGCTTGTGACTCTCCTTGCCCTTGCGCTTGATCAAGTCATCCATGGTGAACTTGAACACCGGGTTCGCACTCATGGTCTGGTTGCTTTCGTTGACCGATTCCGCGTTCACCAGGGAGACGGTCAAGACCTCCGCAGAGATATCCATGGTCATGCTTTCGGCTGTGATCGTCATGGGGTTCTCATCCCCCCCAAAAGTCAGTACGACGTTCTCCTTCACATTGCCGTGGGAGGACTCCGCCCACAGGGAGAATTCGCCCAGGTCCGCTTCGTTTCGGTTCTCGAGCGCGCGCTTCCAGCTCTCGATCTTGGCCTCGTTCTGGAAGCTGCGCGCGCGATGCTTCCAGGTGGGCGAAACCGTCGAGATCAGCCAGTCCGTCACGAAGCAAAGCACAAAGGCTAGCAACAATCCCGGTAGAAGAAGCCGCAGGGGGCTGATCCCCGCCATCCGGATTGCCGTGAACTCGTTGTCCGATGCCAAGCGCCCAAAGGTCGCCACACAGGACAGGAGAAAGGCCATGGGCAACACGTAGGGAACGAGTTCCACCAGCACCAGGGGCATGTACTCCAGGATTCCCGCGAGCCCGACCCCCCCCACCTTGTTGACCGCGCTGACGGTCAGCGTGGGCACAATCACCAGCCCCAGGCCTGCCAAGGCGAAGGCAAAGCCCACCAAGAGCTGAGCCAGGATGTATCGAAAGAGAGTCATCGGTGGGCGTAGTCTTCCCTCTGCCCAGTACGGTGTCCATGGCCGAGCGAGGGCGGGGGGCCAACTCCGGCCGCCGGCGGGGTCCCCGCGCGCTCGCCGTCGACTCTCAAAATCCAAGACTTGTCTACACAGCACACACCACAGAACAGGGGGGCCCGCGTCCGCGCACGCAGCGTGCGCTCTGTACCGGGGTCCGTCTCCGGGGAAGGCAGCGCGCGCTTTGAGAAGTTCTTCCACCACCCCACCCTCCTGGGGCGACTTCGGGATTCCCTGCGGGCAAGGCGTGAGGCCCGCATCCTGCGCCACCTGAAACGTGCTGGGGTCAGGGTGCCGCGCGTCCTCGGGGTGGAACGTCGCGATGGAGCCTGGGTGGTCGCGATGGAGCGTATCGAAGGGGCACGCGACCTAGCCAGGTATCTCATGGAGAAGCCCAATCCGGCGAGCTTGGCGAGACTCGCTCGGGATCTGGGGATTCAGGTGGCTCGTCTCCACGGCGCTGGTATCGACCACCGCGACCTGCACGCGGGCAATGTGTTGATCGACGAGCATGGGAGAGTGTGGCTGATCGATTTTCACTCCGCCTACCGCCGACGCCTTGGCCGCCCACCACTGGAACGCGATCTCCTGCGCGCCGAGGCCTTCCTGCGAGAGCGTATGAGCCCGAGACTTCGACTGCGTGCACTGCTCGCCCACCAGAGGGAGCCGGGGGGCTGGCGCGCGGACAGGCAGAAGCTACGTGCCCTGTCGCGTGATCTCGCGGCCAAAGGTTCCGCCGCACGCCACAAGGATATCTTGCGTGCCGGGGGACGCTGGTTGCGCGAGTCGGGTGTCGTTGGCTTGACGCCGACTGAACAGGGCGACGCGCTTCTAAACCGCGAATTCGATGCGGCGAAGGAAGCGGAGAGTGGTCCCGACAGGGTGCTCCTGCGGGGAGAGCCCAAGGATCTGGAGCGGGTCTGGCGCCTCACAGCCATCGCCCATGAACATGCCCTCCCCACACTGATACCCTGGCAGCTTCGATTGACGGGAACGGATCCCTACGTACTACTTCGATGGCCTGATCAAGGCGCAACGGACACCGCGGAACTCAAAGACCAGTTGCTAGACCGTGGCCTGCGCGAAGAAGACTACGACATCCGTGGGGCGGCCGGCGGCGGTGAAGTTCTCACACCGCGCGGCCTGATCTAGGCGTCCGCGTCTCCTCGGGGCTCGGGGCTCGGGGCTCGGGATTCGGGATTCGGGATTCGGAGCTTGGGGCTCGCGCCCCTAGAGAACGCCGAGCTCAACGCACAGGGCGCGTGCATCCGAATTCTCGATCAACAGATCGAACACATCCGGTCGCGAAGCCTGGTAGGCATCCATGTGAGCCTTCAGGTTGGGCATCTGACGAAGGTACTCCATAGCCTTGACCTCCATCTCTGCATCATCCATGAAGGCTACAGAATAGACCAAGCGCTGAACCGCCTTGGTCTCGTCCTCCTTGGACTTGTCTTCGTTCTTGTAGTAGTAGGCCGCCCACTTCAGGTTCTCGTCGAACTGGAAGATGCGTTCCTCCTCGATCTCCTTGCGCTTCGCTCGCGCAACTTCAGCGTCGCGACTGGAGGTCCCGCTGTGGGCCAGGAAGGCGTCGATCATCCGGAAGGCGAGTTTGTACTTACGAGGCGTACCGCGCAGGATCAGATCGACCTGCCAATCCACATCCTGAATCGTCAGGGGATCAGTGAGGTTGACCGCGCCACCAAAACGGCCTTCCTGCCGCGAGATCCACTCGATTCCCCCATGCCGCGGCCAGCGACGGCGAAACTCCTGGCAGCGTTCGAGGAAAAGGCGAATCTGCGCCTTGGTGGGATTGCCCTGGAGGGTTGAGCCCTCGTAGTTCTTCAGTTGAGAGTCCAACCAGGCAGTTCCGACACCGGATGCTTGGATGGCCTCCCGTGACTTGCGGCCCTCGGCAATATCCGCGTGAATCTGCCGGACACGCGCAGTCTCGGCGGCATTCAAGCGGTCGGCGCTAAGGATCAGAAGCGTGTCTTCGGCCTCCAGGAAGCGGGCTTGCGCCACGGCCCTCTCCGCAGCAAGTAGAACGTTGGGGGTGCTTCCGACGGTGTCATTGGCAACCTTGAAACCCTTCATCACCGCGAAGCCAGCGATCAGCAGGATGACCCCGACGATGCCGAGTAGCAAAGGCGTCGGGATGCCCTTCTTTCCACGCGGGCGAGTGCGTTGCACTCGGGAGCGGTCGTCTTGTCCAGAGGCGCGTTCGATGGCTCGCTGGCGGGCCGCATCCCGGGAGGGACTTGGGCTCGACTTGGGACGGCGCGAGCCAGAAGACTTTCGCCCCGCAGCGGCCTTTTGCGAAGCGGATGCACCGGCCCGCTGCGCAGCAGATGCATCGGCCCCGGGTTGGGCAATGCCGGGCGCGGACGCCGGTCGCCCCGCCCCCGCTTCCAAGCCTTCATCCTCAATCCAGATCAAGGCTTCGCCGAAGACCAAGCCTTGCCCCTGCTGCAAGGTTACATCACCCAACACGGTCTCCCCGTCGATCTCGGGCGGAGCGGCTCCAGCTTCCAAACGAAGCAGCGCGTGATCCGACACGATCTCCAGTTCCGCGTGTAGTTCCGCGACGATGGGATCCTCCAGGCGCAGGGACGCCGCCGCCCCACTGCCGATTTTCAGAACTCCATCGCCAACGCGAAAGGCGCGTCGCTTCCCATTCTCTTCGAGGACTAGTCGGACCATGCTTTGGAATCGTGTGGGAAGTTTGATTTGAGGGGGAAAAGCCTGCCTGGGGGGGCAGCCCTAGAGATCGTCGAAGAACTCAGAATCGCGCCCAAAGACCTGCGTCCAATAGGCGCCGATGCGGGCGGCTGCCATCTCTGTATGTCCCGTGGCGATAATATTCCTGTGGTGGCCCGGTGAGTGTAACCAAGCCTGGTGGACCATGTCCGCATCGCCGGAGCCCCGGTAGCAGTTTTCTCCCCCGGCAGCGTTGTAGCCACGGCGCCGCAGTCGATCCGAGAACCCTTCCCGACCGGGAGTAGGCTCCACGTGACCGAAGTCGCCCGTCCTGGACATGTAGTCCGAGTGATCCCAGGCCGCCTCTTGGATGTCGGGATTCCAGCCCAAGGCACGCAGGCCGAGCAGAACACGGTAATCGTTGGTCACACGCACCTGACGCACCTCTTCACGCTCGACATCGACCTCCGTGGCACTCTTCGCGTCGCCTTCGATGAAGGCCGTGTTGCGCGATTTTATCGAGCGATTGTGCCGGAGAAGACGCGCTTCATTCTCGTTCCAGGCAAAGCTGCCGAGGCTGACGTCCTGCGCCTCGGGATCCAGCTGGAGCACCCAATCGGGT
>JBLHLB010000049.1:0-17484 GCA_047618505.1 Planctomycetota bacterium
GGATGTCGCCCCGCAGGCTGACTTCTCCAGGTTTCTCGGCCAGTGGTTGGCGTGTGTAACCGGCATTCACTAGGCGTTCCATCAACTGCTCAGAACCGAACCGTTGGCCCACATGCAGGTGCAGGAAATCGCGCTCCATGTCCGCCGCCGATGGGATCGGTTGAAGTAGCGCGAGCAACGAAGTCACGATGATCTTCGGCCGCTTTTCCTCCGGTCCGGCAAGGGCCTGGGTCATCCGTAGGCGCAGCCGTACTGATTCAGGATCCGCGTGGGCTGCACCGGTGCTGGTCGCTTCGCGTGCGGGGAAGAGCGAGGCTTCGGCGCCGAAGGTTGCCAGCTCATCCAAAGCCACTTCCGCCTCAGCGTTGGTGGAGGCCAGGATCAGAAAGGGCCCGGGCAAGCGCTGCGCCAGGGCGGCCAGGACCATGGACTGCGAGGCTCCCCAGAGGCTCCCCGCTTCCACCCGTCGCCGGCGCCCGAGGTCCTGGACCAGGCGCAGGAAAGGCGCGGAGGTTTCGAGCACCTGCGGGTCGACCCCGGCGCTGATTTCGCGCACGGCTGTTTCTGTGGAAGCATCCGACATGGCAGCGCGACAGGGTACAGGGGTGGGGGCTCGGGCGCTCGAATCTGTGTATGCTCCCCAGGTCAATTTACCGGGGGGACGCACTTTTTCCGGACTAATCCGCCCCAGCTCGCTTCCCAAAGCCACTGATGATTCCCTGAATGCGTGCCCTGGCCCGGCGCACCAAGTCTTCGCTACTAACCGTTTCGACTGGTCTGCTGTCTATGGCCCTGATCGCCGCCCCCATCGGAATTGCCTGAAGGCGGCATCATCGTCTCCTACGAAGACGATGGGCACGTCGAGGATGACGACGCCGTGTCGATCGACTTCGAAGAGATGATGAAGGCGATCCAGGACGACGCGGACGCCATGAACGACGCCCGCCGGGAGGCGGGCTATGGCACCATGGACATCATCGGTTGGGCCGAATCGCCGCACTATGATTCGACGACCAATAAAAGCTACTGGGCCAAGGACCCTGTCTTCGAAGGGGAAGAAGAGCACACCCTGAACTACGAGGTGCGCGTCCTTGGTCGTACCGGTGTGCTGTCCATGAACGCCGTTGTGAGTCTGACTGACTTGGATAAAGTACGTGCTGGGTCCGCAGTCTGTTGGAGGGTGCACGCTTACTAGAGGGGAACCGCTACGAGGAGTTTGCCCCAGTTCGGACAAGTTTGCGGCCTATGGTGTTGGCGGTTTGATCGCCGGCAACATCCTCCTGAAGGGCGGCCTCTTTGCAAAGTTAGGCCTGCTCTTCACCAAATCCGGCAAGGTCACTGGTGATCGCCGGAACCGCCGTCACAGCCTTTGTTGGCCGCCTGCTCGGCCGAAATAAGAACTAGTCGCGACCCTCGTCGCGACCCTTGTCGCTGGCCTTTGAGCCAATGACCAAGAGGGCTTCAAAGGCAGCCCACTTTTCGGCTTCCTTGCGCGTGCGGCCCCAGGCGCTGGGGAAAACCACTGGGCCGACCTTCGCTTCAATCAGAAAGGCGCGCGCCTGGGCGTTGCCGCGTTCTTCGATCAGCCGGTATTCCGGCGGCTCTCCCGTCTGAAGTTGGGCCACCCGTTGCAACTCTTGCTTCGGATTGGGCTCATTCTCCTGGCGCCGCACGCGACCTAGGGGCTCCGCCAGGGTCACCAACACAAAAGCTCGCGAGGCTTCCAGGCCTGCGTCCAGGTAAACCGCCCCCAGCACAGCCTCGTAGAGATTGGCCATTACGGAAATCGGCATCTCGCGACCGCGCATCCCCGGACCGACCTGGGCTAGGTCCGCGAGTCGCAGGGAGCGCGAAGCCTCGGCCAGGGCGTGCCGCGAGACGACCTCCGACTTCATCTCCGTCAGGGCTCCCTCGCGCTCTTCCTCATGGTGGTGGAAGAGCTCCTCTGCCACGATCAGGTCCAGAACCGTATCGCCCAGAAACTCCAGTCGCTCGTTGTTGCGCGGTCCCACGGACGCGTGGCGCAGGGCCAGGGCGAGGTGTGCTGGGTTGGTGAATTCGTGGGGTAGGGTCGACACCTCGGCATCCTACTTCGACTCGCTGCTGATTCCTGCCATCGATTGAGCCCCGTGGGCCCCGGCGGCTATTCTCTGGCCCATGACAGACCCCGAGGAGGAACGATCTGAGGGCCAGGGCTTCCGACCGCGTAAGCACGACCACTTGGTTGAGCCGATGTTCGAGGGCCTGGGCGTAGGAGAGCAGCCCAGCGGTGAGGAGCAGCAGCCACGAGTGCCTTGGTTTGTGCGTCTCTTGAAACGCATCGCCGGTCTTTGGCGCTAAGCCTCGACTAGGTGCCGCACACCTGGGTTTCGCGCTTTTCCTTTGGCGCGGATGCGGCAAACTGTCCGCCAACCTCGAGCCATATTTCCATGTCAAACTCCACCGGTCGCATTCTCTACACCCTCACCGACGAAGCCCCGGCCCTGGCCACGCATTCGTTGCTTCCCATAGTGCAAGCCTTCGCCGGAGCGGCGGGGGTTGCTGTGGAAACGCGGGATATTTCCCTGGCCAGCCGATTGCTCTCGGCCTTTCCCGAGTGTTTGGAAGAAGGGCAGCGCGTACCCGACGCCCTGGCTGAGTTGGGTGACTTGGTGAAGAGCCCTGAGGCGAACATCATCAAGCTGCCAAACATCAGTGCTTCGGTGCCGCAGATGAAAGCGGCCATCGCGGAGTTGCAGGCCGCTGGCAATGCGTTGCCGGACTATCCCGATACGCCGGCGACAGCTGCGGAACGCGACGTTCGCGAGCGCTATGACCGCATCAAGGGCAGCGCCGTCAACCCGGTCCTACGGGAAGGCAACTCCGATCGCCGCGCCCCCCGTGCCGTGAAAGAATATGCCCGTAGTCACCCGCACCCCATGGGCGCTTGGGCGACAGACTCGAAGACCCACGTGGCACACATGACCAGCGGAGATTTCCGCTCCAACGAGAAATCCGTGACAATGGCGCAGGCAGACAGCCTTCGCATTGAACATGTTACATCCGATGGAACCGTGAGTGTTCTCAAGGACGCCTTGGCGGTGTTGGACGGTGAGGTGATCGACGCGGCGCTGATGGAGAAGCGCGCGCTGCTTGCTTTCCTGGAGCGCGAGCTTGCGGATGCCAAGGAGAAGGGTGTGCTCTTCTCTGTGCACCTCAAGGCGACCATGATGAAGGTCTCCGACCCGATTCTCTTTGGGCATGTGGTGCGCACCTACTTTGCCGATGTGTTCCGCGAATTTGCCGACGATCTCAGGAAGGCGGGAGCAAATGCGAACAACGGGCTAGGGCAAGTTTTGAGCGCAATCAAGACACTTCCCGAAGATCGGCGTGCTGCGATCGAGGCGGCCATTGAAGCTAAGCTAAGCTCCGGTCCTGATCTGGCCATGGTCGACTCTGATCGCGGAATCACCAACCTGCATGTGCCCAGCGATGTGATCATCGACGCCTCTATGCCCGCGATGATCCGAACCTCCGGCCGCATGTGGAACCGAGAGGGGAAAGCCCAGGACACGAAGGCCGTCATCCCCGACAGCAGCTACGCAGGTCTGTATGCCGCCACCGTTGACTTCTGCCGAGAGAACGGCGCCTTTGATCCGACGACGATGGGGACAGTTCCGAACGTAGGCCTGATGGCGCAGAAGGCCGAGGAATACGGTTCCCACGACAAGACCTTTGAGATGAGCGCGGGGGGTACCGTGCGCGTCCTGGACGGCGCAGGTCACTGCATCCTGGAGCACGCTGTGGAAGAGGGCGACATCTGGCGCATGTGCCAGGCCAAGGATGCTCCCATCCGGGATTGGGTGAAACTCGCCGTTTCGCGTGCCCGCGCCACGGGAGCCCCCGCCGTTTTCTGGCTCGACGAATCGCGGGCCCACGATGCCCAGTTGATCCAGAAAGTCGGGCGCTACCTCGGCGAGCACGACACGGACGGCCTGGACATCAGGATCATGGGACAGGTCGAGGCTACGCGCTTCACGCTCGCCCGCGCGAAGGCGGGGGAAGACACCATCTCCGTCACGGGCAATGTTCTCCGCGACTACCTCACGGACCTCTTCCCCATCCTCGAGCTTGGTACGAGTGCGAAAATGCTTTCTGTCGTACCCCTCATGCAAGGGGGTGGGCTCTTCGAAACCGGTGCCGGCGGATCCGCACCCAAGCACGTGGCTCAGTTCGAAAAGGAGAACCACCTGCGTTGGGATTCCCTGGGCGAATTCTTGGCCCTGGCCGTGTCACTTGAGCACTTGGCGGGGAGCACAGACAATGGCGGTGCGCGTGTCCTTGGGGAAACCTTGGATACGGCGACGGGCGAGCTTCTGAAGACTGGCAAATCGCCCTCGCGCAAGTGTGGCGAGCTGGACAACCGTGGGAGTCACTTCTACCTCGCGCTCTACTGGGCCCAGGCCCTTGTGGACCAGGACAGTGATGCTGCCCTGGCCGCCAAGTTTGCGCCCCTGGCGAAGGCGTTGGGGGAGGCGGAGGAGGCGATCGTCGCCGAGCTAAACGGAGTCCAGGGCAAAGCTATGGACATCGGCGGCTATTTCTCTCCGGACCTCGCCAAGGCGAGTGCAGCCATGCGACCTAGCGCAACATTCAACGCGGTCTTGGCGACGCTCTAACGCCAGCCGTAAATCCAGTGATTGGCCGGAGCGACGCGCGGCGCGTCGGCATCGAGGACCAGGGCGATGCCAAGTTGGGACTCGCCCTGGCCATCGCGCGCGTTGTAGCGCGTGCCGCCCCAACGCCGACCCAGGGCGGCCAACTCGAAGGCGGTGAAGCGCTCGCCATCGAAGATGGCGCGACCGAGGAGCTGGCATTCAAGCCCGCTTTTCTTGTCCGATCCGCGTTCCGCGCTGGTCTGCCCGCGGATGGTGAGATGCATGATCTCCCCATCGATTTCTGTGACCTCGAAGGTGATCTCTGCCCGCTTGATGTCCTTCCTGCCGTAGGCCGGGGTTTGCCCGCGCACGTTGTCGACTAGGTGGCAGCGCGCCAGGCGTAGGGCGAGCTCATCGGGCATCATGCTCTGGGCGCCGACTTCGGGCCGCGGGATCATGGACGCGACTTCGTCCCTCCGGAACCAGGCGTAGTCCATGTTCCAAGCAGCGCGGCGCCAGTCCGATTGGCGGAGATCGACTTGTTCTTCCAGGTCGCGGGAGACGCAGCGCAGGACCATCCCGTCGCTGGGATAGAAGCGCTCGAAACGCGTACTCTTGTCAGACTGGAACAATGTCCCGAGACGCTCTTCTTTGCCGAGCTTCTCCCACTTGCCAAGCGCTTCCTCAAGCATGTGAATCATCGCGTCTGCATTGCGAGTATTCACTGAAGCCAGAAACGATCCACCGGGCGTCACAGCGTAGATGCCCTGGCGCGTGTTTGTAGGTTCCGTTCGACCAGCGTAGTGACCCTTCTCGCAGAACCCGCGGAAGAAACGACCCTCGCTATCCTCTGCGCGTTGCAAGTGTCCGACTTCGTCAGCCGCGGGAACGAAACTGGCCACGAGTTTCTGGACTCGCTCATCTGACCAGACAGACCGTCTGGTAACTACGCCATTGTTTCACACACAGCCGAGGGGATGCCCATTCATGACCCACAGCAGAACTGGCTTGTCCGCCGCGCGCGCATCCACGATTCCGGCGCCAAGGGAGGTACGCCATTCGATGCGTTCCCACGCAAGCTCCTCCGAGGGGGGCAGGATCTGTTCCAGGAAACCGTCGAGGTTCTCCGGCGTGAGTTGCGGCCCTTCCTGGGGGAGCAAGAAGGGTGAGAGCGTCAGGCAAAGCGCGGTGAGGAACTTCATGGAGCCAGCATAGGGACCCGCGAGCACCTAGGGCATGGATTGTCCCTGCCAGGGCGGTTTGCGGCCCGTGAGCCGTTGGAATTCGCGCTCAGCGAAGCGGTCGGTCATGCCTGCAACGTAATCACAAACCGATCGCTCGACGCCGACCTGTTCGCACCAGGACTGGTACCAGGGGGCCATCTCAGTGGGGTTTGCAACGAGGGCGTTGAAGAGATCGACCAGCACGTCCTGGGCCTGCTCTGTGAAACGCGTCAGGTAGGCGTGGCGATAGAAACGACTGTGGAGGAACTTGTGCAGTTCGCTGATCTCTGGCTTGAGTACGCGACTGTGCCCCACAAGCAAGCGCTCGGCTGCCTGAACATCTTCGGCGGACTTGGGTCTGATCCGATCAAGGCGCCGACGGCTCATATCGATCAGGTCGTGGATGCAGATCTTGAGCAGCTCGTTCGTGATGCGCTTGATGCGCAGGGAGTTATCCTTGGAGCCCTTAAGGAAACCCGGGTGGCGCATTTCGACGGCTTCGCAGGCGCCGGACCAAATACGGCAGTCTTTCTCGAGCTGCGCTTCCGTGAACATCTTGGCGCGCAGGCCGTCCTCAAGATCGTGGACGTGGTAAGCGGTGGAGTCGGCCAGGTCGACGACCTGTGCTTCTAGGCAGGGTCGCTTGGGGCGCGGGCGGAACTCGGCGGGCCAGTCTTCGTCGCTCTCGTGCTTCAGAAGAGACTCGCGCATCTCGCGCGTCAGGTTCAAGCCAGGATAGTCGGGGCTACGGCGTTCGAGCATATCGACAACGCGTAGCACCTGCGAGTTGTGGCGGAAGCCCCCGTGGTTCGCCATGAGCTTATCGAGGGCCCATTCGCCGCGGTGACCAAAGGGCGGGTGCCCGATGTCATGGGCCAGGCCGAGCGCCTCGCAGAGCGGTTCGTTGAGTGAAAGGGCGTTGCCGACGGAGCGCGCCACCTGGGCAACTTCGAGACTGTGGGATAGGCGAGTGCGCTGGTGGTCGCCTTCCCAGTTCCCAAAGACCTGGGTCTTGTACATCAACCGACGGAAGGCGACAGCGTGGACGACGCGATCACGATCGCGCTCGTAAACCGTGCGGAGATCGTCCTCTTCCTCGTGGTGCTGTCGACCCTTGGAGTCGGCCGACCTGCGCGCCCAGGGGCCGAGCTGCACGCTTTCACGGCGTTCCTTGTTGGCACGATCGATCAGCCAACCGGGGGTGGGAGGGGAGGGTTTCACGGGACTCTTTGGGGAAGCGGAGAGGGAGAGCTGGACGCGGGCATTGTGGCGACTGCGGCCCAGAGGCGGTAGGAGGGATATGAAGTGGGGTGGTCGGTTGGAAGGGGTGGGGATCGTTGGAGTGGGCGGGGCGCACCGGGGGGGGCCCGTTGGGGATGGCCCTCATCAAGCCCATCCACAACCCCCACCCTCCCAAGGGGAAGACCTGGATTGGCCGCGGAAGTGTCCGACTATGACCCAAAAATCTAGGGTTCGCCCACGTTCAACTCCCCACCTGACAGCAGACAAGGTGACCAACTTTCCGCCCCTGTGGAAAAGTCGAAGGCAAAGGGAGGGATAAGGAATGGGGAATCTTGCTCCCTTGGGGCAGCATGAGAATCCATGAACTCCGCGACCACCCACAGTTCTTCCGAGTCCGAGACGCCCTGGTTCGAGTCCGCCTTCGAAGCGGGTTACCTCGACGTTTATGCCCACCGGAGTCAGGACGCAGCCCGAGCGGAGGTCGCCGGATTGCTTGAACGACAGCTCGTTCCCGCCGGTGGTTGCCTCTTGGACCTGGCCTGTGGTGCCGGCCGCCATACCCTCGCTTTCCTCGAAGCGGGGTGCGCGGTGGTCGGATTGGATCTATCGGGGGCCCTTCTGGCTCGAGCGCAGGAACTGGACGGCGGAATTCTGCGGGATCGCCTGGTGCGCGGAGATGTGCGGGCCCTTCCCTTTCGCACGGGGGCCTTCGACACGGTTGCGATGCTCTTCAGCTCCTGGGGCTACTTCGATGATGATGCGAATGCAGAGGTCCTTGAGGTTGTGGCGCGCAGCGTGGCTCCCGGCGGTCTTTTGCTGCTCGACCTCATGAATGCGGATCGGATTCGGCGGACCTTAGTCCCCGAATCTAGGGACGAGAAGGGTGGGCGCGTCATGGTTCAGCGGCGCCACCTCGGCCACCATGGGCGCAGGGTGGTCAAGCACGTCAGCGTGACCGAAGCGGATGGAACGGAGCGGACTTGGCATGAGGATGTGCGCCTCTACGGACCGAACGAGCTAGAGGTCCTCCTGCTCGCCCGCGGTTTCCGGTTGGAGCGACTGGAGGGTGACTTTGATGGTCGACCCTTTGATGCCGATGCGCCGCGTATGATTGTTTGGGCCCGCCGGAACGAAACCCAATGAAGAAGATCAGTCCTAAGCGCGCCGTCCTGCTGATCGGCGCTTCCATGACCCTGGCACTTGGGTGCGTTGAAGCGGCCTTGCACTTCGTCCCCGCGCTTGTTCCGGCATCTTTCAGGCGCACCTTCCCGCTCCACGGAGTTGGCTTCTTCCATCCCGATCTGCTGGATGACACGGCGGTGGAGGACATGCCGCTTCCGCTCTTTGTCGGTTCATACCATGGCCCGCCGCCCAAGGACTTGGTGGACATCGGACTCGCACCCATTGAAGCCGCTGTGGCGGATTACGCAAGGTGGGGTGATGTCGATATCATCGTTGATGAGTTTGGATTTCCGAATCTGTCCATTCCTGAACAGGCGGACATCATCTTGGTCGGAGATTCCTTTGGGGTCAGTGCGGGGATCGAGAAGCCCGTAGGACTCGCGCAGCTCCTGCGCCACGAGCTGGACCTGTCGATCTACAACCTTGGCGTCGCCAGTATCGGGGCTTTCCAGGAGCGCGACTTGCTGTTGCGGCACGGATTGCCAAAACGGCCGCGCGTCGTGATTTGGATGTTCTTCGGTGGCAACGACTTGACCGATGCGCTGATGACGCTCTACCACCAGAGCGAAGGGCGCACGACCTGGGGTGACGTTCACAATGATCATCGTCCGCCGCACTTTCGCCTCCTCGCGATCCTGCGACACCTGCGCGGGCGTCGTATCGATGCGGCGCAGTTGACGCCGCTCCCCGGTTTGCGGTTGGAGACGACCGGAGGGTCCGAAGAGTTCGTCACATGGATGCTGCCTGGCTATCTCCTGGCCCTAACCCGGTCGCGTGAGGAATGGTTGGCCGACCCAGCCTTCGCACCTAACTTGGAAGTGCTCGGCGATGTTTCAAAGGCGGTTGAAGAGGCAGGTGCGAAATTGCTCTTCGTCTACCTGCCCTCCAAAGCCCAGGCGCTGCTGCCGGTTGTCGAGCAGAACGCTCCACTGATCTACGAGATGGCCAACTTCCAAAACCCGGTACCCCAGTTCACGCCGGAAACGCTGTTGCCTACGGCGCGAGCCAACGCTTCAGCCCTGGAGGATCTCATGCGCGAAGCTTGCGAAGAGCGGGGCATCTCGTTTCTGAGCACAACTGCGATCCTCGAAGAGGCGGCCCGGAAAGGGGAACCCGGATACCTGCGGGGCGACACGCATTGGGATGCCCGGGGCCATAGGCAGGTTCTGCCGGCTCTGACGGCGGCAGTCAGGGCCCTGATGGACTGATCCCTTGGGCTCCCGCTGAGATTCTGGTTCACGGAGGGGACGGCGGGGCCTGCTGGAGCGCTACACTCCCGAGCCCGTGGGTCTCTTGTTCTCCACGGGGATCATCCACTCGCACGCCGGGCTGCCCGGCTGACCTCAACTTGCACTGCCGCAAGCACCTGGAGCATTCCATGCAACGCCCGATCTCCCTCGCCGCCCTCGTTCTCATGGGCATCGCCGCCGGTACGGCGTGCCTCGACGCCACCACCACCCAGACCGATGCTGCGACTCTCGTCGAGCGCGCCGTCTGCGTGATCCAGCCCACCACTGGTAGCGAAGTACATGGTGTTATTCACTTCACGACCGACGCTGGCACGGTCCTGGTAGAAGGCAAGATTGAAGGCCTTGAGCCCGGTAGCAGCCATGGCTTCCACATTCACCAATTCGGTGACATGACTGACTCATCCGGCAAGAGCCTCGGCGGTCACTACAACCCCGGCAGCCACGATCACGCCTTGCCCGAATCAGAAATGCGCCACGCCGGAGATCTGGGCAACTTAGTTGCGGGTGAGGACGGAGCGGCGAGTTTCTCAGCCAGCTTCGACAACTTTTCGCTCGGAGGAACCAACGACGTGATCGGCCGCGGCATGGTGGTGCACGCCGCGCCTGACGACGGTGGTCAACCGACTGGCAATGCCGGGGCACGCGCCGCGGTTGGCGTCATCGGAATCGCGAAGTAGAGCGGGGCTAGTTGAACTCGGCTCGCGCACGCTGATGCCTGGCCTCGCGCTCCTTCCAAGCGGCGAAGTAAATCGGGATCAGGATCAGCGTGTGCAGCGTCGACGTGACCAGTCCGCCGATCATGGGGGCGGCCATGCGGCGCATCGGTTCGGAACCCGTGCCAGTGGCCCACAGGATGGGAAGTAGCGCCAACATGGTCGTCACGACGGTCATGAGCTTGGGGCGCAAGCGCGACACGGCACCGTCCATCACGGCCTCGCGCAATAGAATGCCCGTGGGGAAATGCCCACCCTCCGCGCGCTTTTCCCAGGCCATACGCAGGTACAGGTGCATCAGAATCGCGGTCTCCGTGGCGAGTCCGGCCAAGGCTAGGAAGCCGACGATGACGGCCACCGAGAGCTGATAGTCAAGCATCCAAACGAGCCACAACCCGCCGGTCAAGGCGAAGGGCAAGGTGACCAGGGTGATCAAGGTCTCCACAACATTCCGCATCTGCAGATAGACCAGAAGGAATAGTATCCCGAGGGTCAGGGGAATGATTAGGCGTAGTCGGTTGGAGACCTCCTGCATCAATTGAAATTCGCCGCTCCAGCGCATGGTCGTTCCGGCTGGAACGACCAGTTCGCCCGCTTCGATGGCGGAATCGATGGCCACCTTCGCGTCGCGCACATAGGTGCCAACATCTGCCCCTGGGGAAAGCGCGATGGGCACGTTGGTGAGGAGTTGACCGTCCTGGCTTTTGATGGCGGGCGGCCCTTCGTTAAAGCGGACCGTGGCCACCTGACCGAGGGGGACGCGCTTGCCCGACGGAGTCCAAACCAGTGTGCTCGCCAGGGCTTCGGGACTGTCGCGTAACTCCCGTGGATAGCGCACCGAGACATCCAGCCGCGAGCGCCCTTCGAAGGCCGTAGTGACCGGCATACCCCCGACGGCAAAGCGCACTACGTCCTGCACATCGCCCACGGTCAAGCCGAAGTTTGCTGCGCTCAGGCGGTCGATGTCCACGTCGAGGTAGCGGCCGCCAAGGGCGCGTTCTGCGAGTACGGCGGACGTTCCGGGAACCCCCGCGAGGATGGGCTCCAAGTCTTCCGCAAGCTTGGCCAGGTCACCCAGGTCGCGTCCCAGGAGCTTGATTCCGACCTCACCCTTCATGCCCGTGGCGAGCATTCCGAGGCGCGTTTCGATCGGCATCAACCACCAGTTCGGCATGCCGGGAACGCTGACCGCATGGTCCATTTCCCCCTGTACCAGATCGTCAAAGTTTGTCGGATGTAGCTCGACTTCGCTGACGTCAAAGCCGTCACGGGCGCGGTCTACGAGGGCATGGACGAGGCGGCCGTGTGCTTCCGGGGTCAAAAGCCCGCGGGAGGAAAGCGCCTGCTCAACGGCACGCCCTGCGGCGATGACGATGGCATCCTCCAGGGCAGCGTAAATTGAGGCGTCATCATCAGCCGAAAGACCCGCGTCCAAGGCTTCGCTACGCGCCGTCATGATTGCGACGCGCAGGCGTGCCAGTCCATCAAAGAAGGCCACCTCGGTGGCTTCCTCGATGCTGCGTTCGTCGCCGGCTTCGGGAGCGTCTGCGCGCATCCAGTCATCGGAGCGCGCGAACTCCACCAGATCGTGCACCAGTTCCTCCATCAATTCGCGCTCGAACACGCGCGCTGGCCAGGTCTCCTGGGGCAATAGCGTGATGTGCGTTTCAAGCATGGAGAGGGGTGCCGGATCCAGGGGCGTCTCCGCGCGTCCGGCCTTTCCGAGCACGATCTCCACCTCTGGAAAGCCCGCCAGAATCCTGTCCTGAATCTGCAGTGTTCGACGCGCTTCCGTCGCCGAGATGCCCGGCAGGGTCGTCGGCATGGCCAGGACATCGCCCTCGCGGATGGGTGGCATGAACTCGGTGCCGAGGTTGCTCCAGGGGATGATCGTGGCGAGCATGCACACCAACGCAACCACAATAGTTGCTACTCTGTTGTTCAAGGCCCAGCGTAAAACCGGCAGATAGGCGCCCATGGATAGGCGCGAAAGAGGGTTTGCCTCCTCGGAACGAATGCGCCCGCGCACGCACCAACCGGCCAGGGGCGGGAGCACGGTGATGGAAAGCAACGCCGCCGCTCCCATGGCAAAAGTCTTGGTCCAGGCCAGGGGATGGAATAGTCGACCGGCTTGGCCCTGGAGCGAAAACACCGGCAGGAAGGAGACGGTGATGACCAGGAGCGAAAGAAAGAGCGCCGGGCAGACTTCGCGCGACGCTGCACTGACAATGGCCCAACGATCCGTGCCCTCGGGAGCTCGTTCGGCGTGTTTATGCACGTTCTCCACCAGCACAATCGATGCATCCACCATGGCGCCGATGGCTATGGCCAGGCCGCCAAGGGACATGACGTTGGCGTCGACGCCGACGATGCGCATGGCTAGGAAGGCCAGCAGCAGCCCAAGAGGCAAGACGACAACGCTGACCAGGGCACTGCGCGCGTGCCAAAGGAACAGAATGCATACCAGCGCGACGATCAACAATTCTTCGATCAGCTGTCGACTCAGGGTCGCGATGGAGCGTTTGATCAGGCCTGAGCGGTCGTAGGCTTTTACCACGCGAACGCCCTCGGGGAGTCCGGGAGCCAGCTCGATCAGGCGTTGCTTGACACGTTCGATCGTCGTCAGTGCATTCTCGCCGCTGCGCATCGCGACGATGCCTGCCACCACGTCGCCTTCTCCGTTGCGATCGGCGATGCCGCGCACCAGACCTGGTACGAGTTCAACGCTCGCGACGTCGCGCAGGAGAACGACCCGCCCCGCTTCGCCACCCATGGAAAGGGGCATGCCGGGGGGCGAACTCCGGCCAACGGGGACTAGCTCAATGTCCTGTAGTGATCGGAAGACGCCGCGCGCGCGTAGCATGTGCTCTGCTTCACCAACCTCGATCAAGCGTCCGCCAGCGTCGCCACTGGAGCGCTTAAGGGCACGCACGACCATGGCGGGGGAGATGCCTTCGCCCACTAGTGCCATCGGGTCCAGGGTGACTTGAATCTCCCGGGGCGCGCCGCCGAGGGAGGCCACTTCAGCCACGCCGCGTACGCTCGCGACTTGTTCGGCGATAAAGTCGTCCTGCAGCTGGCGCAGTTGGCCCAGGTCGAGTTGCCCGCTTTGGTCCTCGAGGCAATAGACGTAAACCCAACCGAGACCAGTGGCGTCCGGTCCGAGGGACGGCACCACGCCTGCGGGCATTTCCGGTTGGATGCGCGAAAGCTGCTCTAGGACGCGCGCCCTGGCCCAGTAAAGGTCCGTGTTGTCATCGAAGATGGCATAGGCGAAAGAGCCGCCGAAGAACGATTGGCCACGCACTTCGCGGACACCGGGAACCGCGAGGAGTGCCGTCTCGATCGGCCGTGTGACGTGGTCCTCCACCGTTTCCGGATCGTGACCGAGCCATTCGCTCGCGACTACAACCTGGACTTCGGAGAGATCAGGGAGGGCGTCAATCGGTGTGTGTAGGAGCGACCAGGCCCCGGCCAAGGCCAGGAGCGTAGCCACAAGTCCCACCAGGAAGCGGTTCTTGATGCAGGCGTCAACGAGGAGTGTTAGCACGACTTGACCTCCGCGCCACTCAAAGCGTTACCCGCTCGCCACACTCAAGCATGCGTAGCCCCATATAGGGGTTTTCCAGTTCCGCATTGGGCTGGAACCACAGATCAAAACCGTAATCGTCCGCCATGGGACAGCGGAAGAGCACAAGGCCTCCGTCCGTCATGCGCCCGGGCGAATAGTCGCGGACAAGGGTTACCAGTTCGCGGGAGATGGAACCGAAGTGGACGCGGGCGGCTTCGATCTCGAAGCTCGACTGGAGCATTCCCTCCAGGGCCACGACCGCTTCACTAAGTCGCTCCCAGACAGCCGCCGCCTCGGCCGGGAGTGCGTCCTGGTCGAAGTCCCGTGTGACGTCCCTGAGCTCTTGCACCGGCGCTGCAAGGTTGTCCTCGTTGTCCGCGGCGAAGGCGCTGCGCAAGCTTTCGTAGGAGTGGAGCAGGCCGTCCATAGCTGCCTTCATCTCCTCCGATTCGGGTTGGAGGGAGGCTGACCCACCTTCTGCTAAGAGCTTCTCCAGTGCGCCCTGGAAGCTTGCTTCGGAGAGCAACAGGAAGTTCCCCGCGCTGACCACTTGCTCTCCCGCGGATAGCCCGCCAAGGACTTCGTGGTAGCGCTGCCCGGCGAACAATTCCGCCGTGGCGTCCGCCTCTTTGTTTCTGCGCGTTGGTTGTAGCGTTAGGTTGCGACGACCGAGGGTCAAAGCCACCGGGCGGAAGCGCCCATTGCCCTCGGCAATGATCGCGACATCGCGGAGTCCGCTGCGTAGCACTGCGTCGGCGAGAACGGCGAGAGTATCCGGAGCTTCAACGATGACCGTAGCGCGCCCCCAGGTTCCCGGAAGAATGCGGCCACCCGCGCTGGTAACCCGCGCGCGCACACGGGTTTCCGCGGGTCCGCGGTCCGCGACGATCTCGACGGCATCGATCGTTGCCCAGAATTCACGGCCGTCCACGGCGGGGGATTGATAACGCATGCGCAGCCCGGGTTCGAGCCAGGCCAGGTCGCGTTCGTGAACTTCGAGTTCGATCCACAGTTGCGAGATGTCCGCAAGGTGGAAGAGGGCCTCGCCCTGTCGGGCAAAGCGACCGGGTTGAACGATTGGGGTTCGCATTAGCACTCCCTCCGCGGGGGAGCGCAGGGGGAAACGCGGTGTGCTCTCGCGGCGGCGGCCTTCGTGCGCAAGCAACAGGACCCATTCGCGTTCGACTCCGGCGTCTTCGAGCTGTTGGTGGATCGTCTCCTTGCGCTTGAGCATCTCAGCGGCTTGAAGTTCACGACCTTCCTGGCGCTTGAGCTCCTCGTAGCGTGCGATTGCGTCACGGAACTGATTGACCTGCTGGGCCAAGAGCTCGTTCTCAAACTCAAGCAGGACATCACCAACTTGGACGAGCTGGCCGGCCGTAGGGAAGTGCACCACGGCGACTTTGCTGGAACCCGGTATGGGGTTGTGGATGGTGACTTCGCGGCGGGGGTCGACGCTGAAGCGACTACTGAAAAGTTGCTCCCGCTGGAGATTGCGGCGCTCGACGGGGGCCAGACGAACCCCGGCCTGTTGGACCTGGGTAGTGCTGAGCTGCAGGGCTCCGGAGTTGTCGGCCAGGAGGCTTTGATCCAGGGGCACCAATCGCATTCCACCGCAAAGGGGGCAGGTGCCCGGATCCGGCTGGCGCACATCGGGGTGCATGGAGCACCAGTAGATCGTGTCACTGGCCTCTGATCCGCCACAGGCGGGGAGGAGTATGCCCAGAAGGGGGCCCAAGAGCCCCAAGAGGAGGGCGATGGAGGGGCCGAAGGGGAGCGCTGCTGGGAGGCGCGACCAGGTGGATCGGAGGCTCATGATTGGGGCAGGTTCAGACGGCAGAGGCAGAGGCCATTCCAGGGGGCTTGGGTGGGGAGCTCAGCCGCTATACTCCCACCCCCTGAGGATAGGCTCGATCGAAGGTCCGGCCTGTCCTAAATTTTGGCCAGTCAAATTCTCCGGCACGCCCGGAGATCCGACACACCCTGCTTCCTGCACCATCCCCCCCCGTTTCTGCCATGCCCCAGAACATTGTCTTCAGCGAGAAGGCCCTCGAACTGCAGGCCATTGCCCGCGAGATCGCCGATAAGCACGTCCGACCCCAGGCCGCCAAGTATGACAAGGCCCAGGAGTACAACTATGACGCTGCTCGGGCCGTTGCGGAAGCAGGTCTCTTTCGCACCTTCATCCCCGAGGAGTACGGGGGCTCCGGAGCCGGGATTCTTGCCCTGGCCCTGGTGACCGAAGAATTAGCCAAGGCAGATTCTGGCTTCGGCGTGGCCTTCGCAGTCAACGCCCTCGGCTCTTTTCCGATCGTAGTCGGTGGAACCGAAGAGCAGAAGAAGAAGTGGTTGCCACAGATTGCATCGGGCGAGAAGTTCGTCGCTTTCTGCCTCTCGGAGAAGTTTGCCGGTTCCGACGCTGGTGGACTGTCGGTGACGGCGGAGGAGGACGGTGACTCCTACATCCTCCGCGGTGAAAAGAAGTGGACCACCAACGGTGGCGTCGCGGATTTCTACACCGTGTTCTGCGTGACAGATGCGACGTCGAAGTCCCGTCGCATCAGCGCCATCCTGGTGGAGAAGGGGACCCCCGGCTTCGAGGTCAAGAAGGTCGAGGACAAGATGGGTATCCGCTGTGTGCCTGTCGTTGAGACGCACTTCGACAACGTGCGCGTGCCTAAGAGCAATCTGATCGGTGGCCGTCCCGGAATGGGATTCAAGCACGCCATGATGACGCTTGACCGCGCTCGACCCGGTGTCGCGGCCCAGGCCGTCGGTGCCGCCCAAGGTGCCCTGGACCTGGCCGTGCTGTACTCCAGCCGTCGCAAGCAGTTTGGTGCGCCGATCTCGAGCTTCCAGATGGTGCAGCAGATGTTGGCGGACATGGCCATGAAGACAGAGGCCGCGCGCTACCTCGTCTATGCGGCCGGCGCCGCAGTGGACGAAGGTAAGAAGAATCTCACCAAGATGGCCGCCATGGGCAAGTGCTACGCCTCCGACGTGGCCATGGAAGTTGCCACGGACGCCGTGCAGATCTTCGGTGGGTACGGCTTCATGGAGGACTACCCCATTGCCAAGTTCTTCCGCGACGCCAAGATCCTTCAGATCTATGAGGGAACCAACCAGGTCCAGCGCATGGTCATTGCCCGTAACCTGATCAAGGAAGTCGACAGCCTTGATCACCTCAACGAGTTTATTCCCCGCGAGATCCAACAGACTTACTCAGACGCCCCCGACAAGACCGGGGAGTAGTCAGCAGTTGATAATCGGCGGTACGGAACCAGGTTCGCCGCCACTATTTGCCAAACCGAATCGGGGCGGTGCTTACGCCTTGCGGCACTGAGCGCCGCCCCGATTCGGTTTGGCAAATAGTGGCGGCGAACCTGGTTCCGTACCGCCGATCCGGGGTGGCGATTGACAACCTGAGAGCTTCGCTCGTTCCCCTGCTCAATCCACGTCAGCGATAGAACTTTCAATTCATCGCCGCGGCCCCGCTATTTTCCTATGCCCGCAAAGGGAACCCGCTGCCCTCGTCTTGCGTCAGAGGGAAGAAGGGGTTCGGGAGGAAAGTCGCCTGTGTTTCGTAACGGACAACCAAGTCCAGGGATGTCGTAATCCCGCGTGCGAGCACGTCTTCTCGATCCACTAGGGGTCAAACCCCGGGGA
>JBLHLB010000050.1:0-17369 GCA_047618505.1 Planctomycetota bacterium
AGACTGCCCCAGGCGTTCGATGACGAGGGGAAGGCATTCGCATTGAAGTTCAAAATGGCGATGGCGAGATCGTACTTTTCGCCCCCGAGTTGAGAATGGCCCAGGAAGTTAATGGTGGCCTCGTCAAAGATGCCGCCAGCGCGACCAGTCCGTAGAGCGGACTCGACGATCTTCACAGCCGCTTCAGCCTGGCCGTCCTCGAACTTGGCCTCGGCCGTCTGCAGGCTCGAGTGATACTCAGCCCATAGATAGTCCTGTTCGGAGTTCTGGAACTCGCGGTACTCGCGCCCCGCCTTGCGAGCCTCGGATAGAGCTAGGTCAAGGGCCTGCGATGCTTTGGATTCAATGTCCGGCGGGACGCCGACGCCTTCCCAGTTCGTGCCCGTGATCGGATTGATTGCGCGCCCCGTGGGGATGAACATGAGGAAGCCCTCTCCTACGCTGACCTGTCCGCCCGGATTGGCTCCACCGCCGGTTGTCTCGCCCACCAAGGTCGCGCGCCCGCGGGTAGAGAGGTTGTACGTGAACTCCTCCGCGGCGGAGAAGGTGTACTCGCTAGTGAGGACATACAGCGGGATGTCGGGCAGGGGTCGCCCAGGCACGTCCGGAATAGTCCAGTACTCCGTCGTTGTGTCCGACTCGCGGAAATACAAGCTGTTGAGGTGCGTCCGCTCGTGGAAGAAATAGCTGCAAATGAACTGCACCATCTCCGGGCTTCCACCCCCGTTACGCCGCAAGTCAAAGATGATGGCGTTCGTGTTCGCGAGAAAGCCCATGGCCGCCGCCGCTGTTTCGCGTCCGTACTCGATCGGCGCAAAGGCACGCATCTCCACGTAGCCGACGTTGTCCTCCAGAATCTTGACCTGCTCGAATCCGAAGTTGCGGTCGCGCTGTTCGCGATACTGTTCCAGTTGCGACTCGAGGGGATCTGCTTCTTGCACCCGCACGCGCTCGGGCTCGAAGGTGACGCGCATGTGCTTGTCGTTGCTGATGCTCTGTAGGGCGGTCGTCAGTGCCTGGGCGAAGGTCTCCTGGCGCGTGATGTCCTTGAAGGCCCCGGCTGCGAACTCCGAGCGCAGGTGCTGATTGCAAAGCTCAGCGACCTCGGGGAAAACGTAACTGGCCTCGAGTCGCTCAGCGATATCCTCGATGACTTTGCTTTGCCCCTCGCTATCGATGTCCCTCACATTTGCCGAGGGGAACAGACTGAGGGCGACAAGCGCGAGGAGTCCAGTACCCAGAAATGTCGTTGAGGATCGTGTGCTTGCGGTGCGTTGCTTCAAATTGAATGGCGGTTGGTGTCAGGCGGGGGACAGCAGTTCCGCTACGGTAGCACCCATCAAGTATTGAGCACGGATTCGAGTTTCCTGTGCGATAACTTTGACGGCAAACGCCGCTAACCGCGTCTCAACGCGTGACCGTCACGGGCCAGCCCTCGTATTGCCAGGCTGCGGGATCACTGGGGTCGACACCGCGGGGCCAGCACTCGAAGGTGACGGAATCAGACGCTCGGTGGAAAACCGCGACCCCAATTCCGGACATGCGGTCATAGAGGTCGCTAGGACCCTCTGGCCGATCAATGGAACCGGGGTTCGCGACGGCGACCATCGTGACCGGATTGCCAAAGCCATCGAGGAAGTCGCCCAGGTGTTCTGCGTCCGTCATCGGCGGCTGATACGGACCAACTAAGCCCGGTGCCCAGGCGCGCGGATAGAAGTTGGCGATAGCCGGGCCGGTGAAAGACCAGGGTCCGTCGCCGTGTTCGTCGATGCCGTGCTGTACCACCATGGCCAGGTGTTGGTCGCCGGTTATGTGCACTGCCTTGGCAGAACGAATCAGCTCGAGGGCGCGCCGGCGCGGCGTCTGCGGCCAACCATTGGCGTCCATGTCCGCCACGTAGTAATCCAGGTTTGCGCCGTGGTGCGTCGACAGGCTTGCAAAGGGGGATTGCGAAAGCACGGCCTTTTGACTCGCGCCCTCCCAGTCCTTGGCCCAGGCCGCCAGAAATACTTCCTGGCGCGCGCCCAGGAGCTCCAGGCCTTCCTGATCCGCAACCTTGGGATCCCAGCCTGTCGCCGTCACGTGATCAGGGCGGCCGGGTGTGACTTCGTCCGGCAGAACGCCTGCGCAGCCGGACTTGAACTTGCGGTCCTCAAGAATCGCAAAGGACACGCCGCCCCAGACCAAGTGGCTGTAGTAAACGCCGATGCCCTGCGCTACGGGGGTGGGGTCGAAGGGATCAGGTAGGTGCGCCACCTGTGTACGTTCCACCAGCTTCACGAAGTCCGCCGGGTGCACGTAGCCACCGGTGTTGTCGCGCCCCGGTGCCTTGCGACCACCGGCTCCCCAGAGGTTGCCCTGGTAAATGTCGTGGTCGTCGGGAATCGTGACCGCGGGTGTGTGCGCCAAGAGATCGCGGTAGGCCCAAACGAAGAGATACCACTTGTAGAGGTAGTCGAGCTTGATGTTCGCGCGATCTGCGAAGGTCGGGCTCTTGCCCTCGTAAATCTGGTCACCGGCGAAGAAGAGCAGGTCCGGTTCACGCGCCACTACGGCCTCACTGATCTCCGCGTGGGGGAACCAGATCCCTTTCTGCCAGTCGTTGGGCGGCGTGCGATCTGGCGCTTGCCCTAGACCCCAACCACCGCCGATGGCGTGGCTGTTGTTGTGGTTGCAGTTCAGAACCGCGAGGACAATGTCCTCCTTGTCCACGGGATCCCGCGCGATCGTTCCGTTCCAGCTGTAGCGCAGAGGAGGAGCGGCAGATCGGCCCGAGGACATGGCGTAGACCACGCGGAAGGGTTGGTCGCGGGAGTCATCCCAATCGGGCACTCGGAAGGTCGCAGTCCACCCGGGCGCGATGAAAGGTTCCTCCGCAACCGCCTGCCAGCGCGAATCCTTCCACAGCTCAAGGGTCACGAGCTGCGGATCTTCAGAACCCATGGGCATCAGCTGCGCCGTGAGTTTGAGCACGCCACGCGAGAGGGTGTACTGCGTCCCCGCGATGGCGCCAAGGGTGGCACCCGTGTCATGCACAGACCCGGGACCCGAGACCGCTAGACTTTTGAATCCAAAGCGTGCGGGAACAAGGTCCTTTGAGCGCGTGCCCGGATGAGAAACCACGGCCACGTTTCCCACGAGGTTTTGTGCATCCATCGTTCGCGAAGCTCCCGTCAGAAACGCTCCATCTTCGTCACTGACCAGAGCATCTATGCGCACGTTACCGTTGACCAGTGTGTGGGCGCCGACGTGCAGGATGAAGGGGGAGCCGTCAAACGTACTAGCGGGCGAACTCCTGACCTCGCCCTGATCCTCTCCAACCTTCGATGAATTGTCTCGGATGACAAGCACGCCGCTCGTGTCGAATCCAACCGAGACACCGCCACCGTTTCCGGACCACTGATGAATCAGCGCCGCGGAGCGCGGGTCCATTTCAGCTCCACCGGCGCCGATCAACAGACCTCCATAGGCGTCCGGCGCGAGGGCCTCGCCGCTGGTTAGCGAGTGGACCAACACGCTGACCTCAAATTCGCCCGCCCGCGCATCCACACGACGCGAAAGTTCGTGCGCCGTGCGCATTCCCAGCCAGCCGCCCTGGCTCGAAGCCGGTGTGACGCATTCAATCAGGCCTTCCCGATTGCGCCAATCCTGCAGGCGATTGCCCCACATGGTCGGTCCCAGCCAGGTGCGCTCGCCCCACTCCGGGCCACGCTGCTCCGGCGGACTCAATTCGGGCCCTTCGACCTCCGAATCCTGAGCGGAATGCCCGCCCGTGGAACAGGCGGAGAGCAGGCTCAGGACCATCAGTCCCACAGCGCCAAGGTGGAATCGACACTGGTGGAATCGACACTGGTGGAATCGACACTGGTGGAATCGACACTGGGGGAACTGGCGTTTGCCTAGAACCATGGGGGCTCCAAAGGGGTGTTCTGTGCAGGGGCGGAAGCTAGCGACCGACGAGCATCTCCAGGCCCTCCGTCAGGCCCCACTTGTTGTTCGAACTCGTGGGATCAAAGAGTAGCCCCTGGCCAAAGACTGAGACCCCAAGGAGAGCATTGTCGTCGGGCATATCAAAGACCACCACGGCCCCAATGCCAACGCCAAACCAGGGCGAGCCGCTAATGACTGCCTGCGGATCCGAACCACTGATGCTCACCAGCAATTCACCCGCTGCACCGGATCCTGCCATTCCCAGGTTCGGAACCGATGTACCGCAGGGGTAATTAGGATCAGGCGCAAAGGAGAACAACATGTAGGACAAAGCGCCGAAGGTCATGTTCCCTATGGGGTTGTCCAGGGTCACCCCCATGGTCGTTCCGGGAATGGGCTCGCCCAGGCTGAGCACCAGGCTGCCGGCGGGGTTCACTCCGCAACCGTAGATCTCTGCCGACGGCTTCGGCGCATAGACGTAATCCCAAATGCCGCGGCCGTAGGTCCCGAAACGCATCGTGTTCTGAGAAGGAATCGATTCCAAACTCCAGTAGGTCGTGGCCGGCGCGACACCGTCGGTGATATCGATCCACCCGCTGTCGGCGAGTCCGCGGCGATAGGCCGACGTCTCCGTGCCGCAATACATGGCGCCGCTGATCCCGGGTTCCTCCGCCAATGAGTAGACCAGCGTGTCCGGGAGGTCATCGCCCCAGGTCTGAAAGGTCTTTCCGCCGTCGGTGGAACGATACACGGCGGGCACTCCGTAGCCGCTTCCCCCGATGGTGACGGTGTCTTTATCCACTGCGCTCGCGTTGATCGCGTTCCCGTAGAAGTAGTGCGCGCCGGGGCCGTTGTCTGCCGATTGCGTCCAGTTCACGCCGCGGTCATCGGACCAATAGAGCTTGCCAGAGTTTGTCGCGCAGTAACCGCGCATGGGATCGAGGGGCGAGAAAGCCAGGGCAGTGACATAGTCACTGATTGAGGCAGATACAGGCCCGGGGGTCCATTGCGTCGGCGTCCAGGTGTTGCCCGCGTCCTTGCTGTAACGCCAGATAGCCGTCGCGCAAAAGAAGAAGGATTCGTCATCCAAGGGGTCGCCCGCGAGGGGTGGCAACCAGGCGTAGACCTCTCCGGCGGGGAAGTCCGATGTATTGATGGCCGCAGTACCCTCGATGCGGTCGATCAGGACGAAACCCGGGTAGACCGAATAGACGTAGTCGTGGTCGCCGCTGCCGGAAACCAAGTGCGCGTAGTCCCCGCTGATCGGCTGTGCAAAACCGAGCACACCCTCGGTCGTCGCCGGCGTGATGGCGATCTGATAGCCCTGGTCCTGGGTCCCCGCGACAAGGTGGTCAGGATCGAAGGACGAGGTGTGCGTCGAGTAGTACTGGGAAACGCGCAGGCCCTGGAGGCTGAGGTTCTCGACCGTATTCAGACTGTCGAAGGAGCGATACAGCCCGCCGTGACAGGAGACGTACCAGGTCTCCGAACCGTCGCCGTTGGGCGAGGCCTGGATGTCCATGATGTCCGCGTGCAGGTTGCTGACCTTGTTGCCGTAGTAGGCACCCCAGGTGTTGACCTTGGAGAAGTTGAGGCCCGCGTCGTCGCTGACAAAACATTCAACGCCGCCGTAAGAGAGCAGGTCTGGGTTGACGCTAGAGACTTCGAATTGTCCCCAGTAGTCGGTGATACCAGCGGTTATCAGGGTCCAGCTCGCGCCCTCGTCATCGGAACGATAGAGCGACTGTCCGCCGCCGGGCAGCATTGCATAGAGACGTAGCCCTCCGTTCGCACAGCCGGACAATTCGCCCGAAGTTGACGTAAGAGGTAAGCCGCCAAGGTCCGTCCATGTCGCGCCCTGGTCGGTACTCTTCCGCAATCGCCCTCCGCCGAGGAGATACACAGCCGTGCTTCCATCGCGCGGCACCCAAATATCGCCCTGGGCTCCGCTACCCAAGTTGTAGACCTCTTGGAAGGTGTAGCCCTGGTCGATGGAACGGAAGAGCTTGTAGCCGCCCTGCCGCGCGAAGATGTAGACGGTGTTCAGGCCATCGCTGGACACGTGTATGCGGCGCACTTGGGAGGTCGTCGTGGGTATCCCCGTTGGGACGCTCCATGTATTCCCACCGTCACGCGAAGTGAAGACCAAGCCTCCGTTGCTGCCGATGAAGAGCGGGTCCGGCAAGCCAGGCAGACTCGGGGGAATCGTAGCCATGTGGTGCACGCCGCCGAAGATCGCGTCGGAGAGCGGGGCCCAGCTAGAGCCATCCGGGTCGGAAGACCACAAACCGCCCAGGGCGGAACCGCTGTATAGCGTTTGACCATCAGGGGAAAGGGCAGAGACCATGACATTGCCGGCCTGATCGTTGCTGCCCTTTTCGGACCACAGCGTGACACCGGCTGCATGGGAATTCACCAGGGCCGCACGCCGCGCTGCCTGGCTGCGCGCGTTGTCGCGCTCCAGCGCCCGCCAGTCCACACCCGGGGGCGTGCGGTGCATCTCCTCGAACCAGGCCTCGCGCAGGACCCGTTGCCTTGACTCGCGCTCCTCATCGTCCAGCGCACGGTCCAGTAATCCAGCGGACTGGGACTGTTGAATCGGCTGGGGCATCAGCAGCATCTGGTCCGCCTGGGACTGGTCCGCCTGGGACTGGTCCGCCTTGGACTGGTCCGCGGCAGGGGCTGTGCTTTCGTCCAATTGCTCCGAACCAACGCAGGCCACCAGGCCGGTGGCGAGGAACAGGGCACAGGCGCCCAAAAATGCGGACCGAAGGTGGGGGAGATGCATGGATCGACGGGGATGTGAGTTCTTAGGACGTAGCGAGCGCCATCGGATTCTACTCGGCTTCCCAGGGATATGGTGTACCCGCAGCGTTCCCTGCCCTTGATTCCCGCCGCTGGTTACCAGCCCGGACGTCTCCTCAGAAGGCACGCAGCTTGAGAAACCGTAGCACCATACGAATAGGCTCCGACGTAAAGCTCAATCGTGTGTGGCCTGTCTTGAGCACGACGCTGTCTGTCTCCTCCGGAAGATGCGCCTCGGAGACACCAACTGTTCCGTCGTCGTCGCCGGGGATCTGCGCGTGGAGTCCCTTGTCATCGCCCTGCCCTCCGATGATCGTGCCTATCACTGCGCAGGGCACGCTGCCTAGGGTCGTGTAGAAGGGGCTGGAGGGGCTCAACTGGAGCGCCGCCTTGTCGCCCATGACCAAGGGGAACCACCAGGTCTCCTTCTTGGCGTCGGCTAAACTAGCGCCCCTGTGCGGAGTGCCCAGGAACACGCAGGTATCCGCACGCCGCGCGCCCGGTCGTTGCAAGTAGGAGCGGATGACGAGCCCACCCATGGAATGTCCGACGAAGCACAGGCGGGGCAGGCTGTCTTCGCGTCCGGCAAGGCGCTTTTCAATGTGCTTCTCTAGCAGAGCGGCGTGTTCTTCGATCGTCTTGCGCGTGCTCGGATAGGAGCTGTTGAGCACTTCGTAGCCGTGCTCCTCCAGGGATCGTTCAAGACGCCAGAGCGCCGAACTCGAACGCCAGATCCCGTGCTGCAGGATCACAAGTGTCGGTTCATTCTCGTCCACGCGGAGGTCGTCATACTCCGCGTTGGGCGGCAGGTTCATGACCCAATCCACCGGCGTGGACGGGTTGCAACAGCCGGTCACCACCAGTAACAGGTAGGTGCCCAAGAGGGCTGGAAGCCAGCGCCGAAAGAGACGCCGGCGAAGGCTCAAGCCAGGCGAATCCTGGTTGTTATTCCCCGGCTCCGTCTGTTTCAAGCTCACGTGCGTCGTCGAGGGTTAGCGGTTCACGGTCCGCCCGTTGGCGTGTGCGGTCTACGCGGGCGCGATAGATCGGATCGGCCAACATGTCACGCCGCAGCTGGAGGTCTTCGCGTTCCGACTCGAGGTCTTCCACGCGTTGGAGCACTTCGTCTTCTGCGCCGCGTACCCGTCGCCCCTCAGCCTGGGTCGGCTTGAGTCCGCTGAGGACCAGTTGGAACACGACGATCAGGGGCACCCAAACAGGTGCCCAAAAGAGTAGGCGCCCGAATACTAGCCCGAGGAATGAAGGTCGCTTGCTGCTGCCGTTTGCTCTCGCCATGGATTGCCCTCGTGGTCAGCTTGCGTTATAGGCAGAGGGCAGATTGCGCGCGCCGTAGCGCGACCCCTCACCCAGTTCCTCTTCGATGCGCAGCAGCCTGTTGTACTTTGCTACGCGGTCCGAACGACTCGGCGCACCTGTCTTGATTTGCCCCGTGTTGAGCGCCACCGCTAGGTCCGCAATGGTCGTGTCCTCGGTCTCACCGGAGCGGTGACTCATGACGCAGGTGTAGCCGTGGCGGTGGGCCAGGGCGACGGTGTTCATGGTCTCCGTGAGCGTGCCGATCTGGTTGACCTTGATTAGCACGGAGTTGGCGATGCCCTCCTTGATGCCGCGTTGGACGCGCTCAGTGTTGGTCACAAAAAGGTCGTCGCCCACGAGTTGGACCTTGTCACCTAGTTGCTCGGTCAAGGCACGCCAGCCATCCCAGTCGTCCTCGTCGAGGCCATCCTCAAGACTGAAGACCGGGTACTTGTCGCACCAGCTGGCATAGAGCTTCGTCAGGTCCTCCGCGGTATGCAGCTTGCCATCCACAAGGTACTTGCCGTCCTTGAGGAACTCGCTGGAGGCCGCGTCGATGGCGATGCGCACGTCACGCCCCATCTGCAAGCCGGTCTTCTCCACCGCTTCGATGATCAGCTCGAGCGCTTCCTCGTTCGACCCCAAGTTCGGCGCGAAGCCGCCTTCATCGCCGACCGCTGTGTTCAATCCGCGACCCTTCAAGACCGAGCGCAGGGCATGGAACACCTCGGTCCCCATGCGCAGTCCCTCCGAGAAGCGCGTGGCCCCAAAGGGCATCACCATGAACTCTTGGATGTCGACGTTGTTGTCCGCATGGGCGCCGCCGTTGAGGATGTTCATCATCGGCACCGGCAGGATGTTCGCCGCCGCGCCGCCGATATAGCGGTACAGGGGCAGTCCACACTCCTCCGCTGCCGCGTGGGCAACGGCCATCGAAACACCCAGGATCGCGTTGGCTCCCAGACGCGCCTTATTGGGCGTGCCGTCCAGGTCGATCATGGCTCGATCGACCTCCCCCTGGTCCAGGGCGTCGGCCCCGATCAAGTGGTTGGCCAACTCCGTGTTGACGCTCTCCACCGCCTTGAGCACGCCCTTGCCGCCGTAGCGACCTTCGCCGTCACGCAGTTCGTGGGCCTCGTGGGCTCCGGTCGAGGCGCCCGAGGGGACGGCGGCCCGACCGGTCGCTCCGGACTCAAGGACCACGTCTACTTCCACGGTGGGGTTCCCGCGCGAATCAAGGATCTCGCGGCCAAGGATGTCGAGGATTTCGCTCATGGTGCCGAGCCTACCCTTCGGGCCTACCTTTGGGAAAGGTGGGCTGCCACTCTGCACCCCGTGCGGGAGCATTCCCCAGGCCATTTCCGGGGCCGGTCTTGGCTCTGGTCTTGGCTCCGGTGGCGACCCCGGCCCAGGCTCCCGACCATTCCTCGAAACAGATCGCCCGCTTTGGCCCTAAACTGCGCCCGTGAAGCGCATCCAACTCGTCCCCAACCTGATCACACTGGCGAACGCCTTCTGTGGGTTGCTCGCGATCGCCAAGGCGATCGATGCTCTGGCTCTCTCGGGGGATGATCCGATCGTCTTCTATCGCAAGATGGAGACAGCCTGCCTGTTGATCTTCCTTGGGATGGTCTTCGATAGCCTGGACGGATTCGTGGCGCGCCTGACCCGGGCCTATAGCGATTTCGGAGCCCAGCTCGATTCCTTCTCAGACGCCCTGACCTTCGGCGTGGCTCCGGCGATGTTGGCCAAGGTTCTGATCGAGCACGAGGGAGCATTGACCGGGTGGGAGGGCGATTCGCGACTACACTTCCTGGCGGCGGCGGCCTTTGCCCTGATGGCGATTCTGCGCCTGGTGCGTTTCAACCTCGAGACCGAACACGAGAAGTCCGCCCACGCGCACTTCAAGGGACTGCCGTCCCCGGCTGCTGCTGGAGCGGTGGCTTCAACGATTTGGCTTTATCTGATCCTGCGCCGGCCCGAGCTCGAGGTGGTTGAAGGCACGCCCACAACGTTTCAGCGCGTCCTCGGTTGGATGGAAGGCGTAGATTGGTCGCCCGTTCTGGCCTGGGTCCCGGGGGTCCTGGTTTGCATGTTGCCGTTGCTTGGATTGTTGATGGTGAGCAACGTGCGCTACCTGCACCCCGTCATCGCCCTTTCCCGGGGCCGCACACAGTTCGTGACCCTGGTGGTGATTGTGTTCAGCATATTCTTGTTCCTTCTTGCGCCGGTGCCCTTCGCTTACGTGCTCTTCAATGGCTTCGTCGTGATGGGCTTGGTCCACATGTGCTGGAGCTTGGCGCGGGGCAGGAAGAGTGCGAACAGCGAGTCGCAACCGGGCCCATGATTTCACGGATAGATTCAAGCGGGTTGACCACCGTCGCCATTGCTCTGGGGTCGAACATGGGGAAGCGCGAAGCCCACCTGGCGGCTGCTGTTTCCGCTCTGCGTGATCTCACGGGCTTCCGTGTCGTGTCGGTTTCCCAGTGGATCGAAACCGCGCCCGTCGGTGGTCCCGCCGAACAGAGGCACTTCTTGAACGGTGCCCTGGTGGGGGAGACAGAACTTGCGCCGCGCGAATTACTGGGAGCCCTGCAGGACATCGAGCAGGCGCGCGGGCGCGTGCGCATCGAAGGCGAACGCGACGGTCCGCGGCCGCTGGATTTGGACCTCTTGGTCTTTGGATCGAGCGTGATCGAAGAGCCGGATTTAAGCGTCCCGCACCCACGTATGGCGCAACGCGACTTTGTGCTGATTCCCCTGGCGAGCATTGCGCCGGATCTATTACTGCCGCCCACGGACAAGCGCGTGGCTGACCTGCTTCGGGCGCTACAAACCACGGGGGCGGTCGAGCTGTCCCAGGGTGCTATTTGATGACTGGAAGTCAGAAAGAAGGGTCCGTGCCGGCGGGCGTGAAGCTCATTTCCACGCCCGCCGTGGCTGCGGCTTGGTGTGCGCGGGAGCGTGCTGCTGGCAAGACCATTGGGTTGATTCCGACGATGGGGGCGTTGCATGAGGGCCATTTGCATCTCGTACGCCGCGCCGTGGCGGAGAACGACCATGCGATTGTGAGTGTGTTTGTGAACCCGTTGCAGTTCGACGATCCCTCAGACCTGGTGTACTACCCGCGCGATCTAAACGCGGACGTGCAGCTCGTGGATGGGGCGGGCTGCTCCATGGTGTTTACAGGCACCCTAGCCGGCTTCTTTCCCGAGGCAGTGGACGAAGGCGCTGCCTCCGGTGCTGAGTTAATAAAGCGCATTTCCCTGCTGGACCCCGGCCCCGTAGCCCTCGGGTTGGAGGGAGCTTGTCGAAGTGGACACTTCGAGGGCGTTGCGACGATCGTTAAGCGACTCTTCCAAATCGCCCAACCGACGCGGGCCTACTTCGGTGCCAAGGACTACCAGCAAACCGCTGTTGTGCGCGGGCTGGTGCCCGCCGGTTCCGACCCGGAGGTTGTTGTTTGCGCGACGCAGCGTGAGGCCAGTGGTTTGGCAAGTTCTTCACGAAATCAGCGCTTGAGCGTCAGTGAGCTCGAACTTGCCACAGCCCTTTCCCGTGGTCTCTTTGCCGCGCGTGCGGCCTGGCACAACGGCGAGCGCGATCCCGATGCACTGGCCGCTGCAGTGGACAATGCCCTGCAAGGCGAGGGGATCGACGTTGAATACGCCGAAGTGCGCGATCCGGATCGTTGGACGGAGCAGCGCCCGGCCGCCCTGTCGACGCGCGCCCGCGCCCTAGTCGCCGCGCGCATCGGTCCCGTGCGCTTGCTCGACAATATGGCCCTGGACGAAATGAGCGTGCGGGCCGAGGAAGGGGACGCGGCCTGGGATCTCTTTCGCAGCCGATGCGTGACGCGATGAGCGCGTCTTGGTCTGGGGATTCCGCCGCGCCGAAGGTCGTGTGCGTCACGGCGCCGGCCAAGATCAATCCCCACCTCGAAGTCCTCAGCAAGCGCGCCGACGGCTACCACGAGCTGGACATGTTGATGTTGGCCATCAACCTGGTGGACGAGTTGGAGGTGCGCCGGGGTTCCGGGGAGCGAGGGGAGGTGAGCCTACAGGTCAGTGAACTTTCCCCCGGCGCTGCCGCTGGCTGCCCCAGCGATGCGACGAACCTCGCTTGGCGGGCTGCGGCAGGCGTGCGCGCCCTCGCAGGAGAGCTCGGGCGCGAGCCCGCGGCTCTGGAACTGCACCTCCAAAAACGCATCCCCAGCGAAGCTGGCCTAGGCGGTGGCAGCTCCGATGCGGCCGCCGCTGTGCTCGGTGCGGCCACTGTCCTTGGACTTGACCTCGACAACCCGGGCTTGGTGGCATTGCTCTCTGAGCTCGGTTCTGACTGCGCCTTTTTCCTTGCGGCGCGTGCCACGGGCGCTGCGCGTTGTGGAGGACGCGGAGAGAGAATTAAGCCCCTAGAGCTGCCTGCCTTCGAAGGCGCGGACGAGCCGCACGTTCTGCTGCTCACGCCCGCGGTGCGCTCCTCCACACCGGCGGTCTACGCAGCCTTGGAGCTCCCGTCAGAAAGCGAGCAGCGAAGCACACCAGAGCTCGGCGCTCTGCTGCGTGGCGAAGAAAGTCCCTTCTGTCGCTTGGAAGGGGCCGCGATCCAGGCCTTCTCCCAACTCGGTGAATGGCGTGTGCTCCTGTCCGAGGTCACCCAAGACATCCGGGCATTCGACGGAACCGAGAAATGCGGCCTGGGCTATCCCGGGAGTCACTGGGGGACGTTTACCCTCTCGGGGAGTGGTTCCTCTTTCTTTGCATTCCTCCCAAACCGGGACTTTGGGGAGCGTCTCCTCGCGACGGTTCGAGTCGCCGCAAAGGCCCGTCATTACGGGCTTCGTCACGCTTCCGTAGTGGCGCTAAATGGGGCTGGAGTGGCTCTTCAGTGAAGGATGATGCAAATGATGGATCGCCTAGCGCTTGATCCCAAGCCTTCATTAGGGCTTCCTCAGGGGGCCCTGTGGGGATCGCTCCACGATGGCACCCGCGCCATGAATATCACCGAGGTCCGTGTCAAACTTCTCGAGAACCAGCCGGACAAGCTCCGGGGGTTCGCCAGCGTCACAGTCGAGGATTGCCTCGTCATCCGTGACCTAAAGATTATCGAAGGGGCCCAGGGTCTCTTCATCGCGATGCCCTCGCGAAAGTTATGCGATCGCTGCACTTCCTGTGGCTCCAAGAACCACCTGCGCGCGCGTTTTTGCAACGACTGTGGCAGGCGCCTGCGCTCGGCACGTGGGAATCAGGATGATCGCGGTCGCGTGCGTCTCTACGCGGACATCGCCCACCCGATTCACCAGGGCGCACGCAGCTTTGTTGAGAAGAGTGTGTTGAAGGCCTACGAAGAAGAATTCACGCGTTCAAAGCAAGAGGGCTACGTGGCCACGCGCTTCGACGATTTGGACTACGACTCCTACGACGACAAGAAGGCTGGACGTCGTGGCGGTCAGCGCAACGCGGCTCCCCGTTCGGATGGGGACACAGGCGGCAACGCAGACGAGAGTTCCAAGCGAGACACTTTGAAGCCCGAGCCGAAGCCCGCATCGAAGCCCGAGCCGAAGCCTGTATCGGGGCCCGAGCTACGCACATCTGACGAGATTCCGCGTCCCGAACGTCGCACCGCCGAACGCTGAGCTGCGCTCGGTGATTCGGCCTGCCCGGGGAAACTCACATGCAGGTTTTCGAAGGCTTGACCCATAATGTAATGGGGGTCGTGGGGGCTGGACCGGTCGGCGCCGCCCTAGTGCGTGGACTCCGTTCCGCTGGGATCCAGGTTCGACTGTGGAACCGGACCGTCGAGCGGTCAGAAGCCCTCAGAAGCGACGGCGTTCAGGTGGTTGCAGAGCTCGCGCAGGTCGCAGTTGGAACAGACGCTGTGCTCTTTGCCGTGGCTGAAGACACACTGGGGCAATTGGCGAAACGGTTGTGCCTTGAGGTCGAAGCTCTGCCCGATGATGCTGCGAATCCTTGCTCAAGAATCGCACTGCATACCTCTGGTTCACGCGGACCGGAAGCCTTAGCGGCCCTGCAGGCGGGCGGTTGGGCCACGGGACAAATGCATCCGGCGGCGGCGGTCTCCGCCACGGCTGAACCCACGATTGCGCCTGGGACCTGGTGGGGAATCTCGGGGGCTGCTCCGGCTACGGACCTTGCCACTCACTTGGTGCCAGCTTTGGGTGGCCACTGCCTGCGGCTCGCCCATGGCTCCGCGAATGCCTACCATCTGGCCGCGAACCTCGTGGCCGGTGGAGCCGTGGCACTGGTCGATCTGGGCCTCTCTGCCCTGGGCGCTGCGGCGGACCAGACGGAGGGTCGTCGGGCCCTTGCGGCCCTGCTCGCCAGCGTTGCCCGGAATCTCGATTCCGCCAGCGCCGCCGAAGTCCTCACGGGTCCCCAAGCACGTGGCGCCGTGGACGTAGTCGAGGCTCACTTGGAATTGACCGGAGCCCTGGGGCCCGAGCTGGACCAGGTCTATCGAATGCTTGCCCAACGGATGGTTGCGTTGGCACGCGGGCGCGGTGATGGTGAGCCCGGGCGACTGGATGCGATCGAGCGTTTGCTGGATCGTCCCTGATTTCGCCCGCGGGTGGATCGATGGGGGCAGCTCGTTTCCGGGCATGCTTCGTCTCCAGCTGCCCGCTTGCCGATCCCCGCATTCCACCGTCTGTCCCTAACTGGCCAAGCTCCCTTGGCCGGGTCCCCGATCTCCCATGGCCATCGTCGTTTCCCACATCGCTTCCGACTTCGAGTCCCTGACCCAAGCGGCCCTGCGTCAGGTCGCCCTGGCGGACTTAATCGAGCTGCGCTTGGACCACATCGGTCACCCCGGCAAGGAACAGCTGAAGAGCTTCTTCCAGGCCTGCCCTAAGCCGGTCATCGTGACAATCCACGGCTCCGAGGGCTTTGGTGATTACAGCGGCACGACCGAGGAGCGCTTGGATCTGCTCTACGACGCGGCCGAAGCCGGTGCGCGCTTCGTCGATGTCGACTACCGGCTCTCCCTCGAACTCGGCGAAGTTCCAGCGCCCAGCCACCGCATTGTTTCGCGCCACGAACTCGGCGGCACGCCCGAGGATCCGGCTGAGCTGGACGCCATGCTCGAAGAGGTTCGCGCCGTGCTCTACGAGGGCGACGTGATGAAGTTCATTACCCACGCGGAGTCTACGGAAGACGGCTTGCGATACCTCCGTTGGCTGCGCACGACCAAAGCCGTCGTCGGTTTCTGCAGTGGTGAAGCGGGTACCTTCACGCGCGCACTCGCGCCGGTGTTTGGTTCGCCTTTCACCTACTGCGCGCCTGCATTGAAGAGGGGCGAATCCGAGGAGGACGGGGCTCACAAGACAGCCCCGGGACAAATACGGGTTAACGACCTGCGCGCCCTGCAGCCGCCCGGTGGTATCAATCAAGAGACGGCGATCTTCGGTGTGGTGGGCAATCCGATTGGGCATAGCTACTCGCCCTGGGTGCATGGGATGGCACTCAAGGGGGCGCGCCTGGACGCGATCTATGTGGCCTTCGAGCCCTCAAACTTCGACACATTCCTGGACTTGGCGGACGATGAAAACTATCGCGGCTTCTCCATCACTGCGCCCTTCAAGGAGGACGCCTTCCGCCGCGCGATCCAACCTGAAGAGGGCGCCAGGCGCACGGCAGCGGTGAATACTCTGGTGCGCGAGTCGGGCGGATGGCGCGGCTCCAACACCGACGTGCCGGCCGTGCGCGACACGATTCTGAAGGCGCTCGAGTTTCATGCAAAGCGAACCGACCGCAGCGGCGGAGCCCTGGGTCTGCACGCTGCCAAGGTTTTGATCCTTGGCGCCGGTGGAGCTGCCCGCGCTGCCGCCTGGGCGATGTGTGGCATGGGCGCCAGCGTTACTGTCGCGGGGCGCACGCTCGCCCGCGCCGAAGCCGTCGCCGCCGATCTCAGCTGTCGTGCGATTGAATGGGACGCGATCCCGACCGAGGAGTACGATGTTCTGATCCACACGACGCCCATGGGTGGCGTCGGTTTTCAGGATCAGCTTGTGATCCCGGCCGAATGGATTCGCCCGGACTCGGTCGTGCTCGACGCGATCTATCGCCCGATCAAGACTGTGCTTCTGAGCGCCGCCCTGGAACGCGGCGCGACCCCGGTCCCCGGGGGGGAGTGGTTCGTGCGCCAGGCCATCGCCCAGTTCCGCCTCTTTACCCGCGGGGAGCCCGATGAGCAGATGATGATCAAGTCCTTCGAGCACGCCCACGAGGCCCTGGGGAATCGGTGAGCGGGGCAAGCGAAAGGCCTCTGGACCGCCCCGTCATCGCACTGATCGGCATGCGCGGATCAGGCAAGTCAACCCTTGGCCGGTTGCTGTCCGACGCCCTCGATCTGCCCTTCGTGGATCTTGACGACGAGACCTTGATTCGGGGCCGGCGAGCGGGCTGGAGAGCTGCCTCCACGGGAGAACTCCTGATCCAAGCGGGTCAGGCTAGGTTCCGCGTCCTCGAAGCCGAGGCCCTGCGCCGGGTCTGTGAACCCGGCCAGCGGCTGGTCTTGGCCACCGGCGGCGGGGTGGTCGAGAACTCAGACTCCCGTGCCTGGCTCAATCGTTCGGCCCAGGTGATCTGGTTGGACGTGCCTCTGGAGGTCCTGCGCGCCCGCGTCAGTGGCGATGGCATCGAGGCGCGCCCGAGTCTGACGGGCGGCGATCCAGTGGCGGAGCTAGGTCAAGTCCTGGCGCGCCGCGAGCCGCTCTACCGGTCCCTCGCAGACCACGTTCTGGCTCCTTTGAAAATGGAACCGACGGCCGCACTTGAGCTCGGGCTCAAAATGCTCCAAGAGACCTAGCGGCATCTCGCTCCCGGAGGTCTGTCGACGGTCTGTTTACCTCCGCGTTTCGCGCCGAGGCATCCCTTGAGCCGCCGCTTGGTTCCACCTTGGTTCCACTCTGGTTGCAACTCTGGGCTGGGCTCCGATCGTGCTTCTTTCCAGGAACAAGGCAGGCGATCCAACGATCCCACCCCGGTCCCGTATAGGATGCGTAGCAGCGCGATGATGAGGAGTCAAAACGGTCGATGGAAAGAGGCTAAGAGCCAGTCCCTCTAGATGTATTCCGTTCACGCCACGCACCCCAGAATTCTCTCCACAAGATCCCCCGCAATCTCTCGCTGGGGCATTGTGTTGTTGATGGTCCTGGGCGGCCTGGGATTGGGCCTGACGGGGGTGCCGCTGTTTGCCTCCGAATCGAGCCCGGTGGTTCAGGAGGGGGCGGACAAGCCAATCGTGGATGGTGGGCAGGGCGAGGACACGAGCGTCCCCCTGGATGCGACCCCGATCGA
>JBLHLB010000051.1:0-17071 GCA_047618505.1 Planctomycetota bacterium
GAAGCTGCTGCATCAACCCGTCCCCCGGGAAGCGGGCCGTCAATCCGTCGATGAGCTCGTCCACGGTCTTGCCGCGCCGATGCGCGAACCAAACCATCGTGCTGAAGACCGGCAGCATCGACATGATGAGTTGAAGTCCGCTCTCAAGCACACGGCCCGCGTAGGCTCGTCGACTCTCCTTGGGCTGCGTGCCCTGGATCTCACGCATGCGCGCAAGGATCGCGGGATCCGCAACACGCGCCAGGGAACCACCGAGGGTCGTGGCGGTCTTGATTGCACCGAAGCTCATGAGGCTCGCGTCTGCCCGCAGGTCGCCACGGTAGGTGGGGCCGCACCAGGCCTGGGCGCAGTCCTCGACGACGAAAATCCCGGCGCCCTTGGCAACCCCTAAGACTTCCGTCAAATCGGGCAGCGCCCCGAAGAGGTGGGCCACGACCAACACGCGGGATTGAGGCGTGATGGCGCGGCGAAGGGCTTCCAAGTCCACATGCAGATCCGATCCCGCAAGGTCCACGGGGACCGGGACAAGTCCATGCTCCCGCGCCACTTGGACCATGTCGGGGATGGTCACCGCGGAATACAACACTTCGCTGCCCTCGGGCAGATCGAGGGAGGTGAACAGCAGGTCGAGGGCAGAGCGCACGGAGAGGCAGGCGAGCCCGTCGCCATCCTTGGCCCAATGGGCCTCGAGGCTCTCGGCTGCCGCAGCCGCATCGCGCGCGAAGAGGCTCCCCAGGAGCCCTCGGAGGAGATCTCCCCAACCGATATCTAGTCGTACTCGAATCCACATGTGATTACTTCCCGGACTCCAACTGGGATTCTCCGTAGCGGAGATAAAACTGGTTCTGGAACAGCTCGCCGGGATCGTACTCGCGCTTCTTCCCGAAGAACTCGCGGGCCATGGGATAAGCCGCGTGGAACTGCTCCGCGGTGGCGTGCAATCGATAGGGGAGGTAGTAGCTCCCGTCGAGAGAATGGGCTGCGTCGATCAACCCCTGGGTCATTCTCTGCATGCGCTCTTCCCCCTCGTCGGTGCGCTCCTGGTTGAAGAGCATGACGAAGGCCAGCATGCGTTGATCGGCGTAGCGGAGGAATGTGTCGGTGTCCTCGTTAACGCTGCGCAGGGTCACGTTTAGAAGGTTGCCCTCGTCGCCCGTGATGATTCCACGTGCGAGCTCTAAAAAGTGGGTCAGCTTGTCTTCGGGAACGAAGTACTCATGCAGGATATCGGTCGTCGCGGCGCTGCGATTTCCGAAGAGCTCGACACCTTCGTTGATGAGCTGGTTGCGCGAGTATAGGCCATCACTAAGGAACGGATGGAGACGAGACTCCGCGTCCCAGCGCAGCTGTTTCCCGTAATCGCTGTCCACCGAACCGCGAAAGATAGCGCGCCGTAGGGTTTCGAGTCCCTTGGAACCAAGGGTCGGAATCTCTCCGTCAGGAACGAGGGTCAATACGTTGATCACGACCTCGCTGAACATTTCGTCGGGGACGACGTTCACGCGGCCGTAGAACATGCGCACGTCTTCACCATCGATGACTTCCCCTTGGATGATCGTCCATGCTTCGTCGATCGGCACGACGAAGGGGGACAACCTGTAGCACTCGTTAGGGACAACGCGCAGCTCCACATCCAGGATCACGCCGAAGAGCCCGTAACCGCCGAGCACGAGGGAGAACAATTCCGCATTCTCGTCGCGCGAACAGCGTAGGACTCGGCCGTCCGCCTGCATCAGCCGCAGGGACTCCACGGTGGAGCTGATCGGCGGCCGGTCATAGACCCATCCGTGGCAGTTGACGCTGATGGAACCACCGACGGAGAAGGAATTGTCGGACTGCAGAACACCAACCGAGAAGCTGCGGGCATCCAAGAATGGAATGATGTCGGCCCACAGGGCCCCGGCTTGCACCGTCAAGATGCTGCGTTCAGCGTCGAGCTCCTTCCCGTCAAAGGGGCGCATGTCGATCACGATTCCATCGGGTGCAATCGTGTGTCCGCCCATGCTGTGGCGCGCTCCGGCGATGGAAACCCTGAGTCCCTCATCGCTCGCACGCGCCAGAAGTTTGGACAGTTGCGCTTCCGCCTCGTCAGCATCATCCGGGATCGCGAAGACTTCCCTCACCTGCGACAGGTTCAACCGACTTGCGTCATCAAACATCCCCTCGGGCACCGCCTCGCGCTGATCCTCATCCCCCAAAACCGTGCGCAGCACGTGCAGCGTGGGGCGGCCAACCAAGAGTACACCGAGCCCTAACAACAGCAGCAGGCAACGGAGCACGACACGTCGTAGGGATCGTCGAGCCATAGGCGTATCATAGCGCGCAGCTCGGTCGAGGTCTCAGTCCAGCACACTTGTGCCGCCGGGCCGATGCTTCTCGATTCGGGGGCGTTCTTGGCCCGGCAGGCCTACGAAGGTCACCCCGATGAAGAAGACACCTGTCACTATTGGGAGCTTCCGCATGACCTCTCCCTGGGAATGGGAGAATTGCACGAGTCCCTCGCGCAGTACCCTCTCCCCATGGCGATGCGATTGAAACAATGAGGATTTCGGTGAAGTGCCCGCGAGCTGCTCGCTCTCGCTCTCGCGTTTGTATGGCCTTGACCGGCGTCATCGCGCTAGGCCTCGCGACACGATCTCATGCTCTGCCTTGGCCTGATTTCGTTGCATCGAACTGCGGCGATGCCCTGTGGACCGTGGCCCTCTATCTCGCGATTTGCTTCGCGTGCCCTCGGTGGAAAGCGACGCACGTCGCCCTCCAGGCGGCATCCATCAGCGTAGCCGTAGAGTTCTCGCAGTTGCTGTCCTTGCCGTGGCTAGCGACAGCGAGGGAGACGATCTTGGGCCGTTTGCTCTTAGGCACGGACTTCGTCTGGGTGGACATTCCGCGCTATCTAACCGGTGCGGTCGTGGCGCTCTTGCTCGAACTTGTTTGGGATCCCCTAAGGCCTGGGATAGAGGACTGAATCCCGCTTCTGTGCAGTGGGCCTCTCAGCGCCTTGACGGTGAACGCCACCGCCGAAGGACGCAGTGCCTGCGTCGAGGCGGAGATGAATCACTTATTAACGAAGCCGATCAAGCGGAATGTCCTGTAGCAGGAGTTGGAGAAGGCAGCCTCCGGGCCGCCAGCAGAGTTCGCGGGACCCAACGGGATCCAGCGGAGACTCGGAACCGATCGAAAACCAGAAATTCTTCCTGCCCCGCTCCCGCCCAACGACCGGCGCGCCTAGCAGTCCGTTGAAAAACAGCAGCTTCTCGGTTGGTCTCCACAAATTGCCTGGCAAGGCGTCGGGTTCTCCGCGTAGCTGTACCTACACGGGTGGTTCCGACAACGTAGCCAGGCGATTTGTGGGGGCCGAGCGAGGAGTTGCTGTTTTTCAACGGGCTGCTAGGGCTTCATTCGTAGTAGGACGGAAGCCGCGGGACCACGCCCAGGTTCTTGTAGTCGAAGCCACTCGATAGGGGCGAATAGTCGCCTTGAATCGCGACGCTTGACGCCGGATCAATCTTTGCCTCCATGCCAAGACACCAGTAGGCAGCGTTCGTAACCAATCGACGTAGGCCTGCGCTTTCAAAGTCCTTGGCGCTGCCCATGGTGGAGTGAAACACGCGCGCGGTCTTGCCCGTGTCCCCGGTCCATGTCTTGGCCCAGGCAACCGGAAGGGGAATCAGGTTCGAGTTTATGGAGTCATCCGACGACCGACCCATGAGAGGTTGTCCCATGACCAGCGGCAGGCAGCCCTCGGGTAATTGTTCGCCCTCCGGGTAGGTCCGGTAGACATCTGACGGCCCCCAAATATCCTGCACTCCCCTGAGGATTGGATGGCCAAGGTTCTCCTCCACAGGAGTGCCACGGGTGGAATCCTGGTGCCAGCGACCATGGTGCCCACGGAAGGCACCCCCAAGCACATCATCTCCGAAGCGAACTGGTGCATCGTCAACGACGTAGTCAAAGCCGATGAATCCATGGTTGGCTGTTCGCAGGCCGATCAGGGGTTTGCCCGAGTCAAGGTAGGCGTAGATCTGATCGAGCTGCGCCTGCGGCAGGGTGATCAACCGACTGAAGAGAATCATCAAGTCGGCACTTTCTAGGTGCTCTAGGCCCGGGATGTTGTGCATCACCGATTCATCCTCCCAGCGAATCTTCTGGGTTGGATCGACTTCACCGTTCCCGTTGAGGGCAAACAACACGGTGGTATGGAAGCCATGCTGCGTGGAGAGGATCTTCGCCAACATCGGCAGGGATTGCTCGCTGCGATATTCCTGGTCCGCTGCGATGAGCACGATGTGCTTGCCTTTTCCGGGACCGTCGCCGCCCTCAAATGTGAGCCATTGCGGGCTCTTGGGGACCGGGTGTCCACCGGCTGCGAGCGTTTGCTCCTGCGGCTCTTGGGCTTGATCTGCCGCGTGCTCTCCCTCCGGTGCCAGCGGCACTTCATTCAGCGGTATTTCATTCAGCGGTATTTCATTCACTGTGTAGTAGGCCTGGCGGTGAAGGAGTTCTTCGCCATCCCGTGAACGCAGGGCACCCAGGTCGAACTCGTGTACGTGACCGCGGGTTATCGTGTCGAGGGTCAGCGTGGCGCTTAAGCCATCCTCCGAAACCTGCACCGAAGTGACCTTGGGGTTGGTCTGGTCCACCTCCGGTCCGCCGTAGCCAGCGTGGTAGATATGGGTAAACGTGCTGAGTAGGTAGGAGCTCGGATCCGACCCCGAGATTCCCTCGATGGGCTTGGTGAAGGCGATCCGAAAGCCATCGGGGGTAATCGTGATGCGCTCTATCTCGAAGGGCATAAGGCCTGTCCAATCCAAGCGTTCCAGGGCGAAGGGCTTAATGCCGCGCACCGGCCATCCGCGGTTCGTACCCCCGCAGAGCAGGTTGCCCTCGGGGGTGAATTGGATGTTGAGAATCCCCGTCGATAGCCCTTCTCGGAAGGGATAGCAGGCCCCTTGCCAGACGCCATTGACCTTCTCCGTAGTCGCGCGCATGACCAAGGACAGGGAGAAGTCGCCGAGGAACATCTGGTTCTCGAAGGGTCCGAAGTCACCGCCAGTTTGATCCACGGTGAAGCCTGAGATCGAGCGCCCCATGCGGATGTAGGGAAAGATCACGGCATAGGGGACCAGCTCGGGAATTCGCTCGGCCTCTGTGACAATTCTGGAACCGTTCACGGGCTCCGCAGGCGGCGCACCCATGTTCGGTGCGAACTCGTACCAATTCGTGCTCTTGGGGTGCCCGAGGAATCCACCCTCGCGAACGAACTTCAGGCTGCAGGACGAGTTCCACGGCCCCTGGCTTTCGATGGTGAAGAGGCTGCCGTGTTCATTTGGACCGATACCCGCGGGGCTGCGGAGTCCACTTGCGATGGGGATGCTTTGCCCCTCTGGAGTGACCTGAATGACCCAGCCTCGGAAGAGGGCGCGTGAGTTGTAGGACTGCGAAAGTCCAAGGGCGACGAAGAGATTGCCCTCGTCGTCGAACTTCGAGCCGAAGGCGTACTCGTGGTAATTCGCGTAGCCCCAGGCATCCGATACCGTGTCAAAGCGATCGGCACGACCATCACCGTCGGAGTCCGAGATTCGAGTGAGTTCGCAGCTCTGGGTGACAAAGAAGGCGCCGTCGCGGAAGGCCAGGCCGAAGATCTCGTCGAGTCCAGTGGCGAACAGCTCAAAGCTAGGCTCCGGCTTGTCCGCGTCTACGCTGTCCATGATGAAGATGTCGCCGCGGCGTGTGCCAACGGCAACTCGATCGTCGGGCAGCACCACGAAGGCACCCGCTTCGATGACCAAATCCTCCGGCAAGCTCAAGTCCACGATGCGATAGTAGTCACGCTCACGCTCCGCTGTCCCCCAGCGCGCACCTAGATCCTGGGCGAAGCCGGCACTGCCTAAGGCGAGGCCGACGAGAAGGATGGGAAGTGCAGAAACAGCGGTCTTAATCGAGAAGCTCATAGCTGACCTCCAGGTCGGAGTTTCCAGAGGGGAGGCTTAAGTCGAGCAAGAGCTCGCGGCGGGATCCGGTCGCATCTAGATTGCGAAGCAACACAGGCACGTCAGGGATCGTCACCTGCAGCCCGGAGATCCGATAATGCGTCGCGTCTACGACTTCGATCTCGCCAGTTAGAGCACGGAAATAGAAGTGGCTAGCGGCAGGAGCATTGAAGCGCAGGCTGCGTCGCAGACTCGAACGCTCTTCTGTGATCTCGGCAGCCGACCGATCCTCGATCGAGACCTCACCATAGGAGTAGCGCAGGGTCGGGACGGAATTGCCATCGAGGTGATAGCCCCGGAATTGATAGCCGTACTTGCGAGGGTAAAGTGGATCTGGATTGACCGGATGATCCTCATCCATATGGGGACGCAAGGGCCAGGGCGTTTCGGTGTCGGGAAGGGCGTAGAACGACATGTCCTGGGCGAGCTGTACTACGTTCCTGCTGCGCACGTTGAAATCGCCTGCTCCCTGGCCGTCCCAGCGCACCGAGAGGAAGTCTCCGTTCCAGAGGGCGGAGAGGGTTCCTGTATCGGCGTTGAAGGCGTAGCTCAGCCCGCTCGGGTAACCCACTGCGATTCCACGGAAGCCAGCGACTCGACTTCTGCCGCGATAGGTACGCGTCGTATCTGTCACCTGGAGCTGCAGCGGAGCAGGCTGGATGCCCTCTGGGTCACGTGCCGTGCGTCCATCGGATAAGTACGTCCAAATTGCGGCGATCTGGGCACTCGTGTCGCCTTCCAGCAGGCGCGTGTAGGACGCTTCCCCGCCGGACCAAGACTCGGGCATGACGACACCGGGCCTGTAGCCCTGGGGGTCGATCAAGAAGCGTGCGAACCAACTGTATTGGAGTCGCTCTGGGGAGTTGACCAAGTCAACGCCTTCGTGAATGGGCGAGGGCGTTCCATTGAAATCGTGGCAAGCCACGCAATTGAGAATGCGAAACCCGACCAGTTCGCGACCCGCCTGCTTGGCGAGATTCCTTTCTTCGTTGGTGTACTGGGGTAGCTCAAAGGGCTCGATACCCCCCGCGTCGACCTGTTCGAAGAGAGCCGGCAGGTGTGCCACGTTTGAACTACCGAACTGCGGCATACGCGTGTGCATGTAGGGGCGCACACTGCCGTAGTCGAAGAGCACCTTGCGCATCCACTCTCCCTGGAGCTTCGCCCCGGTCAAGGTCAGTGCTGGCGGGATGCGTGCTTCGTCCCCGAGGTCATGCTCACTGGTTTCGAAGTAGGCGTTAATGTCAGGGCTAACGCCTCCATAGTCATCGCGCACATGGCAAGCGATGCAATTGAGTGCGGTTAAGGAGTGCGCGATGGCATCGGTATCCGAGAGCTCTGGCGACGGATAGGCCATGGCCTGGGTCATCAAGTTCGCTTGCTGTTGCGATAGTTGATAGCGCGGAGAATCAGAGCTGGACTCCGAGAGACAACCCCCTTGGGCGTCGAAGTCTTCGAGCGATGTTTTGGCGGGAATGGGCTCTATTCCAGGCAAGGCGTGACAGGAGGCACACCCGAACTCGGAGAAGAATCGCCTGCCAAGCCCGACCAGCTCCTGGTCGGGTTCCAGTCGGAGAACCGATGGGGAGGCAGAGCCCATGAGGAAGCCGGCTATATCCCGTGCTTCTTGCCGATTCAACCCCATGTCCGGCATGCGTCCAGCTTCACGCACCAGACCTGGCTGAAAGAGGAACTCCGAGAGGGAGTCGAGGCTGTATTTGGCGGGGACATGGGCCAGGCCTACGCGGCCTTCTTCCGGAAGGTCAGTCGCAGCACCAGCATCGACCGGGGGCCGAAAGGGCGCGTGGCAAGCGATGCATCCGACCCTGTGGAATAGATCGCTACCCTCATCCAGGCGTTCCGATTCTGGTTCGCCCTGGGACCAGGTGCGACCGGATGTATCCACGAGGAAGTGCGTGATCGCAGTACTGACACGCCGGAGCTCATCGGGTTCTAGGGAGCTCAGCATCCCGGGCATCTTGGTCCCCGGTTGAACTCCCGCGGGGTCAGCAATGAAGCGCTGCATGTAGTCGGGGGAGATACGCCGGCCCACGTCGCTTAGGTTTGGACTTGGCAGGGCTGCAGCCCTTGTGCCCATTCCCACGTGACAAGCGGCGCAACGCAGTTCATCCAACAAGACCTGCCCCTGGGCCACCTCCCCCAAGGCGTGGCGCTGCTGCAAGCCAGGGATTACCGGCGGACTGTCCTGTGGAAGTCCCCAAAGCGGAATGCCCAATAGTAGGCTGAACAACGTCGCACGCAGGAGAGATCGGATCGCGCTAAATCTCATACTAGTATCCCATTCCAGTATCTCATTCGAGTCCCATTGATTTGGCAGTGGTAGAGGGTCGAGCCTCCCGGGAAAGCAATGGCATGGCTTCTCCGACGCGCTCCACAATAACCGCTCCGCGCCACTTGCACCACAGCGGACACTTTGGCGACCCGCGTCGAATGCCATGGACGCATGCGTTTTGGAATCCGGTCAACCCAGGAACAGTTTCAGTCTGATTCCAAGGTGGCGTCAAAGACGCGCACCGATGCCCAAGTCGCCTTGTTCTCCTCGATGAAGGTCAAGTGATCGGGGGCAGTCTGGTAGCGGTCATGGTCAGCGCGACTCGCAAAGGTGACCTGGAGGCTCACGTCCCATGCCAAGTCGTTCACTTCACGGTCTAGGTCGCTGACCAGGGTCCCGACCTGAAACAGAGTGACCCCCGGATGGTCCTTTAGGTATCTCTTGCACGAAGCCAGCAAACTTTCGATCGCAGGCCAAGTGCGATCGTGAAGCTTGAAGAACACCATGTGGGAGAGGGGGGACTGTCTGGCGGTGCTGCTCGAAGTTTCGTGATTCATATTCGTTTCCTGGCTGATGCGATGGGGAGGCGACGGGGGACAATTGTCTGTTACCGCGCGGCTACTCCGCACCGAAGGCTTGGACTTCCACGAGACGACTAAAGCTTGGGAAGGTCAAGTCGTGGCACCCGTCCGTGATGATCTTCACGAATGCCACCGGGCGCGGCTCGAATTGATGAACCAAGAAGGCTGCCTCACCGCGATCGCCTTTGTGCGATTCTCCCACGGTCAAGAAGCTGAGCCCGTCCACCGAAACCTGGACACGGTACTTTTCAAAGCTGCCTCCAATTGCGGTCTCGAAAACGACAACGCGATCGACAGGGTGAACACCATCCAGGGGAATCAAGATCTCAAGGGGATCCGGCTTTGTCGGATAACCGAGGAAGTGGTCAAACTGATCGGTCAGACCGTTGGTGAGCCGCTGGGGACCGAAGTGCGGCTGCGAGGCGCCGGCGGACGGAACAACGGGACGCCCAAAGGCCAAGTTCCCCACCTGCGTTTCTGCTGCGGCCATCGGCAAGGGATCGAGTTCGACGCCAGAGAGGATCAGAAAGCGGGGCAGGCTGTCCCCGTAGTCGCGTGCAAATCCAGCGTAGCCTGTTTCCCGTTCGAGGTCCCATGCTGCGGTCGCCGCGGCAGCGAAACGCGGAAGGCAGAGGGCCATGAGGTTCTGTTCCCGTCCTTCCCACCAGGGCATGCAGAAGCCGAGGATTCCCTGGGCAGTCTTGGTCACATGCGGAGTCCCAAAGGTCGGCATGCCTTCGTTCACATGCTTGAATCGCCGAGGCTCCCACAGAAAGCACTCGCGCACACCCACGGCGGTGAACATGGTGCGCGGATAGTGATCCACGATGTACATGGGATCCCAGGCCGCATTCACGATCTCATAGCCAGCGTCGAGCATCTCCTGGGCTGGGAAGTTGATGGTCCTCCAGTTGATGTGAATGACGTCTTCACTGACCTTGTTTTCCCCGCTCCCCAGTCGAGGACCTTCCCAAACGACCGTGCGCCTGCCGCTGGTTTTCACGAAGGCGTTGATTCGATTGATGAAGTCGCGCTGTAGCTCTTCCGGGACACCGCCGGCTTCATCGCCGCCGATATGTACGTAGGGTGTCGCCTTGAAGACCGACAGCATTTCATCGATCAAGCGCTCTACACCCGCCTGCGCCTTGGGGCTCTCCGCGAGTTCCTTGGCTGTCTCCCCGAAGACCTCCGGATAGGCGCGCCTGAGGATCGTCGAATGCCCGGGCACGTCTAGTTCCGGCACAATGGTCACACCACGTGCTTGGCTGTAGGCCTCGAGTTCTACGAAGTCCTCCCAGGTCCAACCCGCGCGGTCTTCATAGAGCAGTGGGAAGGCCTTGGAGGGCCACGAAATCAGCTGATCGTCGGTCAGGTGAAGGTGCAGGATGTTGGCGCGATAGAACCACAGCATGTCCACCACTTGCCGCAGGGTCTCCGGCGAGTGGGGGTTGCGACCGAGGTCCACCATGAAACTGCGGTAGTCGCAGTCGGGGCCTTCTGACACTTGGAAGGGTTCCCAGGTGGCACGGCTGTTTTCGATCCTGGCGCGCCGAATCAGGTCGGCTGCTGCATAGGCAGCCCCGGCAGTGCTGCCCGCGACAACGGTGACCGAGCCAGCCTTTGCCTCGATGCTGTAGCTCACACCCTTTGGTAGCGTTCCTTGGCGAAGTTGAAGAGAAGCAGCCTCTGCTTCGACCGCAAGAGAAAGGTTCGTCGCGCCAAGCTTCTGCAGGCTCTCGACCAACAGTCGGGATTGTTCCCCGAAGGCGGGGTCCGCCGCGAGCGTCTGTGCGTTAGCCGTCCCGGAGAGGGCGGCGAATACCAAGGCGGTGCCTAGGAGGACCCGGAGTTGAAGAGCGTTCATGCTGGACAGTATGCGTTGCGGAATACAGTCCGCGCTGCCCAGTGGGGAAATCCCCGATTCGTCTTGTGGGTTCAGGCGCCGGGTCAGCGGGAGCTGAAACCTCCCCGTGAGCGCGTCGCGGCTTCTGTCAAACTGACCACCGCCTTAGTCCCGCGGCAATGATAGAGACTGCGCGAAATAGGTATGCAAGCTGCCCTCCTCCAACTGAGCCCCAGCCCCAAGATTACCAGCTGGGTCAAGCGGAGAGATCATGAACGAGATGGAAGACCTCTCCAGCGTTCAGCGTTGGACCGCGAAGCGTCGTAGTGCCCTGGTGCCAAGCATCCCAAGGTGTGACACGAGTTCCAAGGAAGCCGTGCGCAAGCGGGTCTGCCTCACTTTCCGTAGCCTGTAGCCAGGATCGGGGCACGGGGACGAAGAGGACGTGCTCGCACAGAAGCGTTCGCTCGCCGGAGGAGCAGGTGTTACTCGTAGCGCCTGCCGTCGAGCTCCAGCCAACCACCTTCATGTCGTCCACCCGGATCGTGGTGGGTCCAATGGAGTACGCCGCCCTTGTCGGTGTACTCGTATTCACCGTTGAAGCCAATTGTGTCTCCCTTGTCCAAGGGCACCCGGGGTGCGAGGTCGATGTTGTGCGACACAAGCAGCGTCATGCCATTCGACATTTCGAGAATGAACTTCTGATGGCGCGGCGCGTCGTTGTCGTCGGGCAGCAGCGCGCGAACCATCCCCGAGCCCAGGACTTGGACGTCTGAATACTGGGCCTTGAAGAGTCGGGCGATTTCCCGAGCTGAATCTTCGGCAAGTGTGTCTGACCCCTGTCCAGGTGAGCTCGAATTTTCAGCGGCCTCGCTCGACGGAATACCTTGGCCAGGATCTCCCGCTTGGCCGGAGCCGCCTTCTTCGGGACTGATCCAGCCCATCTGACGGGCGAGCAACACCAACAGGGCAATAGCTAGCCCAAGGAGGGCTTTGCGGTTGGTGGACTTGGGTGCGGATGCCATGGATCGGGGGGGGGATAGGGGTGTGTGGAGAAGCCAATTGTCCCAAGCAAGAGGCACCTGTCCAGCCCCTGGGCATACACTTGCCGGAGAGCCACCTGAACAGTTACGTGAGGTTCAAGTGGGCGCTGCCAGAGGATCGCCCCGTGATCCAGGCCTATTGGGAAGACCGCTGGGCCGAGCTGGGAGACTATGAGGGAACTCCGGTTGAGGTGTCCTTGGATCTTCTCCGTTCCCTGCGTACGCGCTGGTGTGTCTTGCTCCGGTTCTTGACGTAGGACGACTGGAGTCGCGAATTCGTTCACCTGGATTCAGGACCCGTCGGTCTAGGGGAGAATGTGGGGATCTACTCCTGGCACGGTCGCCACCACATGGCCCATATCCGCAACCTAGCTATCCGGGAAGGCTGGAGTCTCCCCGGCTCAAAGAGCTAGCTGCCAAGCCTAGGTCAAGATCTCCGTAACAACACGCGCGTGCTCGACGCCTGTCAGGCGCATGTCGAGACCGCGGTGACGCACACGGAAGCGTTCATGGTCGATGCCAAGGAGGTGCAGGATCGTCGCGTGGAGATCGCGCACCTGGACGGGGTTCTCAACGACGTTGAAGCTGAAGTCGTCGGTGGCGCCGTAGGTCATGCCGGGGCGGATCCCGGCGCCGGCGAGTAGAACGGTGAAGCAGCGCGGGTGGTGATCCCGTCCGGCTTCTGGACTTTGCCAGTCGCCTTGACCGGCAACACTGCGGCCAAACTCGCCGCCCCAAACCACAAGCGTGTCCTCGAGCAGACCTCGGCGCTTGAGATCAAGGATCAGAGCCGTGCTGGCCTGGTCGGTGTCGCGACACCGGGCGCGGCACCAACTCTTCAGTCTGCTGTGGTGATCCCAATCGGGGTGGAACAGTTGCACGAAGCGAACGCCGCGTTCGAGCATGCGACGGGCCAGGAGGCAATTCGAGGCATAGGTGCCGGGTCGGCGCGAATCACCCCCGTAGAGATTGAAGACCTCCTCGGGCTCATTGGAGAGATCCGTCAACTCCGGGACACTGAGCTGCATGCGGAAGGCCATTTCGTATTGCTCGATCCGTGCGCCGATCTCGGGATCACCGGTTAGGCGTAGGCGTTCACTGTTGAGGCCAGCCAATGTGTCCAGTTGAGCACGGCGCAGTTCACGCGAGACACCCTTTGGATCGGAGAGATAGAGGACGGGCTCAGCCGCAGATCGCAAACGCACGCCCTGGTGGGCGGATGGCAAAAATCCGTTACCCCAATAGTGATCGTAGAGCGGTTGATCGCTCCCCCGCTTCATCTTGGAAATCAGAGCAACGTAGGCGGGGAGCTCATCGCTCTCGGCACCAAGTCCATAGCTAACCCAACTCCCTAGGCTCGGACGCCCGGGGAGCTGATGCCCAGTCAGGAAGCGCGTCATTGCCGGTGCATGGTTGATCTGATCGGTGACCATCGAGCGCACAACGCAAAGCTCGTCAACGATCGACCCGAGGTGCGGTAGCCAATCCGAGAACTCGATCCCGGATTGTCCCCGGCGCCGGAAGCGTGTGACCGACGGCATGATCAGCTGCGGCTTCCCCTTGGTCATCCCGGTGACGCGTTGGCCGTCTCGCACGCTTGCCGGCAGCTCTTGACCGGCAAATCTCGCGAGACCCGGCTTCGGATCGAACAGTTCGATCTGAGAGGGCCCGCCTGATTGAGTCATGAACAGAACGCGCTTCGCCTTCGGCGCAAAGTGGGGCAGGGCCTGCGAACTGTCCTGGGCGAAGGCACTCCTGCCGAGGAGCGATTCGAGCCCGATCATGCCCAGTGCCATGGCGCCCGCGTTTCCCAAGAGAGCCCGTCGCCCCAGAAGCCGATCTTGCTCACTCATGGGTGATGGCCTCGTCGAGATTCAAGACCACGGTCGCTACTGCCGAAAGGGCGGCGATCTCCGCGGGGAATTCGTGGGGCGCTGTGGGGACCGGATCCAGGTCGGAGGAACTCGCAAGGGCCATCGCTGCACCTGCATCTGCCTGCATCATTGCGAAGGTCTTTGCATGGAGACTGAGCAGGGCGCCCAGTTCGCTCTGTTCGAGATCGCGCAGGAGAATGCTGCTGGCGATGTCGCGGATCTGATCGTCCACGGATCGCGGATTCGTTTTCCATGCCCTTCGCGCCAGAGCTCCCGCAGCTTCCGAGAAAGTCCGATCGTTCAGAAGTGTGAGCGCGTGCAAGGGGGTATTCGTGCGCCGGGCATCAACTGCGCAGGAGCGTCGATCCGCGTTGTCGAAGAAGAACGTTGGGGCAGAGTTCCTGCGCCAAAAGGTATAGAGGGAGCGGCGATGTCGTGCCTGTCCGAGGGTCGGTTCGTATCGAAAGCGTCCCATGAACATGTCCTCCCACACGCCCGCTGGCTGGTGGGGAAAAACGGGCGGGCCGCCGAGTCGCTGGTCGAGCAATCCACTTACCGATAGGGCGGCATCGCGAATCATCCAGCTCGGAAGGCGAAAGCGTGCGCCACGGGCAAGCAGTGCATTGCCCGGGTCGGCGCTGAGCAGCTCTGGGCTGACCTTGCTCGATTGCCGATAGACCCGGCTGCCCACGATCAATCGGATCAGGTGTTGAAGGTCCCACCCGCTCTCGATGAATTCGACCGCAAGCCAGTCGAGTACCTCCGGGTAGAGGGGTCGCTGGCCCTGCAGGCCAAAGTCCGCCGGCGTCCGCACCAGGCCGCTCCCGAAGAGCAGCTGCCAGACTTGATTGACGATGACGCGTGATGTCAGCGGGTTCCTTGTATCAGTGATCCAGTGGGCCAGGTCGAGCCGTGTCCACTCGGCCTGGTCGTTCGGACCGCCCTGTTCAAAAACAGCAACCGGATAATGACGGTCAACCACCGCGCCCTTCTTGTCCCAGGCGCCTCGCTCCAGGATGTAGGTGGTTCGTTGTTCGGTGCGCTCCCTTAGGACCGTGACCTTCAGCTCCTCGGCCGCTCTCTTCGCGGCGGAGAGCTGGGCCCCTAGTCGAGATCTGCGGTGGGATGCGTCGACCCACTCTGGGCTACCTTCCAGGAACTGTTCTCGCAGCCGCTCCCGAAGTTCCTGTGGGACTTCTTCGACGGGGACGTTCGCCGCGACGAGTCGCGAGAGTTCTTCCTGGGCGGAGACGCCCCACTCGCGCGGCACCGCGCCGCCTTCTCGGGTCGCTCGTACCCTCAGTCGGGCGGGGTAGGCGGATTCGACCTGGGAGCGAAACAGCAGGCGCCACTGCAGTTGGTCCCCCGGGATCAAGTCGATGACCTCTCCGAGATCGAAGCGGGCACGTGTGCTCTTCCAGCCCCCGTCTTCGCCCTTGAGGTCGACGCTGCCGACTCGCCAGCCGGTCCTGGGGTCGTCGTCGAGGGCGTCCTTGACCGGCCCGTACTTGTCGACAACACCCCCGCCTTCTTCCGTGGCGGTGGCCCCCTCAAGGGCGATGTCGATGCGCTGGTCGCCGCGCAGGATCTGCAGGCTCACGCCGGTCAAAATGAACTCTCCCAGGGGGCCGAATCCCGGGGGGCTTTCCTTCGAGGCCAGGATCTCAAGCTCAAGCCCGGTTACGCGATCGAGATCCGCGGGGTCTAGATCGATGACGTACTCCTCTTGAGAGGCGGATGCTCCACTGCGTTCGATGACACCATTGGCCCCCGGTGTGATTTGGGCACCGGCAGTCGCGCAGGAGCTCGACCTTGGCTCCAGGACTTGCCAGGCCTGATAGGTTGGATCACTCGCGCGATGCTTAGAACGCAACCAAACTTCGAAGGCAGGTGCGGTCTCCCTCTGAACCGATTCCGCGAAAGCGACGGCGGCGAGGTGCTCCCGTTCGGCGATCGCGATGGACTCCTGAACACGCGTGGAGCGATAGGGCAGAAAGGGCCCAGCCTGGGAGCCGGCACTTCCGGTCTCGTCAATGTCGTCAAAGAACGCGGACAAGCCGTAGTAGTCTCCCTGGGAGACGGGGTCAAACTTGTGGTCGTGGCACTGGGCGCACTCCAGGGTCAGCCCAAGCCAAAGGGAGCCGACGGTGTTGATGCGATCGCGAACGTAGTCAACGCGTGATTCCTCTGGATCCCGGCCGCCCTCGCCGTTGTGCATGTGATTGCGATGGAAACAGGTGGCGAGGACATCTTCAGGGGACGCGTTCTCCAGGAGGTCCCCCGCAAATTGCAGTTCGGTGAAGCGGTCAAACCTCATGTTCTGACCGAAGGCTTCGACGACCCAATCACGCCAGGGCCAGTTGCTGCGGACCTCGTCGATTTGAAATCCGTCTGTGTCTGCGTAGCGCGCGGCATCCAACCACCACATCGCCATGCGTTCTGCGTACTCGGGAGAGGCGAGTAGTTGGTCGACCCAGAGACCCCAGTCGTCTTCCGTGGCGTTGTCGATCCAAGGCGTGAGCTGCTCAAGTTTCGGGGGCAATCCCCGTAGATCGAAGCTGAGGCGCCGCGCGAGCTGTCGGGCGTCTGCTTCTGGCGCAAAACTCCGACCGTCTGCCGCGAGGGACGCCTCGATGAAAGCATCGATGGGATGAGCGTCGCTATTCGGCGTCGGCCGCTTGACCGGAGGAACGAAGGCCCAGTGCCGGGACCAAGGCGCCCCTTCATTGATCCAGCGACTCAGGATGCTTTGCTCGCCGGGCGTCAGCGCCTCCTTGTGCGCCTTCGGAGGTGGCATGACCTCTGACGGCTGGGTTGCCGTGATGCGTAGCCACAGTTCGCTTCCCTTAGCATCGCCCGGTACGACGGCTGCGTATCCGCCGAGGTCCTGGGTTGCCCCCTCGCGAGTATCAAGGCGCAGCTTGGTCTCGCGCGAGCTGGCGTCGGGGCCGTGACAGGCGAAGCAGCGGTCCACGAGCAACGGGCGGACGTCGCGATCAAAGTCGATCGGATCCTGGCCTACCTGCTCGACAAGAAGGTCGCCAGCGAACATCAATGTTAGGGGTAAAGCCAGAACGGCGAGGCTGCTGTTCAAGGCTGACATGCGGTAGACGATACCGCAATTCTCTCCGATGACGTGATCCCATTCTGGTGGTCGGGCCCTGGCGAATGTTGAAGGGACAGGAGCTCAAGGCAGGCGAGCTTTTGTGCCATGGCCGACTGCGGCTAGACTGACCTGGGCGAGGGGCTGATGGCAGAGCTTCTCCTTGGGCAAGTGGTTACCCGTGGGGCCGCAGCTCGACCATCTGACTGCCGTCGATCAGCAAGCCTCATCCTCAGTTCACCAGTCCCCCGGGACACCGCAAGCATGGCCTATACCATTGGAGTTGACTACGGGACGAATTCTGTTCGTGCCCTCTTGGTGCGTTGCGGCGATGGACATGAGGT
>JBLHLB010000052.1:0-16710 GCA_047618505.1 Planctomycetota bacterium
TTAGGGTGTAGGATTAGGGGCATGTTCGGGTCCTTGGCAGGGCGCCTCCAACCCCCCCGGCCGCTCAGTCAGGGGCCCGAGCATCACCTTTCCAACGCTGTCTTGCCCAGAACTGTCTTGCCCAGAACTGGCTGGCTCAGAACTGGCTGGCTCATCGAGGCTGGCTCATCCGGGCTGGCTCATCATTGCCAGATTAGGCAGTGGCCAGGCGGAGTTCTTCAACGGTGGAGAAATTGAAGGTGTCGACGCAGCCCGTCCAACGGAGTCTTCCCATGCAGATGCTTCTCTCCCAATCAAAGACCGACCTCCTCTCCTATGTCTTCTTCGGCGCACTGATCGCGACGACATTCTTGGTATGAGATCCCGCTGGACTTGCCCCCATGGCCTTAGTCATGGTCTCGGGCATGATCTCGGGATGATCTCGGGCAGGATCTTGAGCTAGGCCTCAGGCAAAGTCGCAGCCACAGTGTCTTATCATCGGTGAAGCAGTTCTCAGTTGCCTGATTCTCCGCCGTCCCCTTAGCCAAACGAAACATGAGCCTGCCGCCCCTCACGCGCCGTCAACGCGAGATCCTCGACTTCTTCCGAAGCTATGCTTCCGCCCATGGAATCAGCCCGACCTTGGAAGAGGTCGCTGGCTACTTCGGGCTAAACAAAGTCACCATTTTTGGGCACGTAGCGGAACTTGAGCGCAAGGGAATCCTGAAACGTGCGGCCAAGGGAATCAGCCGGGGACTCCAATTGGTCGACCACCAAAATGGAGACGAGCACGAAACTGCATCCGCCCCCGCTGGATTACTGATCCTCGGGACAATCGCGGCCGGCGCCCCCATTGAGACTTTGGAATCACCAGAGGTCATGCCTTTTGAGGAACTCGCTCCCCCCGGAAAGGACGTCTACGTTCTACGCGTTTCCGGCAACTCCATGATCGACGATGCGATCTGCGACGGAGACCTTGTCATCATCGAACGCACAAGTGTTGCCTACAACGGGCAGATCGTTGTCGCGGTTTTGCCGGACGAGGTCGCGACCCTAAAGCGCTACTACAAAGAGAAAGATGGCCGCGTCCGCCTTCAACCGGCAAACGCGACCATGGATCCGATCTACACAGACATCATTGAGATCCGCGGGATCGTGATCGGAGTGATCCGCACCTTCTAGATCCGCATCCGAAACTAATAGGACGGGCAGGTCCCCAGGTGATTTCGGTCCCCAGGTGATTTCGGTCCCAAGGTAGTGAAGATCTCCAGGCAGTGAAGATCCCCAGGTAGTGAAGATCCCCAGGCAACTGAGACCCACGAGCTGCTCTAGATCTGGCGTTGGGGTCAGGTCTGGAGCTCAGCTCTGGGTCGTGCTGTTTGCTCGAATGGTGGATCTGGGTCGAGCGAGGCAGGGGCCGATCGGAGCTCCGCTGCCCGGTGTTTGGTCAGATGCAGGCACGTCAACGCACAGCAAGTGCGAATTCACCCCCGGGCATGTTGCAAGTCACCGCCCCTAGACGGGGGCGACAGCTCCGCGTCAGCACATTGGCCTCTGCCTGAAGCGTGCCCTAGGCGTCGAGCGCTGAACCGCCACCATCAGCGGGCTTAGGTTTCGAGCCATTCGCATCTCCATCGGAGCGAGCCGGACGCCGCGCACCGGAGCGCCTAGGGGTGACACCGGCACCCCCTGTATTGCCGCTACCAGCGCGACCGGTAGCGCCATCACCGGCACCGGTCTGGCCGCCCTCTACAGGGGTACCCCCACGACGAGGCCGTTGGTCCGTTCCCGTGGCACCTCTTCGGCGCACTGGGGGAGTTGCACCGGGCCGGACGTCCGGCCCAGCACCGGGTCCAGCACCGGGTCCGTCGGCCGGCTTTGCTCCTGTGCCGGCCCCCGGCCTTGCTCCGTCTCCGCGGCCGTTGCCCCCTTGACCGTTGGCGCCGAGAATCTCGCGGCGATCAAGAGTGCGATCGCCGTTCTTGTCTAGGGTCAACAGGGACTGACTAGCGTGTTTGATCTCCGCCTGGGAAAGGGTGCCATCAGAGTCTCGATCGAGGGCGCGAAAGAGCGGACTCGGCGTATGGCCGCTAGCACGTCCCTGGTCATTGGCTGCTCCTCGACCGGCGGCGGGCTCTTGGCCCTGCTGTCCTCCGGCTCCCTGCCCAGGCTTCGCCTGTCCGCCACGCTGGGGAACGGGGACGGGACGCCGGGGGCTCACGCGCCCTACGCCACGCACGCCACCAACTGGTCTCGTCGCAGGGCGTTCTCGCTCCTGTCGGCCACCCGTTTGACCCGTTTGACCCGTTTGACCCGTTTGAGCCGTTTGATCAGCGGCGGAGCTGGATTGCGGAGGAGTCGCGACGAAGGTCAATAGGCCTGTGGCGCAGAGGCTAGCTAGAATGGTATTCGGACTCATCGTGTTTTGGTTCGGGCTTGGCGCACCACAGGGGTAGCGCGCGGTGTTCTGACGGAGTCTCCCCCCGCCAGTCTTAAGAGAGCACTTCCCTGTGGACGCGCCCGTAGACATCAGTCAATCGGAATTCCCGCCCCGCGTAGGGGTAGGTCAGTTGTTCGTGGTCGAGGCCGAGCAGATGAAGGATTGTCGCATGCCAGTCGTGGATGTGCATCTTGTCCTCGACAGCCTCGTAGCCAAGCTCATCTGTGGCGCCATGTCGCATGCCGCCACGAACTCCAGCTCCAGCCATCCAGGTGGAATAGCCCTGGTGATTGTGATCTCGACCATCACCGTTCTGAGAATGAGGCGTGCGCCCGAATTCTCCACCCCAAATGACGAGGGTGTCTTCGAGGAGTCCACGGCGCTTCATGTCCTCCAGTAAACCAGCGATAGGCCCGTCCGTTTCGTTGCAATTCGCCGCCAATCCGTCACGCAGTGCCCTGTGATGGTCCCAGTTCCCGTGGGTGACCTGCACGAATCGAACGCCTGCTTCCAGCATGCGCCGAGCCCCAAGGCATTGACGGCCAAATGCGTCGGACGCTCCCTGGTCAATCCCATAGAGCGCGCGAGTCTCGTCCGTCTCTTCCTCTAGTTTCATGATGGCGGGCATCGCCTCCTGCATGAGGAAAGCCAACTCGTAGGAATCGATCACCCCCTCAATATTGGGGTTGTCCTTGTCCCCTTTGAGGGCACCGCGGTTTAGAGACTGAATCAAATCGAGCTGCGCCCGTTGCTCGGAAGCAGAGAGCTGAGGGTTGCTCAGATCGGGCAACGCATCCCCCGCTGCGCGACCGCGACGAGAAACGAAAGCCCGAGCATCTATCTTCGTCCCCTGATAGATCGCAGGTAGGAAGGCGCTACCGTAGTTCTGCACACCCCCGGAGGGAGCAATCGTAAGGAAGCCCGGCAAGCTCTGATTCTCTGTCCCCAAGCCATAGAGCAACCATGAACCGAGGGAAGGTCGTTGGAATCGAAACGTCCCCGTGTGCATCTGCGTTTGGGCCTGGGGATGGTTTGGCTGATCGCAGTGCATGCTGTTAATCAAGCAGAGCTCATCAGCGTGCGCAGCCAACTTCGGAAACAACTCAGAGATCTCTAGACCACTTTCGCCATGTGGCTGAAAGGCCCAGGGTGACCCCATCAACTGACCACGCACGGGACTCTTCTTCCCGTTGGCCCGAGACAGCTCCGGCTTGTGATCGAACGTGTCCATGTGTGATGGAGCCCCACGCATGCAAAGAAAAATCACGCGCTTAGCCTTGGCTTTAAAGTGCGGTTCCTTGGCAGACAGCGGTCCAGAGTCCTCACCCGGCAAACGACCACCCCGAAGGAGGGACTTGCCCCCACTTGAAAGGGACCCGACCACCGAGAGACCGGCCCCTACAAACAGGCGGCGATTTACTTGAATGTTCTGCATGGGGTTCAAGATCAGTCCAAGATGCGAAATTCGGAAGCGGCAAATAGAGCCTGACTAAAGGCAGCTAGGGCCTTTTCTGAGGACTTCTTGACTCCACGCTCTTCCATGGAAGTCCTTGTGGTACGCACGAATTCCAGGGAATCTCGTCGCTCCGCCCCCGTCGGTTCTCGACAGAGGATCAGCAGGAAAGCCCGCTTGATTTGACTGGGGAGATTCTCTTCTTCACGGCGCAAACGAGCAGCAACTGACGCCCCGCGCTCGAGTGTGAAGGCGTCGTTGAGAAGGAAGAGCCCCTGTGTCGGCGTTACGGTTTGCTCTCTCTCGCCGACAACGCGATCCGACGAAGCCATGTCAAAGACATCAAGCAGGTGCGGAAGTGCTCCCCTGGCGAGGGGTAAGTAGACCGACCGATGGAGAACACCCTGCGAATCCATCTCCCGCGCCGGGGGCACCGCGCGCAGGGTACGATTCCCGAGCCGCGCCACGTCCGAAGCCAGCGGGCGCTCCAGCTCGAGTTCCCCACTAGCGCTTAGCATTGCGTCACGTATTGCCTCCGCCTCAAGCAAACGCCCATTGGCTCGCCAGAGAAAGCGATTGTCAGGGTCAATCCGAAAGGCTGCGGCATCAAAGCCCGAGCTCTGTCGATAGGTTCGAGATAGAGCAATCTCCTTCACCAGAGCCTTGGGGGACTGACCTCCGTTGATAAATCTCAAGGCCAAATTGTCGAGCAGATCTGGATGCGACGGAAACGCTCCGGCGACACCAAAGTCCTCAAGAGTGGTGACCAGTCCACTTCCGATGAGGTGGCTCCAAACGCGATTCACAAACACGCGCGCGGTTAGCGGGTTCTCCGATGACGCCACCCACTGCGCGAATTCGAGTCGACCACTGGAGCCGGGTGCAATCTGGAATGGCTGTTGCTCCCCGTCGAGCAAGTGCGGAATTCCACGCGGCACACGCTCGCCGGGTTGGTCAGATTCGCCCCGTATGAGTAGCCGTGCATCCTGAGGTTTGACCGAATCCTGAACCCCCATACAAAGCCTCAGGGGCCGGCCATTTCCGTCAACATTGCCGAGGCGATCCTTGATGCCGTCAACGCGGCGCTCAAGGCGCCGGACATTCCGCCGAAGGGCACCGGCATCAGCAGTGCCCGAGACAGCAGGTGTCATGACCGAGTCATCCGAATCAACCCCGGACGACGCCTCTGCCCTCCGGGCAGCTCGCTCCTCGTTGCGCATTCGGCGCAAGTCTCTGGTCAACTCAACCAGCTGCAGCTCCAGGCTGCTGACTTCCTCGGGCGACAGGGCCGCAAGCGGGGAGGCTGAGACAGAAGCCGGAAGCTCTAGAAGCTTGCTGGGATGCCGATTCTGCCTGGATTCAGAGGTGCCGTAGTACGTTTCGGTGCTCCTGAAAATGCCCGCAAGGGAATAGTAATCAACCTGTTGAATGGCCTCGAACTTATGGTCGTGGCAACGCGCGCAGGCCACGGAAAGCCCCAGGAACGCACGTGTGGTCACATCAATTTGTTCGTCCACCAGGTCCGCTTGAAACTGGCGACCGTTCCGTTCGCGAAGTGCCTTCGGGCCAAGGGCCAGGAAGCCTGTCGCCACCAAGTTGGCAGCAAACTCAGACTCGCTGTTCTCCGGCAGTAAATCGCCCGCGAGTTGACTCATCACAAAGTGATCAAAGGGCATGTCGCTATTGAACGAGTCGATCACCCAGTCCCTATAGCGCCAGGCCTCGGGGAAAGAGGCATTGAGCTCACGCCCTGTCGACTCGCCATAACGTGCAACATCCAACCAATGACGCCCCCAGCGTTCACCGAATGCAGGCAAGGCCAGCAGTCGATCCACGACATCCTCAACGGCTTGATCGGGATCGCGACGGTAGGCCCTTTCGAAATCAGCAAGATCACGGGGAGTAGGGGGAAGACCGGTGATGTCAAAGAAGAGCCGGCGAAGCAGTGATCGAGGGCTCGCGTCGGAACTCGGGGAGAGACCGACGTCCGTCAGTCTCGCCAGTATCAGATCGTCAACCGTTCCGCGGGACCATGCGTCACGGGAATCTGCAGCGTATTCTGTGGAACGTATCTGCTGCAGTGACCAGTGCCCACGCCCGGCCAAGACGTCCTCATCCGAAACGGTACCAATAATGACCTCGACCGTGGCAATACGGGGATCGGGGGCACCCATCATGATCCAGGACCGAAAGTCGGCAAGCACGCTGTCCGGGAGATACTCGTCGGGCGGCATACCCTTGAGGAATACGCTGCCGCCGCCTGTGGAGTCAATGGCCTCCCAGAGCACACTATCCTCAAGACTTCCGGGCACAACTGCTGGGCCACTGTCACCCCCGAGCAAGAGTCCGTCTTTCGAATCCACCATGAGGCCACCACGGACTCGGGACCCTACGGTGGAATGGCAGCCGTAGCAGTGCTCCACGAGAACAGGTCGGATCTTTGCCTCAAAAAAGGCCACACCACCGGAGTCAAGATCTGAGTCCCCCATGACTTCGTCACCCTGAGCCGAAAGTACACCGGCAACCACGAAGCAGAGAACCGAGAGCCCGGCTAGGCGAGCCCAGGCTGACTGGGGCTTACGGACACTAGAGCTAGCCCCGAACAATACACCCCAAGAGCAACCCTCAGATCGTGCTGTATAGCTTGGGTAGCCTGCGGACGGGGGATCAGGGTCGAAAGTCACCAGGGAGTTCGCCTGTCATGGGTAAACGGGGACTGACCAGACTCGGCCAGAAGAAGCGACGGTTGGACGGATCATAGGGATCCTCATCCACAAGATCATTCAACCACACACTGCCAGCCAGGTTCCCCAGAGGAGAAAAACTCACACACGACTTGGTCAGCAGGCAAGGACTTCCGCATAGACCTGCGGCCGTGCCCGACCTGACACACACCAGTGACGCACCTCGGGCCTCGGATAACAAGTCGCGCCTACTAGCGGTCATTCACAGTAGATCCAAGCACCATTGGTCGGGATCAGGGCCACCAATGAACAATGACCATGCCCAGTACAGTTTGAATCTCTACAGACCATGGCACCCATGGACTTCACAAAAACAACGTCTGGGCAAAAAGGAAGGCCCCGCGGTTAATGGCTTACGCCAAAAACTACGGGGCCTTGAGAAAACCCGGCAATACCTACTTTCTCGCACGAAGCAATATCATCGGCGGCACTTGCTTGACGACCGTGTTCGGAATGGGTACGGGTATGGCCAAGTGCCTATGGTCACCGGGAATGTCTGTCGTCTTCGACAGTGAAAGAACGCTGGAGTACTCCACAAGGGAGACTTCGCATTCAATTCACCGTAAAGGCGACCTGAAGGAAGGGAAAAGGTTCGCAGTCATGTCAATCTCTTAGAACTGAGTTCCATACAACACCCGTTAAGGAGTGCTGGAACTGAGCCCCTTCTCGATAGTGCCATGTACTCGGTTTCCCGAGTGTGCCGCCGGCGATGAAGCCATTGGACACTGACAGCATGGAGAAAGGTGGTTAAGCCGATCGTCCGATTAGTACTGGTAAGCTCAACACGTTGCCGTGCTTACACCGCCAGCCTATCAACCTGGTAGTCTCCCAGGGGACTGATGGGGATGACTCGTCTTGGAGAGGGCTTCGCGCTTAGATGCATTCAGCGCTTATCCGTTCCGACCTTAGCTACCCAGCTATACCACTTGCGTGATAACTGGAGCACCAGGGGGTCGTCCGCCCCAATCCTCTCGTACTAGGGGCAAACCTCCTCAGTCATCCTACACCCACACTAGATAGGGACCGACCTGTCTCACGACGGTCTAAACCCAGCTCACGTGCCGCTTTAATTGGCGAACAGCCAAACCCTTGGGACCTCCTACAGCCCCAGGATGCGACGAGCCGACATCGAGGTGCCAAACCTCCCCGTCGATATGGACTCTTGGGGGAGATCAGCCTGTTATCCCCGGAGTACCTTTTATCTGATGAGCGACGGCCCTTCCACTCGGAATCCGCCGGATCACTAGGACCAACTTTCGTTTCTGCTCGAGCTATATCTCTCGCAGTCAGGCGCACTTATACCCTTATGCTCTACGCGCGATTGCTAACCGCACTGAGTGCACCATCGCACTCCTCCGTTACTCTTTAGGAGGAGACCGCCCCAGCCAAACTACCCACCTGAAACTGTCCACGATCTTACAAGGACCGTGTTAGAGACCTATCATGCCGAGAGTGGTATTTCACATTGTGGCTCCACCCGACCCGAAAGCCAGGATTCAACGCCTCCCACCTATGCTACGCACGACATAACAAGACCCAATACCAGGCTATAGTAAAGGTTCACGGGGTCTTTCCGTCTTAGTGCGGGAACGTGGCATCTTCACCACGACTACAATTTCGCCGAGCCTGCTGTTGAGACAGTGTGTCAGTCGTTACGCCTTTCATGCGGGTCGGAACTTACCCGACAAGGAATTTCGCTACCTTAGGACCGTCATAGTTACGGCCGCCATTCACCGGGGCTTAAATTCGGAGCTTCGCCTAAGCTAACCCCTCCTCTTAACCTACCGGCATTGGGCAGGCGTCAGTCTGTATACATCTTCTTTAGGAATTTGCACAGACCTGTGTTTTTAGTAAACAGTCGCCAACACCATTTCTCTGCGGCCCCCAATAGCTCCGACCGTTAAGGTCTTCACCGTCGAGGGCACCCCTTATCCCTAAGTTACGGGGTTAATTTGCCGAGTTCCTTAACAGCAGTTCTCTCGAGCGCCTTGGGATTCTCACCCCACCCACCTGTGTCAGTTTAGGTACGGATGCCTGTGAAACTTCCATAGAGGTTTTTCTCGGCGGTCAGTCCTGTCACTTCGCTCTAATGAACGAAGGCATCACCCCTGGGATTATGTGTGCGGATTTTCCTACACACCACCCTCAGGCTTACACGCACTATTCAGTCAGTACGATGACGTTTCCTTCCGCGTCCCCCCATAGGTCAAACGCGTCACAAGCAGTACAGGAATATTAACCTGTTGTCCATCGACTACGCCTTTCAGCCTCGCCTTAGGATCCGACTCACCCTGGGCGGATTTACCGTGCCCAGGAAACCTTGGGTTTACGGCGAGCAGGATTCTCACCTGCTTTATCGCTACTTATCCCGGCATAATCACTTCCAAGTCGTCCAGGTGTCGTTACCGTCACCCTTCACTCGACCGGAACGCTCCCCTACCCCTGCAGAAGATCAACGATCTTCTACAAGCCGCAGCTTCGGTTATAGACTTGAGCCCCGTTCATTTTCGGCGCAAAGCCTCTCGATCAGTGAGCTATTACGCACTCTTTAAATGATGGCTGCTTCTAAGCCAACATCCTGACTGTCTTCGAGGCTTCACTTCCTTTTCTACACTTAGTCTATATTGGGGACCTTAGCTGGCGGTCTGGGTTGTTTCCCTCTCGACCACGGACCTTATCGCCCGTAGACTGACTCCCTAGATACGGTACACGGTATTCGGAGTTTGATTGGGTAGGGTACCCCAAAGGGCCCCTATCCCATTCAGTAGCTCTACCCCCATGTACTATCACTAGAGGCTAGCCCGAAAGCTATTTCGGGGAGAACCAGCTATCTGCGAGTTTGATTAGCCTTTCACTCCTATCCACAGGTCATCGGAACAGTTTTCAACCTATACCCGTTCGGTCCTCCACGGACTGTTACATCCGCTTCAACCTGCCCATGGATAGATCACTCGCTTTCGGGTCTACTCCGCACGACTAAATTCGCGCTATTCACACTCGGTTTCCCTTCGGCTACGGACCTGAGGCCCTTAACCTTGCCGTACAGAGTAACTCGCCGGGTCATTATGCAAAAGGCACGCCGTTAACCGTTGCCCCGAGGGGCCATAGGTCTTCGACAGCTTGTAAGTGCATGGTTTCAGGTACTATTTCACTCCCCTAAAAGGGGTACTTTTCACCTTTCGCTCGCGCTACTATTACGCTATCGGTCGTCTAAAGGTACTTAGCCTTACGGGGTGGTCCCCGCTGATTCACACCAGGTTTCTCGTGTCCGGTGCTACTCGGGATCATAACGAGAGATTCGATATCTTTTAGTTACGGGGCTTTCACCCTCTACGGCTGGCTTTCCCACGCCATTCTCCTAAATACGAATTTTGTAACTCTCTTGGGTTATTAGGATCACCCAGTCATGTCCCACGACACCGATACTGCAACGGTCCTACCCTTGACACAGCATCGGTTTAGGCTCTTCTCCGTTCGCTCGCCGCTACTAGGAGAGTCGAGTTTTCTTTCCTTTCCTGCAGGTACTTAGATGTTTCAGTTCTCTGCGTTCCCTTCCGCTTGCGCGGATGCTGAGAGATGAATCTCAGCCGGTTTCCCGATTCGGACACCTCCGGATCAAAGCCAGTTTGGCGGCTCCCCGAAGCTTTTCGCAGCCTAACCACGTCCTTCATCGGCCTTAGACGCCAAGGCATCCACCATGCACCCTTCGTAGCTTAACCACGCTCTTTCTTGTTCTCGTGGAGATTGCCACTTCCTGCGAACCTTTCCCTTGTTCTCAAAGAACTCCGCCATGCCCAGTCCCGTGAGGGACCGTGGCCGGCGGTGAACTAATGACTATCCTCTCCTGCGCTTGAACTTGCCTTCGATTCACCCCACGTGGGGATGAGATCAATCACGGTGACCTTATTGCTGAGGCACTCAGTGGTGGAGGCGAACGGATTCGAACCGATGACCGCCTGGTTGCAAACCAGGTGCTCTACCAACTGAGCTACGCCCCCAAGGACGTGTGGCTCAAGATTGGTGTGACTCGAGACTGGTGGGGATGAGAGGATTTGAACCTCTGACCTCCCGCTTATCAGGCGGACGCTCTAACCAGCTGAGCTACACCCCCGAGTGTCCGACAGCGAACTAGATCGCAGACTCCCGAGGGAAGCTGCGTGACTAATTGATGCTGACTGGCATTTCTGCGGGTCATCTCTTCGCGCATGCCCCAGGAGCTCCGAAAAATCAGAACTCCATAGAGCAAAGAACCTCGGAGACAAGGCAGGACGTACCCGATTCAATTGCTTGAATCTATACGTCCTGCCCCATCACCGAAGTGAGAGGTAGGGTGACCTTCGTCCGTGTGCTTGCGTTCCTATGCTCGCAGTCTGCACCCCCCCCCTTGCTTGCGCAAGCAGAGCGATACTGACTTTGAACGTAATCCCGTTCAAAAGGAGGTGATCCAGCCGCAGGTTCCCCTACGGCTACCTTGTTACGACTTAGTCCCAATCACGGAGCTCGCTTTCGGCGCCGTCCTCCCGAAGGTTAGACATAGCGACTTCGAGCGCTCCCCGCTTTCGTGGCTTGACGGGCAGTGTGTACAAGGCTCAGGAACATATTCACCGCGTCGTGGCTGATACGCGATTACTAGCGATTCCGGCTTCATGCAGGCGAATTGCAGCCTGCAATCCGAACTGGGGCCTGCTTTGTGGGATTGCCTCCATCTTGCGATATCGGGACCCTCTGTACAGACCATTGTAGCACGTGTGTCGCCCTAGCCATAAGGGCCATGATGACTTGACGTCGTCCCCACCTTCCTCCGGTTTGACACCGGCAGTCTCGCTAGAGTCCCCGCCATTACGCGCTGGCAACTAACGACAAGGGTTGCGCTCGTTACGGGACTTAACCCAACATCTCACGACACGAGCTGACGACAGCCATGCAACACCTGTCTATGTTCCGCTCCCGAAGGAGTGTCACCCTACTTTCATAGGGCTAATTCATAGATGTCAAGGCTAGGTAAGGTTCTTCGCGTTGCTTCGAATTAAACCACATGCTCCACCGCTTGTGTGAGCCCCCGTCAATTCCTTTGAGTTTTACCCTTGCGAGCGTACTCCCCAGGCGGGGTACTTATCACATTTGCTGCGGCTGAGAAGACCATAGGTATCCCCTCAACCTAGTACCCATCGTTTACGGCTAGGACTACCGGGGTATCTAATCCCGTTCGCTCCCCTAGCTTTCGCACCTCAGCGTCAGTAACGGTCCAGTGAGCCGCTTTCGCCACTGGTGTTCCTCCTGATATCTACGCATTTCACCGCTCCACCAGGAGTTCCACTCACCCCAACCGTCCTCTAGTTCTGTAGTATCCAATGCAGTTCCCCGGTTGAGCCGAGGGCTTTCACATCAGACTGACAGAACCGCCTACGTGCGCTTTATGCCCAGTGATTCCGAACAACGTTTGCACCCTCCGTATTACCGCGGCTGCTGGCACGGAGTTAGCCGGTGCTTCCTCTCGCCTTGACGTCAACCCTGAAGCTATTAACGACAGGGCATTCATACGGCGTGACAGTAGTTTACAACCCGAGGGCCTTCATCCTACACGCGGTGTCGCTCCGTCAGGCTTTCGCCCATTGCGGAAGATTCTCGACTGCAGCCTCCCGTAGGAGTCTGGGCAGTGTCTCAGTCCCAGTGTGACCGGTCGTCCTCTCAGACCGGCTACCCGTCATAGCCTTGGTGAGCCATTACCTCACCAACAAGCTGATAGGCCGCAATCCCCTCCCCGAGCAGCAGCCGAAGCCACCGTTTACTCTGTTCGTGAGGCCACAAACAGAGGCCATTCGGTATTACCCACCGTTTCCAGAGGTTATCCCGATCTCAAGGGTAGGTTGATTACGTGTTACTCACCCGTTCGCCGCTTTACTCGCCCGAAGGCTTTCGCGCACGACTTGCATGCCTAATCCACACCGCTAACGTTCGTTCTGAGCCAGGATCAAACCCTTCAGTTTTATTTGAATGCTATTTGTATCCTAGTTTTTGGATCGCGGCCGTTATCCCACCCCAGGTAAAGAGGGCGGGCAGCAAGCGATCCAACGCTCGCACCATCCAAAGGTCACCCTGATTGTCAAAGAGCCGATCCGGCCGCCTCGCCGCCCCTTTCGGGGTGGGGCGCTGCTGCCCGGCTGTTCGTGTTGGTTGCGCTCCGTCCCCTGCCTACCGGTCGCTGCCTTCTGTCTCCAGGAGGCTGTCCGGTTTGGCCCACCGAGGTGGCCCACCGAGGTGGGTTGTGGCCGTCGCGCTGCTCGCTTGGCGGGTCGTGTGCGGCGCTCGTTGCGCGCTGCGTTTCCCGAAGCGAGGGGGGATAATAGTGATTCATCCGGGCCCGTCAAGCCCCCGGGGTCTTTTCATGGAGATTGATCTTAGGGCGTCATAAGTTCTTACTTGCTAGCACCTTACAAGCTGCGCATTCATAGGCGTTTGGGTCCATTCGGGAATCACTCCCCTTGAACCCCCTAGGGAGCACGCAAATCCTAGGTGTCAACGCCCCCCCGCCTTCCCCCGCCTGCTTGCCCCCCCCCATTCATCCACCGTGCGAGCCCCAAACGGTCTTGCCAGCGCCTCCTAAAATGGGCTGAGGCTCGCCCCCCATTGCGGGAGGCGAGCCTCATCTCATTTTGAAGCGCCTACGCGCCCCCCCACTTCTGCTCCGCGGGCTCTATTGACGCACTGTAAAGGATGCGCCCTTAGGCATGAGCTCGTAGAGCAGGGCGATGTTGTCGTTGTGCAAACGCACACAGCCATCGCTTGCTTCGGTTCCAAGGGATTCCGGCTCCTTGGTCCCGTGAAAGCCGTAGCTCGTCTTGCGACCGTCCTGCACCCAGGTCAGCCAATGGGTTCCCAGGGGGTTATCCGGGTGTCCATAGGGCACTACAGCCTTCCCCACACGCGTCCAGGGCGGTTCCGGGAGCTTCTCCCCTATGGTGAAGTCCCCTTCGATGGTCTCCTCCCCAGGGCGCCCAATGGCGACCTGCCAGGAATAGACCACCTCGCCATCGTGCATATAGAGGAGCCATCGCGCGCTCAGGTCCACCAAGACGGTTACCCGCGCAGTAGGGATTCGAAGGGGGTCTCCCGGGTGAATCGTCGAGCTACTCAGTCGATTGGCCTTCTCGATCAAGCCCGTGCACATCTGCGCATCCGGCTTGCCCTCAATGTATCGCAGTCGAATGCGTACCAGGCTATCGCCCCTACGGACTTCGACATCTTCACTTTCCCATTCGCTACGGGGACTCCACCGATGACGTTCCTGTGCCTGATGAAGCGCGGATGACCAACGCTTCAAATCGGGCGTAGCCACCCGCCAAGGGGAGTCTAGAGCTACTTTCAGTACATCGGAGTAGTGCCTTGCGGCGAGGTCGTATTGGCCATCCTCTAGGGCCATCGCCGCTTCACGCTCGCGCAACCCAAGCGCCATGGCACGGGCCACCGGCCCCCCATTGCGCGTGGAGTAGCTCGCAGGCTGGGGAGCATTCCCACGACCGCCCAGGGCCAATTCCAACAACTGTCGCTCATCCTCTGTCGTGGCGTTGGCGACAACGGTCGCAGCCAGGCTAAGGGCCCGGTCGGGATCGCCAGCCATTGCACGATGAAAGGCGCGTGCCAGGGCGGCGCGGCCCCTGGGGAGGGCGCGCCCCATCGCGGCAATGGCACTGTCCAGCTCGCTCGTCGTCCCATGCAGCATGGCTCCGGCAAGGCCTACTTCACGCCGCGGATCCCATTCCACGGGCGTCTCCCCCTGGGAAGCCTCGGTTCCCCTTGCGGGCACCTCTTGCTCGGGCTGCGACGGCTCTGAGCGCGGTGCGACATCCACTGCAAACTCGGCAACGGCCGTTCCAGGGGCCTCCGGGAGCTGATTCAGGTCCGGTGAATCCTCGCCAGCATCCCCTCTGGGACGCTCGAGAAACGGCGTGCCGCTGCCTTCAGCGCCATCAGCCCCCTGGGCCTCCCCTGACGGGAAGAACTTCAGGACGAGCAGAAGCGCGAGGACAACGAGCAGCAGGAGAGCCAAGTTGCGCATCGTGTAGTCAGTTGTTCAAGGACCTACCAGGTCTCTCACACACCCGCGCCCCCCGGATAGGGAGCCCTACGGTCATGTGAAGTTGGAAGCTCCCGGCATCGCCGTGCGCACTTGGCCCCTGAACTCGGTGGTCCAGGGGGGCCCAACACCGGACGGTTCTGCCGTCTCGGATGGAATCGGGCCCTCGAAGTGTACTTAAGATCAGGGGGCGCTTGCGCGATCACCTGCGACACTAGGTGGCTTCCAAGCCGAATCTAGCAAGGCAACGCCGTCCCGACAAACCCCCTCCCTCCCCCACCTGAGGATCCGGCGAACTACTACCAGCTTTGCGCTTCGATTGCGGTCACGATTCGATCGGCCAGGGCCAAGGCCCGACGTCCATCTTCGCCGCTGACTTCCGGCGGTGTCCCCTCGCGCACCGCGCCCAGGAAACTGGCCAATTCGGCCTGCAGAGGCCGCTCTTCCCCCGAAAGCTCCAACTCCGTCACGTCCAGTAGATCCCCCTGGACAAAGTCCGGGCGCTGGGCCAGCTCCGCAGGATCTACCGTTCGCAGGGCCTCGCGACCCTCCTCCCAGCCCTTGCCTTTTTGCACCAGGAGCCCGTAGTTCTTGGTGAAGTCCAGGCTTACGTAGCTCGAGCTTGAGAACATCCGGAAGCGTCGCATGGCCTGCAGGGACACCCGGCTGGCCGTGACGTTCGCACGGCCGCCGTTGGCGAAGATCAATCTCACGGAGGCCATGTCTTCGGCGTCCGTCAGGATTGCACCCCCGGAGGCGTCGATGTCCACAACCTCCGATCCCATCAGCTCCAGGACCAAGTCCAGGTCGTGGATCATCAGGTCGTGCACGACCCCCACATCCAGACTGCGGAAGCTGAAGGTCGCCAGCCTGTGGCATTCGATGAAGCGCGGCTTCAAACCGGTCTCGGCCATGCGTCGCACGCCAGGTTGAAAGCGCTCCACGTGACCGATCTGGAGGGCGGCCCCACCGCGCCTGGCAGCGGCCAAAATCTCATCAGCCGCGGCAAGTTCATGCGCGATAGGCTTCTCCACCAAGCAGGCCACACCGCGTTCCAACAGGGGCACGGCGACTACCGCGTGCAGGCTCGTGGGCACCACAACACTGACGGCCTTGACCTCCGCGGGCAGGTCGTCGGCGCTGGCGAAGGCATCACAACCGTGCTCCTTCGCAATCGCCTTGGCCCGTTCGGCATCCGCATCAACAACACCGACGAGTTGCGCGTCGGGGTTCTCGGCGTAGATACGCGCATGGATCGCCCCGAGGTGTCCAACGCCGATGACAGCCACGGGCACAGGCGCCTTGCCGCCCATTGAGGTCGCACCGTCAGGGGAGGTCACGCTATCAGGGGAGCTCATGCTGCTTATCGGTTCGTGTTGCTGAAGACGCGTTCATGGCCCATACGGCCGAATTCCTCGCGCAAGGTTTCGCGGAAGCGACCCTTGGAGCCCTTCTCCGTCTCGCGCAGGGCGGCCACTAAGACTTTGACCATCTCATCTTCGTTCTCGCTCTCGAGGCCCTCCAGCACGCGGCTACGCGTTTCGCCGGAACGATAGAGGCGCCGATAGGCCGCTCGCACAGCCCCAATGGACTCCGTGGGATAGCCTGCACGCTCCAGCCCAATCACGTTGACCTTACGTACGCGGGCCGGGTGCCCCTCGAGAATCATGAAGGGCGGCACGTCCTGGATCACGCGCGTCAGCCCGCCCACATACGAATAGGCGCCGATGGTCACGAACTGGTGCGCAGCTGCAGCGCCATTCACGATGGCAGCTCTGCCAACCCGCACGTGGCCCGCCATGAGTACGTTATTGGCCAGGATCACGTCGTCCTCGATTTGGCAGTCATGGGCCACGTGACAGCAGGCCATCAACAGGCAGTCGTTGCCCACGCTAGTCAAGCCACCGCCCTTGAGTGTGCCACGATTGATGGTGACAAACTCGCGCACGGTGTTTCGATCACCGAGGGTGCAGTGGGTTGGCTCGTCCTCGTAGGAGAGGTCCTGGGGAGCAGCCCCGAT
>JBLHLB010000053.1:0-16619 GCA_047618505.1 Planctomycetota bacterium
TGATGCGCATCGAGTACGACCGCGCCCAGCGCTACAGCTACCCGATGGTGTTGATGTTGGTGGAGGTGGATCGTCTGGAGTACCTGCACGATCTCTACGGCTACGAGTCGAAAGAGGAGATCCTGCATGCCGTTCTCGGGCAACTCAAGGGCCTGACACGGGAGAGTGATTTCCTTGGCTGCATGCAGAATGAGCGCATCCTGACCGCCTTTCCGCACACCCCAGAGAAGGCCGCCGGGCATATTGCGGGACGACTACTCCAGGGCTCCCGGAATCTGCAATTCGATAGCGGAGGCCGCGGTATCCGTATCACCCTCTCGGTTGGCATCGCCGTCTCTGATCCGGACCGGGTCTTGTCTTTTGAGGAGTTCCATGGGGAGGCCCATGAATCCTTGATGTTCGCCATCCGAGCCGGCGGCGATCGCTACGTGCGTCGCGAGCCTGCGACCCATTTGATCGAGAGTCTCCGTAGCGAGCTCGAAGAAGAAGCCGAGGCCCTGCGGGAAGAGCAGGAGCACGAGGCTGCGAATGAGTTCACCATCGTTCCCCAGGCTTTTCCTGGTGAGCCCATGGGGTCGCTCTCAACGCCAGAGTTAGCCACTCTCCAGGACGAAGTGGCCATGGCCCAGGTGCAAGCCCTCTTCAGCAAGCTTGAGTCCCGCCCCCAGGAGGTCATGTTCCTGGAGCGCGAGTTGATTGAGCTGGTCAAGGGGCTCCTGGCTCGCGCCCGCGCCGAAGCGAGCACCGATGCCGCCCATGGGCACCGCGGGCAGGTGGACGTACTCGAGCGTCGTATCGAGAAGCTCAAGGATGTGCTCGACCAAACCGAGGCCAACCTACGCAGCGTAGCCGCCGCCAAGGAACTCGACCCTGGCGTCGCATCCGTCTATCGATCCGTCCAGGGCCTCCCCACAGGGGAAGAGGGCTTCGGGCGGAAGAAGGAAATGCTTACTATCCTGTTCGAGGCCAACCAGGACCTGCGTCGCAACATCCGTAAGCAGTCCAGGGGTAAGCCTCCAACAGGCGAAGAATAAGAGTGGGAGTTCCCGTCGAACTCCCCGTGACACCGCCAAAATACAATGAGTGACAAAAAACAGGATTCGGACCAAGGCGTCCTCTACCTAGGCATTGACCTGGGCACTTCGCGGACGTCGGTTTCCGCTTCCAATGGCCTGCGTGAGACGATCTCGTCCTTCGTTGGTTATCCGAAGGATGTCGTCGCGCGCAAATTGCTGAAGCGCGATGTCCTCTACGGAGACGACGCGGTGAAGCATCGGCTTTCGCTCAATTTCTACCGTCCCCTGCAGCACGGTGTGATCAAGGACGCCAGCGGAGAGAGCGATTCAGCTGAGGGCAATCTCAAGGCGGCAAGGGACTTGATTGCCGAGATCATCCGCATGGCAAAGCCGCGTAAGGACGAGCTGGTCTATGCCGTCATCGGCGCGCCGGCCCAGGCTTCGATCAACAACAAGGAAGCGATCATCTCCGCCGCGCGCGAAGCTGTGGATTCGGTCATGCTCTGCTCCGAACCCTTCGCTGTCGCCTACGGGCTCGATTGGCTGGAGGATGTCCTTGTGGTCGACATTGGCGCGGGGACGACGGACCTTTGCCGGATGCACGGCACTATGCCCGAGGACTCTGATCAGATTACCGTCACCTACGCCGGCGACTTCGTTGACGGTGCCCTGACGGATAATATCAAGAAGAGTCACCCGGATGCGCAATTCACGACGCAGATGATCAAACAGATCAAGGAACGTCACTCTTCGGTCGCCCAGGAAATGGAGCAGGTCCTTGTCAGCCTACCGGTCAACGGCAAGCCGACTGAGTTCGACATCACCGTGGAGATGCGCGACGCCTGCCAGCAGATCATCCCGCCGATCGTGGAAGGACTTGGGCAGTTGATCTCGACCTTCGACCCAGAGTTCCAAGAGCGCCTTAAGAACCGCGTTCTCCTGGCCGGTGGCGGAAGCATGATTCGCGGCCTGGACACGGCCGTGGAGCGCGAGATGCATCGGACCCTCGGTGGCGGCAAGGTGCTGCGCATCGAGGAGCCGATCTACGGAGGTTCGAACGGCGCCCTCAAGATTGCCCACGACATGCCCGCCGAGTTTTGGGAGCAGCTGAAATAGTCGAGGCGGGTAACAACTCGGTCGAAACAGGGTGCGCGGGGACGGGCGACGATGTCGCGCGTCCCCGTTTCCATTCGGCGATCCGGTGCCTAGCGGTGTCCCTGGTGGTGCTGCTGCTTGTCTTGTGCTCGACAGTCTTGCGCGTCCGCTCCGCCGAGGGTGATTCGAATTTCCGCGCTGCCCAGGAACAGGGCCAGTCCAAGGGACTGTGGAAGAGCGACCCGGCGCTGCTGCTCTATCTCACCGAACGCATTCTGGATGCGGACGGCGTCACGCCGAAGGACTGGCGTGCGGACCCACGCTTGCAGCATCCCTATAGCACCGATATTCCCGCTGAGTTCACGGTCGGGCAGGAATTCCTGTTGGCCTGGACGCAGCTTGGCCTGCGCTCTATCGGGCGCGAAGCTCCACTAGATTGGACAGCTCGTTGGCTCTTCAGTTTCCTGGCTAGCCTATCTCTGGTCGGGGTCTTTGGCCTCGCGCGTGAGTTGACGCGTAGGCGTGTCGATTCGTGCATGCCAGCCTTCTTCGCGGCCCTGCTCTGGGCGATCTTGCCTGCCAACTATCGCACCATCGGTTTCTTGATTGTGCGCGAGGACCTGGCGATTCCGGCCCTCGCCTGGGCACTTTGGCTCTTGGCCCGCGCCGCGCGGCGGGACACCGCTGGCGCTTGGTTTCTGGCGGGATTGCCCCTGGCTCTTGCGCTTTCCACCTGGCACGCCATGGGATTCTTCCTGGCGGTGTTGCTCATGGCCCCGGTGGCCTGGTTGTTGCGTACGGGGCGGAGTCCGTTCACCCACCTGCGCTCAACCGCGCTGCTGGTTGTGCCGGTCTTGGCGACTCTATTCGTGCCCGCTCTGCGTACGGCGGGAACCTTGGGGTCCCTGCCGGCCCTCCTAACCGGCGGGCTCCTCGCGGCTGGAATCGCCGAGACTCGTGGGTTGCGCCACGTCACCCGTGTGGCCTGTGCCGGCGGTGCCGCGGGTCTGGTCTTGATTCTGGCCGGTGCCCTGCGCTTGGCCCGCGGAACGGCGGGGGCCTACTCCCACGTCTACGACGTTCTCTTCGCCAAGTTGCGCACCCTCGGTCATGCTCCGGAGGACCCGACGGAGATCTCCTTCGACGCACGACTTCTCTGGCAAGGTCCCTTTGAAACCCTGCCGCCCGCGAGTTTCGTTGGGTACCTGGGGTGGGGGATGCTCTTTTGCCTGCTTGGTTTTGTCCTGGCCTGGTGGGGGTGGGGCCCGGCGGCAACCCAGGCGAAGGTGTCGCAGTCAGGTTCAGACCGTCCTGGTACACGTGACGTTTCCACTGCCGAGGCGCTCCTGGTCGCCGCCAGCCTGTTCTCGCTTCCGGCAGCGTGGTTGGTGGCGCGCGTGGTGGTTCTTCCGGGTCTGCTACTGCCGGTGTTGGCGGCGACTTTGCTGGCGCGTGCTTGGCAGACCAAGGGGAAGACAGGCGGCGTCTCGCCGGCGTTGCTGCTGGGTGGCGGTGTTCTCTTCTTGCAGGGCGCGTTGCTTTTCCTGCCTTGGATCTGGGGCTTTACGAGTCCCTGGTACCAACCCGCAGGTCGACAGGCTGAGATCGCGGCGCTTGTGGATTGGGTCTCTGAGAACGTGGAGCCGACCGAGGCGATCAGTGCGGACTTCATGAACGGCCCCGCGATTTTGGCCCACTGCGGCAACGGCATCGTTCTTCAACCCAAGTACGAAACGGACCGTAGTCGGCGCCAGGCGGAGCGGTTCCTGGAGGAGTTCTTCCACGGATCGCCAGCGGAGTTCCTCTCCTTGATCCGGGGCGAGTTCAAGACACGCTACGTGCTGATCGATCGCTACACCCTTGGATTCCTTTCCCGTTGGGCCGCGGGGTTGCGCGACGATGCAGATCTGGTTCCGGGCACCGCGGCGGAACTCTTTCTCTCCCAGGACACCGAGCGGTTGGAGAGCATTGCCGGCACCACCTTGGTCTACCGTAGCCCGGAATCTATCCAGCAGTCCAACGGCGCGGCCTATGACTTCTTTTGCCTCTACCGCTTGGATTAGTTGGTCGCTGGCCTGCCGAGGGGGCAGGCCCTACTCGTACCACTCCTCGGTTTCCGCGGCGATGCGATCGACCTCGTCGGCACTTGTGAGTTCCCCCTTGCCGAGCCCGGGGCAGCATTCCTTGACGGAACCTTCCCAGGTCGCGCGCTTCAGGTTTTCCACCCAGTAGGGCCAGGTGGCGCACTGCTTGGGACGCACTGGGTAGATGTTGCAGGTGTTGCCCTCCCCGAGAAAAGGACAGGCGGGGTCGTCCATGCGGATGGTGGTCCAGCCCTCTTCCTCCTTGCAGTACTTGGAAACGAAGTCCGCCGGGGCCAGATCCAGGTACTCGGCGATCTGGAGCACATCTATCGTGGCCAGGTAGACGTAGGTGTAGTCTCCGTGGTTCTTGCAGCAGTTACCGCACTGCGTGCACTCGAATTTGAGGCCGTCCCGGTACCAGCGGGGGTCCTTGGCGGCGTCCCCGGGGGGATTCTGGGTCTTCCCGGGGGGGGGAGTCGTGGGGGGCATCGTGGCTTCCTGGGGTCCCAGGGGTGGAATTTTCCGAATACTGTGCGGTGACCGAACACCTGTCGGGCGATAGCACCGGCAGTGTGCGCTATCACACGATAGGGTAATACTGGGGGAATCGTCAGCGGAACCCCGCCCAGCTCCTGTCTTCCGGCTAAGACCAACTGGAGGGCCAAGCCCAGAGCAGCAGTGCGAGCCGTATGAAACTAATCGTAGTCGAGGAAGGAACCAGAGCGACAGTCCCCTTGGATGGAAGCTCTCAGGAAGGTGAGCCGACCTGGACGATGGTGCGCATCGGGCGCGCGATCGACAACGACATTCGGCTCAGCGGGGCCCTGGCATCGCGCCATCACTGCCGCCTGGAGCAGGACAAGGAGGGCATCTGGGTGGTCGACCTGAGCTCGGCCAACGGGACGATGGTCAATGGACAGCGCATTGATCGGCGACTACTGGGCTCTGGAGATGTGATTGGAATCGGTGGGGCGCGCATGCATTTGGAGGGCTTCGAGGAGGAAGCCAAAGACACCGCAGGCCAGCAGACCGACGTCGTCACCATCGGCCGCTCTACCCTCTCCGGGGACGGCGTGGCGGGACGCGTGGACGTGGCCGTCTTTGCACGCCTAGCGCGCGAGCTAGTGCGCGAGGTCGACCTGGAGCCGCTCCTGCGTCAGATTGTGGATGCGGCCGTGGACCTGGTGGAGGGGGAGCGCGGGTTCCTGCTCTTCGCCCCGCGTAGCTCCGGTGCGGTCATCAAGGATCCCAAGGAATTAGAGATCAAGGTCGCGCGCACGTTTGATGGCAGTGACATCCCCGTGCCCTCCTCTCGAATCTCCATGGGCATCGCAAAGCGCGTCCTGGAACGGGCGCGTCCGCTGCTCTCTGTCGACGCGGCGGAGGACGAGCGCTTCGATACGATGCAGAGCGTTGAAGATCTGCGGCTACGCTCCGTCCTTTGCCTGCCGATTCGAATCGAAGGTCGTATCCAGGGATTGCTTTACGTCGACAACCGCCTGCGCCGGGGAGCCTTTACGGAGGATGACCTGGATCTGGCGGAACTCCTGGCGGAGATGGCGGCCATCGCCATCAAGAATGCGCGTTTGGTTGGCGAACTGCGGGAACAGAACCAACAGTTGGGGAACTCCGCAGATCAGATCAAAAGCTTGAACGAACAGTTAGGACACAAGATTCGTGATCGCGATTCGGAGTTGTCCGTTGTGCGGCGTGAACTTGATCGCGAACGCGGTCGCTATGACTACGCCTCGATCGTCGGCGCCTCCCATGCCATGCGGAAGGTGTTCTCGGAACTCGATCGCATTGTCGAAACCGAGCTGCCCGTTTTCATCCACGGAGAGAGCGGCACTGGAAAAGAGTTAGTGGCCCGTGCGGTGCACTTCAATGGTGCTCGCAAGGATCGCCCCTTCGTAGTAGAGAACTGCGCTGCCCTGCCGGACTCGCTGTTGGAGTCGGAACTCTTCGGGCATACCCGTGGCGCCTTCACCGGGGCCGATCGCGCAAAGAAGGGGCTGCTCCAACAGGCCGACGGGGGCACGCTGTTTCTGGATGAGATCGGGGACATGTCACCGGAGATGCAGAAGAAGCTCCTGCGCGTCCTGCAGGAAGGCGAAGTGCGGCCCCTTGGGTCGAACGAGGCTATTCATGTAGATGTGCGCCTCTTGGCCGCCAGCCACCGTGATCTCGAGGAGTTGGTCAAGGCCGGTACTTTTCGCGAGGACCTCTTCTACCGCATCAATGTGTTGACCATGCACTTGCCGGCCCTGCGTGAACGGCGCGACGACGTACCGCTCCTGTCGGAGAAGCTCCTTGCGCGGGCGGCGCGGGAAGCTGGACGGCAACCGCCCGAACTGCGCCACGAGGTGGTGGCGGCCCTGGCTGCCTATGACTGGCCGGGCAACGTCCGCGAGCTTGAGAATGAGATGCGTCGCGTGATGATTGTTGCCGGCGAAGAGGTACGGCTAGAGCACCTCACCACTGCGATTCGCGAGTCGACCCTGTCGACCAAGAAATCCAATGCGGCTGAGGAAGAGCCGCGCATCGTCGGCGACCTGCGTGCGGCCGTTGCACGCTTTGAGCAACGTGCTATTGAGGATGCCCTGGCTATCTCCGGCGGCAACAAGAGTCAGGCAGCGAAGGCCCTTGGGATCAGTCGCTTTGCTTTGCAGCGCAAGCTGGAGAAATACGGGCTCGCAAGCAACGCTGGCGAGGATCAGGAGCGCGTCGATGGCGCCACGGGTGACAATCCGGCAGCCGCCACAACTGACGGGAGTAGGGGCTCCCAGGGCTAGGGGTCTTCCCCACATCAAACGATCATGGCGCGGGAAACCTCCAGCGACGCTCAGGCGGGCAGTGGCTCCGATGACGAGGCCGTTCTGCGACCTACACGCCGTAGCACGGGCAAGCCCAACATCGAAGGCTATGAGCTTGAGGAAGTGCTCGGGCGCGGAGCCATGGGTACGGTCTATCGTGCTCGGCAGCTCTCCGTTGACCGGGAAGTGGCGCTGAAGATCCTTCACCCAGAGCTGGTCGCGCGTCCGCGCATCGTCATGCGCATGCAGAGGGAAGCGCGCATGACCGCGCGCCTGGCCCACCCCAACCTCGTGTCGGCGGTGGACATGGGGACCTTGGACGGCCGCCTGTGGTACGCCATGGAGCTCGTCGATGGTCCAACGCTTTCCCTACGCCTGCGCCAAGAAGGCCGGTTGTCGGAGCGCGAAGCCCTGCGTCTCTTCATCCCCCTTTGTGAAGCCCTAGGGCACCTCAGCGAACACGGGATCGTTCACCGTGATGTGAAGCCTGCGAACATCCTCTTGGACAAGCGTGGAGTGGCGCGCCTGGCGGACCTTGGCCTCGCCTTCGCCGACGAGGACCCGAAGATCACGCGCCACGGGGGCACGCTCGGCACGCCCCAGTACATCAGCCCAGAACAGGCGGTCGATCCGACCACCGCCGACGCACGCAGTGACTTGTGGTCCTTCGGCGCGACCTTGTTCCACGCGGTCTGCGGCCGCCCACCATTCGCAGGCGAAAGCACAGCGGAGGTTCTGTCGGCGGTTCTCTATGAACGCGTGCCTGACCCGCGCGAGTTGGAACCGACTCTCTCAAAGGGCTTTGCCCTGGTGTTGCGCAAGTGCCTCGCCGGCGACCCCTCGGCGCGCTATCAGACACCGGGAGAATTGCTCCTCGATCTCGAGCGCGTGCGCGAACGTCGTCAACCACGCGTGCGCCGATCGGCACTGGATCCCACGGCTTCCCAGCGCGATCGCCGGCCTCTTTACTTGGCCCTAGGTGCCATCGGCCTAATCGCCGCCGGTCTCCTGGTCGGCAGCTATGGGCCCTGGCGTGACCGACGCGAACGAGAGCTACAGGATCAAGTGGCGGAGGAAGTCACATCGCCGCTTCTGGATGCGATCGAACGCGGTCTAGCGAGCGGTACGGGTCTGCCTGGCGTTCTCATGGGGGACCACGCCAGCTTGGAGGTGGACCTTCCCGATTCCCTGCGGGAGCGTTGGGCGAATCTGGGGAAGGCCCTGGATCTGGACCTCCTGGACCGGATTGCCGAACTGCGTGCCGAGCTCGAGGTTGACCTGGAAAGCGAACTCGCCAACGGGGACTACCTCAGCGCCTGGGATCTTACGCAGGTCGGCGTGGCTACGCTGGTCCTTGAGCGCACCGGTATCGAGCACGACACCTTGGTGCAGTCCTTCCAAGGCGGATTGTCCTGGAGTGTGGAGATGGGACAGCGTGTCGATCAGGCGGAGGAGGAGGCGCTTGGGCGGCTCCAGACCGCCTTGGATGATCACGCCGCGGCCTTAGACCGCGAGGTAACTGTCGAGTTGGAGCAACAACATTGGGCTACGGCCCTGGGGCTTCTGATCTTCGACCGTGCCGCGATTATGGAGTCCACGGGTTTCTCCGACCATCGCTTCCGACCGGAGCGCGTGGAGGCCGTATTGGTGGGCTTGAAGACGCTGACGAAGATCAATCGCGATGACATATCCGATGACTGGCGTGGTTTAGATCGCGAGTTGCGTGGGCTGGTCGTTAAGCGAGCTGATCGCCTTCACCGAGAACTCGAGGCAGAAGGTGCCGCCTTCTCCGCGGCACTTCAGTTGGCAACCTACTTCAACCAGGAACTCTCCCGCAGGAACCTGACGGAGGAGGATATGCCCAGCTCCCTACCGCGCACAGCGAGAGCCGCCCTGGACCGCGAACTTGAGTCCTTGCACGCCCTAGAAGACAGCCGCCTGGAGAAGAACCTGCGGAGCGCTGTCAGAGAAACAGACCGAGCTGCCCAGGAGGCTTGGCAAGTGCGCGACGTGGCACGCATCCAGGAGTTGTGGCTCGACGTGCGCACCAGGCTCGGGAGCCCCGGCGGCTTGATCGGCGCGAACTGGCGCACAGAGCTCGAGCTTGAAGTGGCGGGTCGCTTACTGGAAGCCGAGCTTGTGGGCGAACTCCTCAAGCGAGTGGCCGATCAAGTCATCGCGCGTGACAACCAGCGCATAGATCTACGCCTAAGGGGCGTTCTCTATTCGGAACGGTATCTCATCGCCGGGCCCGATCCCCTGCGCTTTGGTTTCCAGGTCAGTGGGCTCGATGAAGTCCTGCGGTTGCAGGATCTGAAGGCCCATGAGCTGGTGCGCGTGGCGCAGCTTGAGGATCCCGAACAGCTCAGCACCCAGGAGTGCGTGGCTCTGGCGGTACTTCTCCAGCGCGACGGCGAACAGCGGGAATCACTGACTCTCCTGCGTGCTGAACGCGAGACGGGGAGCCCTGCGCTTGAGCGCCTCGCGCTTGAGTTGGCCGTGCGTGCGACGGATGCTCTCGAGGCGGCCCGTGACGGAGTGGCAAGCTCGGGCAGTGAAAATACCGGGGCAGATGCGAATTCTGAAGCGAGTCCTTTGGGGCAAGCTGAAGGTTCGGGCACCACACCTTCGGTTCGGGATGTGCTTCGTCCTTCCTCCGTGGACGAACTACGAGGCGGCCGACGGCGCCTGAACTTTGACTTCTCCCAGGCTGATCCGGGCGAGTGGTCCACCACTGACTGGCACTTCGATGGACTCAGTTGGACCCACACGAAACCAGTGGTCACTGTGGCAGACTTCGCCCGCACGCCGGGCCTCTCCTTGCCCTTGGAGAGCATTCCGGGGGACAGCGAGAAGCTCGTCGTGCACTTCGACCTAGAGCTACCCCAGGAAGCTGGACGCGCGCGCCTGTTGGTCTTTGAACTGGACGGGGTCTATATCGCCCTGGTGGGGGAGCGCTTTCCCGGTGTGCCTAGCGAAACGCGGCTGCTCGTGGAGACGGCGGGATTGCATGCCCTGCTTGAACGCGCACAGAAACCAAGCGAAGGCAAGTCCATTCAGCGACCGCTGCGCCCGGGACAGCGCTGCACCTTGGAGATCGAGCTGGGTGGACGTCGCCGCCGCGTCGATGTGCGCGTCAACGGCGAAACTCTTAAGAGTTGGCGCCAGGTCCGTACGCCCGCTCCCGGGCCCAAGCGTCTCAGCCTAAGGGCCTGGGAACCGATTCGGCTTTGGGGCGTGGGTCTCGAGTACTAACTAGTTGCCGCCGAGGATTGCCGTCAGGCGATCCGCAAGGGGTGACTGCAGAGCCGTGAGCTTCTGGAGCATGTCCTCGGCACCGGTGCTGTTGCCCAGCTCCAGGTAGATATTGGCGAGGTTGAAGAGCAGCTCCGGGTCCTGCGAGTTGAGTGCCATGGCGGCCTCGTAGGCGACAACAGCCTCGCCCGAGCGCTTCGTCCGCTGCAGGAGCAGGGCGAAGTTGCGTTGCGCGTCATAGCTATTAGGGTCCGCCTCCGTTGCCAGGCGCATGTGCCGATAGGCCGCGTCGAATTCGCCCTTCTGCGCAAAGATGATACCGAGGTTCTGCTGGGCGATGGACAGCCCGGGGTTCAACCGAACCGCTTCGCGGAAGGCGATCAGGGCCTGGGCCGGGTCACGCAGCTCTATGTAGGACAGGCCGAGGTTGGAGTGCAACATCGCGCTGTTGGGAGCCTGTTCGATGGCTTGGCGGTAGGTCGCAACAGCTTCTTTAGGCCGCCGTAGGGCGCGCAGGCTAGTGGCCAGGGAGTTCAAAGTCTCGGTGTTGTTGGGGTCCAGTTCCAGGGCGCCGCGGAAGAGTTGCACGGCCTGTTCATGGTTGCCCGCCTTGGCGAGATCCTCGGCTACATCGGCACGCATGGTTGCCAGTTCTGGACCGTCGCCGGGGTTCGTGACGGGGTCGTAGCTCGACCCAACCCGCACCTTTGAGAGGTACTCCCCTGCGATCTCCGTTTGTCCCAGGGCGCGTAGTCGGCGCACGATCGCCAAGTAGCGAGGCCCCGAAGGATCGCCAATCCAAGTGCCCGCGAAGGGAGTCGCGGAGTCCCGTTGGATATCCGATGAATTTCGGACCATCTCCGTGTCGAGCAGGAGTTGATCCACATCCACTGGGCCGTGATAGATGATCGCCAGTCGACCCTGGGGGTCGAGCAGGAAGCTCGTGGGCAGGGCTAAGCCGGGTTTGTTGTCGACGACCAGTTTCGGGAGAAAGTCGAAGATCTCTATCGTTTCGGTGTCCGCGAAGCCGCGCTGGAAGGGCCACTCGGTGCTTGAAAGCATCGCAAGGGCATCGGGACGTACGTCCGCTTCATCAACGCTCAGGGCCAGGATGTCGAGGCCCGCGTCCTTGAGCTCGGCTTGACGTGAGGTCAGCTCGCGCAGCTCAACAACACAGTTTGCACACCAAGTGGCCCACAAGTTGACGAGCAAGGGTTCGCGATTACCCTGTTCTGCGCCATCAAGCTGACGCGTGGAAAGGTCCTCGTGCAGGTAAGGGATGCGCGGCAGGGGGAAGCGCGCGGCCAGGACGATGCGGGCGGACTCGGAGGATTCGGGCTCTCTTTGAACCGAGGGTACAAGGTCGACGCGCTCACCGTCGTGACTCCACTCTGCGGCTTCGCCACTGCCTTGAACTAGGGTGTAGTGACCGTTCAGAGCAAAGCCCCCGAAGGCCTCCTTGTCGCCCCCGGGCCAGTTCACGCTGACGGACTCGATCGCGTCCGCATTGCCTAGGCCGAAGTGCATCCACTTTGACGACTGCGAAAGGAAGGACTCGCCTGCACGCAGGGTGCGGGCGCTGGAGCGTCCATCTGCGCCGCTCACCTGCACCTCCACACGTGCGCCGATGGCGTCGCGGTTGCTCGTGGTGCCTTGAAGACGGAGAACCAGGAAGTCGTTCTCGCTCTTGAAGGTGTTGCGCATCAAGCGCACACGTGGCCCTCCGCGGTTTGTAATCCAGAAGTCCTGGCGACCGTCCATGTCCCAGTCGACGACGGCGATGCCGCGGCCGTCATCGGCGTAATCCAAACCGCTCAGGGCAGAGACGTCTGCGTACTCTTTCCCATCCATGTTGAGGAAGAAGCAGTTGCGTTCATGACCGCTGAAGGACTTGCCCTGGCGAACCATGGCGTAGAGGGCCATCCAGCTATCGTAGTAGTCCTGATCGGAGGTGGAATCATCAGTTGCGGAGCGCGACACGACCTGTCGCCAGAAGAAGCTTCACAAGTCGTCGCTGGATTCGTTGGTTACGAATCCATTGACGGTTAAGAGGTCATCCAACCCGTTGTTGTCCACGTCGGCGAAGCGTGAACTCCAGGCCCAGCGCCCCATGTTCACGCCGCATTCGAAGCTGACGTCCTCGAAGGTGCCGTCGCCCATGTTGCGGAACAGAGTGTTGCCCTTGGCGTGCCGCTGGATCGCCAGGAGCTCGCTGTCTTTGCTGTCCTCGAAGCGGCGTTGGTAGGTGACCCGATTGCCCGCGTTGGAGTACATGTTGCTGACGTAGATGTCGACCCACCCGTCGCCGTCGTAGTCGCCCCAGGTGATGCCCATGCCCGCGGATATGTCCTCGACCCCTGCTTCAGCCGCGACATCGACGAAGTCGTTCCCGTCGTTACGGAAGAGGTTGTTGCGCCCGAAGTCGTTGGCGACGTAGAGATCGAGATCTCCGTCGTTGTCGTAGTCTTCCCAGGCAGCAGCGAAGCTGAAGCGGTTGTTGTTTTGATCCAGGCCAGAGCCCGGCACGACGTCTGTGAATTTCCAGTCCCCGTCGTTCCGCAAGAGGATGTTCGGCGGCCCGTTGTTCGCGTCGTGGTAGGGGTCAGGGATACCCCTTTCAATGCGAGCGTAGCGACAGAAGTAAATGTCGATGTCGCCATCTTGATCGTAGTCCGCCGCGGCCAGGGAATAGGAGTCCTCGCCGCCGTGAAGTTGCGCCGCCTCAGTGAATTTGCCGGTCCCGTCGTTCTCCAGGAAGACGATGGCTTCCTGGGTCAAGGTCTCGACGGGGAAGACTAGGTCCTGATCACCGTCGTTGTCGAGATCCAGGAACAGCGCCCCGTGGGTGTTGTTCAGGTAGTCCACCCCGGAAGATTCCGTCACGTCCGTAAGGGTTCCATCGGCGTTTTGCAGGAACAGTTGGTTCGGCAGTCCACCGATCTGACTCAGGAACAGGTCATCAAGTCCGTCGCCGTTTATGTCGCCCAGGGCTAAGCCAAGATGCCCGAGCATTGTCATGCCACGCACGGAAGCATCGAGCCGGCTACGCCAGTAGTTAACCCCCGTCTGTAACGTCGAGGCGAAGTTGGAGTTGCCCCCCAAGACGGACTCGGTCACGTCGACGAAGAGGGGCGTGTTCGCGTCCTTACGGGTCGTTACCTGGAAGCTGAGTACTTCGATTGACTCTAGAAGCGGCGCCACCTCGGGACCCATGTTGGTCCAAGTGCAGCGCCAGGTCGCGTTGTAGTGCACACCGCCGGGACCCCAGGTCTCGAGCAGCGTGTTCGTTCTAGATGTCATCTCTCCAAGCTCGACATTGAATATCTTGAACTTCGCGTGGGGCTCGGGGTCGCTTTGGAGCGTGGCGATGATGGGCTTGGCCGCCTCGAGGAACCCGTCCGCCCCGTTGAAGCGGCGCTCGGACTCGCTCGCCGCCGCGTCCATGCGCTGAATGAGGAGGGCCTGATCCTCGTGCATCAGGGTTAGTTCGGCGGGGACCAACTCGGGGCACGTGAATCCCGCGCCCAGCAGACTCTCCAGTCCCGGATCGTCCTCAGCATGACCTGCGAAGAACGCCGCCACGCGCTTCAGCTGACCACTCGCCAGGTCCTGGAATACCTCGGAGTCCCAGCCTTGGGTGCGCGGATCGAACTCATCGAAAAGACCGGTGTGCACTTCGTCCCCGGAATTCACGTTGAGCTTCTCGAGGGTCTCGGTTCCCTGCACCGCCGCTCCAGAGGCCGTCTGTCCCTGCTGCGTTTCCTCCTGATCTCCACCACAGGCCGCAAGCGACAAGGGCGATGCCAAGAGGAGAGCCAGGGCGGCCTTCCGCGCCAAGTGGCGGGCGGCCAGGGAGCTGCGGTTCGGGCAGACCACCAGGGCTTGCCCGGGTCGTTTGGATCGGAGGCGATTCATTGCGAAACAGTGCGTTGGCGGTGAAGACCGGATGAGTCGTGACGGGAGGTGAATTGTCACTCTTCCAATGCAAGAGTACACCCGCAATCCAGCGCGTGGGGGCGATAAGGCAAAGGCGCGTATACCCTATGGGCCCGTTGACAGACAGCGGCTCCCCAAGTCGGACTTGGGAATCGACCGGCGATGCAGCGGGACCCCGCGCCGTTCGGCCTACCAGAGCGCTTTCGGCTGCGCGGCCAGGTGACCTGTGCGGGCCAATGCTCGAGCACCGTTTGGTAGAGGGCTCTACTATCCGGAGGCTAGCGCGCGAAGCTGCGCACGACTGCTCGCGCGCGTTCGATCAGATCGGGATCCGCCAGGTCCGCCACCGCTTCCACAACGGCGAGCGTCTGCCCGGCGCTGGCACCCAGGCGAACCGCGCCGCGGGCATGACTGGCCAGTTGCCGCTCTAGTCCTGATACGGTCAGCATGGCGACTGCGACAAGTTCCCGATCGGAGGCGCTGAGCCCTTCGCGCGCCAAAACCCGCCCATAGGCATGGCCTTCGATCCAGTGGGCCAACTGAGGATGGAGGACCTGCAAATGTTCACGCACCCGATCGCTGCCCTGCCCGTAGATCGAGCCAAATAGCTCCCTCCCGGCCAGGTGATTGTCCTCTCCCGTGCATGCTTCCTCTTCTTCGGCAGCGCCCAATCCGCCGCAGTCCAGCAGGACATCGAAGGCATCGATGACCCTGGGGAAGCCCGCGAAGAGCGTGGCTTGCAGCAGCACTTCTCGCCAGGCGCGGTTCGGCTGCGATGCGGCGCGTAGACGCCTCAGTTCTTCGCCGTTGGAAAGCACAACAGCTGCGCCCAGTCGGACCTGGATGCGCTGCTCGCGGCTGAGCTCGGCCCCGGAAGATTCGGGAGCTTCTGAATTCACGCGCCGGCACCACCGAAGAGTCCGATGGCGCTCCCCAGGCGAACACCGTGTTCGGGGGCAAGATCCGGCAGCGGCACCGCGCTGCCCTTCGGGAAGAGCAGTACGACTGTGGAGCCCATTTCGAAGCGCGCCAATTCATCTCCACGTTCGAAGCGGGGGAGGGTGCCCGCGGGCTCACCCGTTCCACCGCGGGCGCCGGGGCTCGCGCCGGACTCGACTCCAATGACTCGAATGCGCCCGACGTTTAGTGCGCCGACCATCACGAGTTGATAGCGCGCCCGGCTGCTTGCAATGGTCAATACTGCGCGCTCGTTCTGAGCAAACACTCGGGGGCGCTTGGCCAGAACTTTTGGCGCCACGGAATAGCGCGTTCCGTCGATCCAACGAACGGATTCCAGCACCCCGGCTTCCGGCGTGTGAACACGGTGGTAGTCGCGGGGAGACAGGTAGATGGTCCAGGCCCAACCGCCCTCGAGCTCACGGGCCGCTTCCTCATCCCCAAGCAATTCCGCCACCGAATACGGACTGCCCTTAGCCTGCAGGATCGTTCCATCCTTGATGGGGTGCAGATCCTGGACACAGCCGTCGCAGGGGGCCGGCAGCAGGTCTTCTCTCGACTCCCAGGTGCGTGCCCCAGGCTTGAGGCGACGTACGAAGAAGGCTCCCATGGAGGGGTAGGCCTTGACGGGGAGCTGGGCTTCGCCCGCGTCCGCCCCGGTTAGGCGACAGTAGCTTCCATAGAAGAATCCGCGCAGGGGGGTCGGGACCTTGCGGTCCGCAAGCCAACCGGCGAAGTGAGAGAGACGGCGCAGCCAGGGGGTTGACATGGGCGGAATCCTACGCAGCGGGGGCCCCAGACGCGAACGCCGCCCATCTAGAGTTGCATAGAGCCCGCCCGAAGCACTGCTTCAGGCGGGCTCTACGGGGGAATCGATCTCTGGGGGCTCAGTTGCCGCCGCGGCCACCGCCGCCGCGACCACCGCCGCCGTTCGTGCCGCCACCGCCAGTCTGACCGCCACCTCGGAAACCGCGGCCGCCGCCGCTGTCGAGATCGTTGATTTGACCGCCTAAGTCCTCACCGAAGCGTGAGTTTAGCTCCTCATTGCGCCAATCCTGCAATTCCTGCATGCCATCAAGCATGGATTGGCGATCGCCGAATCCGTTCTCACGCATGTCCGTGAAGATGAGGCCGCGGCGAGCGTCCGTTTCGGTCATGACCGTGAGGAGGGCATCGCGATCTGCGCGGTTGAGCCCCAGTTCTTTGGCGATTTCGTCGGCCTTTGCCAGACGGCGCTCGGCATCCCGCTGCGCGCGTTCCTCTGCCCTTGCTCGCTGTTCGTCCTCTTCCTTCTGCTCCATGACCGAGAGGATCAGGGACCTGGATTGCTCGTCCGGGGTCAGGGCGGCCAGGGCGGCCTGCCCTTCGGTCGCCTCCATCGGCGAGGTCATCGGCTGTCGCGCATCCCTCGACTCTATTTCCGAACGCAGGGTAGCGACCTCCATGCGTAGGTCCTGGATGGC
>JBLHLB010000054.1:0-16155 GCA_047618505.1 Planctomycetota bacterium
TCGATAGCGACATTGAAGGCGAGCTGGCAAACGATGATCTCCTCGATTTTGCGCTGGTCGACGGTGACGTCGCCCTGAGTGCTTTTCGGGGCGGCTGGAGTGCACGCGGAAGTGTGGACCTTGCTGGCATCGGTAAGGACGACTACGGCGCATGGCTTGAGGATCTCTACTTGCGTTGGACGGACCGTGTCCACGGCGAGTTCACCGCTGGTCGATTCAAACCCTTCGTAATGCGTTCTAGCGAAGCGGATCCCGAACACTTGCTGTTTCCGACTCGGACAATCATCGGCACGGCCTTCGACCTCTGGGATGAGGGCGTTGAATGGCACGGCAATTTCGATGAGTTTGATTGGTGGTTGTCGGCATCCAATCGCGAGGATGATCTCATCGAAGAAAATCTCTATGCGGCGCGGGGGGAGTGGGCCTTCTACGACGCCGCTTGGGAACCGATGGAGGGATCACGGGGCGCGCCCAATCACTTGCGCATGGTCTTTGGCGCAGTGCTTCTCATTGACGACGAGGATGACGCGGGCAGCTACGGTGCCATTGGCGCCGATGCCAATTTCACCCTGGGTCCGTCGAGCTTTGCGGTTGAGTGGATGGACCTGGAACGGAGTGCCGTGCTCGGTCATTCCGAGGAGGTTGATTTCCCCTACAACACGGCGCCCGGTGGCAAGCCCTGGTCGGTGACCTGGGGGCGCACCCTGGGGGATGACTATCAGGTCGCGCTGCGCGTGCAGGACGCGGGCGACACCCTGGACGCGGGCGACACCAGCGGAACCATGTCCTACGGACTTGGCCTGAATTGGTTCCCCGTGGATGCTCCCATCGGGCTCCTCGGCGAAGTTACGCGCCTAGACCGTGACGAGGGTGAAGACGGTCTTATCCTGCGACTCGGTTTCACCTTCGGCCTGTCGCGTCATGACGAGCCGGTCTATCTGCGCTAGGTCGCCGGGAAAACAAGAGCACACAACGATGGAGTCTTTTCCGGTCTGGGCCAACGGTCAACTACATCCACCCGGCACGCCGGTCTTGTCCGCGGAGGACCTGGGTTTCCTTCAGGGCCTATCGGTGTTCGATTCCGTGCTCTTCGAGGAGGGCTGTCTCTACTTCCTGGGGCAGCACATCGAGCGGCTCAAGCGGGCAGCCGGAGAGCTCGGCATCGCCTGGCCTCCGCCGTGGGATCCGGAGGAAGCTTGGCGACAAATGGCCGCGGCGGTGGGGGAGCGCGACTGCATCCTGCGCATGACCCTGACGCGCGGCGTTCCCGGAGAGGGTCCATCGCTTTTTCTCACGGCTCGGCCCTTGGTGATCCCAGAGGACCCCGGGGTTGTCGTGTTCCTCTCGGGGCGCCGCAAGATCGCCGGCGATCTGCTCGAGGGGATGAAGTCCACCAATCGTCTGCGCAACGTCTTGGCGCGGGAAGAGGCCCAGGCTGCCGGGGCCTGGGAAGCGATCCTCTTAACCCAAGACGGCGATCTGGCTGAGGGCACCCTCACGAACATCTTTGTCTTGCGGGATGACGAGCTTGTGACGCCTTCGACGGAACGTGGCTGTCTTTCGGGCATCATGCGCGAGCAGGTTCTCAGCGAGCTAGCCCGTGAACCGCTTGTGCTAGATGACAGTCGCGAGATTCCGCTCGTGAGTGGACGTGTGGAGGTGAGCGAGATCGCTTGCGCCCAGGAGGCCTTCCTGACAAACACATCGGGTCGAATCGTGCCGATTGTCGAAGTGCGCGGACTTGCGGGCGACCCCCATCCGTTGCCCGGAGCCGCCGGGCCTGTGACCCGAGCGCTGCGTAAGCGAGTCAAGGCCCTGGAGCAGACCTACCGAGCGTCAGAGGATTGCTGCCCGGGGTAATCTCCGATTCGGTTCCCCGTGTAGCCGTTCCACCCAGGTCGACCCTAGCAGTCGGATCGAGAACAGCAGCCTCTCGATTGGTCTCCCGGGATCGCCTGGCATGGCGACAGGTTCCCCACGGCGATGTACCTGTAGCTGTATCTACACTGGATCTACACTGGTGGTTCTGGCAACGCAGCCAAGCGATTCGAGGGGGCCCAGCGGGGAGCTGCTGTTCTTGATCGGACTGCTAGCCCTGGGTATGAATTGCGTGCAATCGGGTCCGCTTGGAGATTTCTGGGGCCACAGAACCCGCAGGGACACTTTCTTTGCAGGGTCTCTTCCGGTCCCTGAATCTGTTTTTTGGGTCCCATGGACTATGATTGTGCTCGGCCTTCCCCGGCTGACCCCCTGCCTGCAACACCTGAAACGCCATGATTCTTCCCCTACTTTTGGGCGCCTTGACGGGCGCTCTGGTTCCCTCGTTCGAAGCCTCCACCCACGAGGCTCCCGCCGCCGTCGTCTTCGAGTCCGGGCATGCGCTGTCCGGATTGTCGGTTCTTCAGGACGACGAAGAGGAGAAGCCCGACAAACGCCCCGAGGTCAAGAGCCTGATCGAGCTCTTCAAGGCCCACGTGAAGCAGCGTGGCAAGGAAGACGACGAAGCCGTCGGCGTGATTGATCAGCTGGTGAAGGAGTTTGCTGAGTCTGGTCCGAAGGATCAGAAGGCGATCATCGACGCCCTTGAAAAGTGCTTCAAGGAGAAGCGCAAGGCGCTTGAGGATGGCTCCCCCGACAACCGCCTGTTCATGGCCGCTGCAGTTTCCATGGGCTACATGGGGGAGGCGGCAGCGAAGCCTCTCTCAAAGCTCGTGGACCACAAGAGCCTGCGGGATGATCTCGACCTGCAGCGCAGAATCATTCTCTCTCTCGGGAAGACCGAGAGCGAGAAGTACGTCAAAGTGCTGATGGACACCCTCAAGCACCATGAGCCCCGCATGCAGGCCTACGCAGCTGAGGCCCTTGCATCTTTTGCAGGGCACGCTCTGGATCTGCGCAAAGAGGTCTTCCAGGAGGTGCTGAAAATGATGATGGGGGTACGTTCTACGGTGGACACGGATACCCAGGGAACGAACACGGTGGCACAGGATCGCTGGGCAGTGATCAGTGGACCGATGATTTCCACCTTGCGCTCCCTCTCTGGTCAGGAAATTCGGGATGCACATGAGTGGCAGGCTTGGTGGAACAACAACAAGAAGGAAGAGTGGGGAACGAAGTAGGCAATTCATTTTCCATACGGGGGGGAAGGCCGCACCTAAGCGGTAGGGGGAACTTCGGTCCCCTGCTGCTGATCCTCCCCGCCGCCTTCGCGCTGGGCTTCACCATGCGTGCGCTCAATACGGGTTCGTCCAGCGGATTCCAGGGGACCGCCCTTAGCGCAGATGAATCAGCAGATGTGCCCGATGTGCGAGTCGGCTTCTCCCTGAACGGCTTCAGCGGGAGTGGTTCCATCAGCGGGGATGAAGCGGGCCCTTTCCTTGCGATTCGTTTGACTCCCCTGGAGGCTGTGCCTGCTGCCCAGGCCTTCCTGGCGATGAGCTGGGGACAGCAGCTTGGACTAGAGCCTGGTGAGCCCTGGCGCTTGGAACTCGAACTGTCGGCTGATGCGGATTCCCTTGAGTTGAGCGACCTGCGCGTCTTAGACGCCGAAGGGTTGGCCCTCAGCACGCCGGTCCTCGCGAAGGATTCCAAGGATCCCCGTAGCACTCTTCTGCGAACCTTGGGGAAACAGCTTCAGCCCGGGAATCGCCGGCAGGTCGTGCTCTGGGGACGGGCTCCGGGCGCGCAGGCAAGCCTTGTGGTTGGAGAGATGGGATCTGGGGAGCAAGGACAGGATCCGGCCACCGTGGACCTAGTCCCGACGAGCTTTGAGGGCGCTGAGATTCCCCGCTGGTTCGTTGCACCTGGGACGGACCTATCCGTTGGTGAAGTCGGACCTACAGGAACGGATCAAAGGACTAGCCAACATTCTGAGGCTGCTCCTGAATCCCAGGATGGAGTCGAGCAAGCGGGCCCCGCTGCCCTACGCATCGAAGAGTTGGAACTCGAGTTGGAGCGCCTGCGCACCCACCGTGTGGAGCGCGAGCTGGCGTGGTACCAGTACAACCGCGCCCTTGCGGACCTGAACATCGATGCCATGGTGGCGGCCTTTGCGGTGGAGAAGGAAGCCCTGCGCGAGGCGGGGTTGATGGCGGAGGAGGAGCCTGCTGGGGACACTCTTGGGGACACTCTCGGGGATGAGAAGCGCACTGATCGCGAGCGGCAGCTGGAGCGTGGCGTACGCTCCCTGCTTGCTCTGGAGGGCTTCTCGGGCCTTGACCTGCTCGTCCTCGGCCCCTCCAGAGAAGGGGGCGGCGCCGGCCCAGCTGTCTTCCGCATGCTCGATGATCGCGGAAGGCTCCTGGGGGGATTGAACGCAGGCACGTTGCGGCTTGAGGCCAGCCACGCGGCGCGCACGATCACCCTAGTGATGGAGGACGGATTCGAGAGCCGCGGTGGCAACCGTGTGCCCTTTAGCGGCGGATCTCGGCGGCTCATGATCCCCTTCGTGGATCCCGAGCCCTGGATCAGCGCCCTGCCGGAACTCTTTGGCCCGGAGGCACTCGATCGCCAGAACGACGATGGCCTTTGGAACCTTGAGAGGGTACGACGGGACTTCAATCGACTTCTATCCGAGGACACCTCAGGTGGTTGGTGGCGCCTCCATGGTCTGGGCGGGATCGTGGGGACAAACCTACGCGATGTTCAGTTCGAACAGCTGGGCGAGAACGGGATCGTCCTGCGTCGGATCTTCGCGGACCGAATGCGCATCCTGGTGGAGAACCCAGGGTTGCTCTTGGTTCTAGAGGACGGAGCAGTGGTGCGCGGATCGGAGAAGACCCCCTTTGTCGAGGGGAGCTATCGAATCTTCCTGCCCCGGGCTTTGCTTCCAGATTGGCGCGAGGCCAACCTGCCTGGAATCGAATCCCCTCGGGGGTTGACCGAAGAATCCGCGGAAGAATCGACCTCGGACGGCACACCTGGGGACACAAGGCAGCCCGCACGTTGACCGGCGGGCCTCCGCGTGCAACAACAGGGACATGGCGGCGCGGCGACCCAATCGCCCGGCGGGCGAGAGCTCCCCGGGACTCTTTGATCAGTCTCAGGCAGAGACTCCAGGGCGCGAAGCGGATCAGTCGATGCCAGGGGCCACGCAAAGTCGTTCCCCGGCCCCTGCCGTTCCACAGCAGCCTGTCGTCCAACCGAAACCAGCGGGACCCCAGATCCAGACCCAGACCCTTAGCGTCAGTGATCTGACCGAGGAACTCACCCGACGACTGGGTGCCCTCGGAACACTGCGGGTGGAGGGGGAGTTGTCGGGGATCAAGCGCGCCGGCTCCGGACACATCTACTTCTCCCTGAAGGACCGAAGTGCGGCGATTTCCTGCGCGATCTGGCGTAGTCGTGTGTCGCGTGCGGTGGCTTTTGACTTGGAAGAGGGCATGCAGGTGGTCGCCGAGGGCAAACTCGATGTCTACGCCCCCAGGGGAACCTACTCGTTGATCATCGAGCGCCTGGAGCCGAAGGGAATCGGCGCACTGTTAGCGCAGCTCGAGCGCCTGAAGACCGAGTTGAAGTCCAAGGGTTGGTTCGACCGTGCTCGACCCCTGCCACTGATGCCACGAAAAATAGGCCTCGTCACCAGCCGGGATACTGCGGCCCTGCGCGACATTCTGCGCACGCGATCTCTGCGTTGGCCCGGCTATCCTTTGCGTTTGATTCACACTGTGGTTCAGGGAGCGACGGCCGCACGTTCCATCGCTGCCGCCATCGAACGTCTTGACGCTTCCGGTGTGGATGTAATCGTCCTTGCCCGGGGAGGCGGTTCTCTTGAGGATCTGTGGTGTTTCAACGAGTTGCCGGTGGCAGAGGCGATTCGAGCTGCCACGGTGCCTGTGGTCTCGGGTGTTGGGCACGAGACCGACGTGACCCTGGCTGATCTCGTAGCCGATCACCGTGCGCACACTCCGACAGATGCGGCGCAAACAGTCATCCCCGACCGTGCACAGCTTGTGGGTGAGTTGGAGCGACTCGGGGCCTTCCTGATGCAGACCATGGATGAGCAGTTGTTGCGCCGCGAGGATCGCCTGGGCGACTTGGCGGCACGCCCAGCCCTCGGTGATCCTAGTCGCCTGCTGGGGCAACGGGCGGAACACCTGGAGGGACTTCTGCGCCGCGCACGCTTTGCCCTTTCAAACAACCTTGCGCAGCAACGCGCGCGTTTGGCAGACCTGCGCGGTGGACTCGAACGTCAATCCCCAGAATCCCGTATCGCCCGCTGGGAACAACGACTGGCAACGGGAGGAGCGCGCCTGAGCTTGATCGGACCGCGCGCCCTTGAGCGCCGTGAGGAAGGCTGTGCCCGTGGAGCTGCTTCACTTGAGGCCTACTCGCCCCTGAAGGTGCTGGCCCGTGGCTACTCCCTGACAACCCGTACTTCGGATGGTGCGCCCCTTCGTGATGCAAACGACATTGAGGTGGGAGATCAGCTCGAGACACGCTTAGCCAAGGGTTCGGTACGCTCCACCGTGACTGAGACGAAGGCGAAAGACACGTGAGTCAAGTCGCCGGGCAATCGAATGGCACTTTTGCCGTCGTGGTCAATTGGAATGGCGGCGATGACAACTTGACCTGCGTCGCATCGTTGCGCTCCGAAGGCTTTGTGGAGTCGCAAGTCATCCTTGTGGACAACGCATCTAGCGACGGATCCATAGAGCGCCTGGTGACCGAATACCCAGACCTCCAAGTGCTCCGGAATGAGAGCAACGAAGGCTACGGACACGGTGTGAACAAGGGCGTTGCGCGGGCACTGGAATTGGGCGCCAGCCGTGTGTTGCTGGTGAACAATGACCTGAGCTTCGAGCCCGGGGCTGTCAAGGTCCTGGAAGAGCGACTAGACGAAGCACCGACCGTCGGGATCGTTGGACCACGCATCGTCTATCGAAAGCGGCCAGGTACGATTTGGTCGGCGGGGGCGGTTATGACCTATCGGCAGAATCTCTCGACGCTGCTGGGCCACGGCAAGCCCGACGGACCGAAGTATCAATCGACCCTGGCGGTTGACTACGTTGCTGGAGCTGCGCTTCTGGCTAGGCGCGAAGTCTTCGAGCAAGCGGGATTTCTTGACGGCGACTACTTCGCCTACCACGAGGACTTAGAGTTCTGTCTGCGTGCGGGGGAGTTCGGCTACGGTGTTGAGTGTGTTGGCGCGGCTCTGGCTCACCACGATGCACACGCCTCCACCGGTGGCGGCTACAACCGGAGGCGGAAGTACATGATGGCCGTTAACAGCGTGCGCTTCCTGCGACAACACGGCACGGTCTACCGCTGGCTTTCCTTCTTCGCCTTCGATATCGCGACCTTGCCCCTCGTGTGGTTGTTGCGGGCACCGAGAGGGGAAGGCGCCGCCGTCACTGCCAAGGCGCTAGGCACCTGGCACGGATTGTTGGGACGACGAGTGGACGCCGAAGTTGTGCGCGCCCTGGGCTAGCCGTTGACTGACGCGGCAATGCTGCTCTCGAGGATATCGATTTGATCCCCCAAGAGATGCCGCTCGCGCACGCGTCGACGTCCCTCTTGCCCGAGTCGAAGTAGCTCCGCGTCCTCCAGGGCAAGCGCAGCACGCATCGCAGCAATCAGAGCATCCACTGAGCCCGCGGGGACGATCCATCCGTCGGCCCCGCTCTCCACCAGCTCCGGAATTCCTGCGATGAAGGTCGAGATCACCGGGCGGCCGAGGGCCAGGGCTTCCATGATGACCACCGGGAGTCCCTCGGCGAAGCTCGGTAAGACCATGGCTCGGGAAGCGACGATAGCGGCCTTGACCTCATCGCTAGAGGCCCAACCCTTGAAGATCACGCGGTCGCTGTGGCCCGCCGCACGCACGCGACCCTCAAGTGTCTCGCGTAGGGGGCCGTCACCCAGGAGTACGAGCTCGAAGTCCTCGCCAGCCTCCGCCAGGGCTAGTGCCGCATCAATCAAGAGCGGCACGCCCTTCTCTTCGCAAACACGTCCCACCCAAACAAGACGCTTCGCCTTGGGATAGGGAGGGATGTCACCCGCAAGGAAGCGGGCGTCGGGTCCGCAACGAACCGTGACGAGCTTGGTCCAGGCAGCATGGGGTGCATAAATCATGCATTGGCTGCGGGTGAACTCTGTGATGCAAGTGGTGAAGCTCGCGCGCTCGATTTTTGTTCCAAGGGTCCAGGCCTCCGGAGCGCGGAAGATGTAGGGACCGTGGATAGCGACGCTGAAGGGGATGCCCGAATGGGCGCTCGCCAGCATGGCGACCGTGGCCGAGGACTCCCCCAGATGGTTATGCAGGTGCTGCACACCCAGGGCTTTCATGCGCTTCGCCAGGAAGGCGGCTTCAGACCAGTACACGATTCCCAAGAGCCGTCCGCGTAGGCCCGGGCGTGCCGTGCGCCAGGCCAGAACCAGTGCGCTCAGGCTACGGGCAGGCGACGTTATAAGGCAAACCAAGGAGGCCATCAGGATGCTCCACTTGTGCGTGGGGAGCAGGTCCGTCGTGGTTGCGCGTTCGGCTCGAACTTCGTCTGAGACGACTTGATCGGGCGACGGTTCTCGAATCGAGAAGGTGTGAACCCGATGCCCGCGCTCCCGTAGAGCCAGGACTTCCGCGCGCACAAACGTGTCGCTGGAGCGAGCGTATACGGATGTGAGATAGGCGAGAATCACGGGATTTAGGCTTTCTCCCAGGTGCGTGCGAGCGCGTCCTTGGCGGAGACGGGAGCTGTCCAGTTGAGCAATCGCGAAAGCTTCGCCGCCGATGTACGCACGGGCTTGAAGCGTAGCTCGAAACGAATTGGAGTGAACATGCTGGGTAGCTTGCCGTTTGGCCCATACAGGAGGCGGCTCCCCAGATTCACCAATCCGATGCCAGATCGTGCGACCCAATAGGGAATGGCGACAACGCGTTTGCCCGGAAACTCTCCACTGCGCAGGGCCTTGGCATAGCGCGTCGCGGAAATTCGGTGATCATCAACAACGTCGAACACTTCGCCCGCCGCCTTGGGGTGTTCGCAGGCAATGCGAAAGGCGTCTGCGCAGTTGTCGACGTGGGTTAAGGCGAGATCGCGGCCCCAACCGAAGGCTACTTGCCAACGGCCGACGCGCTGACCCACACAGGCCAGGTCGGTATTGCCCGGTCCCCAGACGAAGCCGGGGCGTAGGACGACTAGCTCCTTTTCGGAGTCCCCTGTGACGCGTTCCGCAAGGCGCTCTTGCCAACGCTTGGCCGCTGCATAAGAGCCGGCCTTGAAGGGGTCCTCCAGAACCGGGGACTTCTCGTCGTGGCGGCCGCTTATGTTGCTCCAGTCGTAGACGGAGAAGCTGGAGCAGAGCACCAGGCGCTTGGTCGCACTGGCGGCGAAGGCGTCGAAGAGTCGTTCCGTCCCGACGAGCGTTCCCCCTAGGATTGCGAAATCATCGCCGACCATCTGGGTCGCCAGGTGCAGTAGGACATCGACGCCTTCGAAGGCCGGAGCGAGATCCACACCGCCCCGTAGATCAGCGCCGAAGGTTTCGAGGCCCTCATGCCGGGGAAGTCGTGAGGGATCTGAATTCGGACGTACGAGGGCGCGCACTTCGTGGCCTGCCTCAAGTAGTGCCTTCGTGACACGCTTGCCGAGGAAGCCGCCGGCGCCGGTGACGAGCACTTTTAGGGGGGTGCTCACAGGCGTACCTCCTCGGAGCCGAGGGCGTGAACGAAAGCCGTGACCTCTTCGATCGTGGCGCGTGAGATGGGCGACGGACGCTTGCTCCTAACGGCAGAGTAGAACTCCTCGACGAGGGCAAAGAGTCCTTCGTAGCTCGCCGGCCCACCGGCGAGGCGTTCCTTCAATCCACCCCAGGCCGCCTTCTTGAAGGACTTGCCAATACCTAGGGCATTGCGAATCGGCTGCAGGGGACGCGGTCCGCCACGCACTGACTCGACCGCGAGGAGCGGTTGAAAGAAGGACAGCTTGGCGCGAGCCTTGGTGCCATGGACCTCCAAGGTGAAAGCGTCCGGTTGACCGTGGGAAGAGAACCCCAGGAGCGCAGAGCCGTCACGGGCTTCGACCAGCGCACGCCATTCGTCGCAGGGTAGCGGCGTCGCTTCCTTGCGCTTGCGCCAGGTCGTGGCGACGGAGCGATGCGGCCCCACGAATAGATGTGCCAGGTAAGCCAGGTGTGTCAGGAAATCGTGGACGGCGCCAACGGGCTCGCGCAGGGCGGGGTGCGGCAGATTGAGGTCGACGTAGCGACTGCCGTCGCCGGTGATATCGAGGGCCATCCAAACCTCCACGTGCACGATTTCGCCTAGGTCGCCGCGCTCCTTCATCGAGAGAAGCTCACGCACATTCGACTGAAAGGCGTAGTTGTGGTCTTCGGCCACGAGCCGCTGCTTCTCTTCGCCAAGGTCCAAGAGAGCCTTCAGTGACTCGGGATCCATGGCGATGGGCTTCTCTACCAAGACATGCGCACCGGCGTTGATGGCATCGCTTGCCAGGGCCACATGGGTGTGACCGGGCGTCGTCACGTGAACGACGTCGGGGCGTGCCTCCGCCAACATGCGACGGTGATCGGTGAACCAGTGGGGGACACCAAACTCCGCAGCCGTGACCTCGGCCAAGACCGGCGACAGATCGCAAATAGCCACAGTCTCCACGTCCTGACCAGAATTGGTAAGGGCCTTCAGAGCTGCAAGGTGTACGCGGGCGATACCACCCGCGCCGAGGAGGGCGGCGCGCATTCGTCTCACGCCGTTAGGCGTTGAACAGGGGAATTCGATTGCGGGGGAAGTCGGGGGCTCGTTCGTGGGTCTCCCCTGGGGAAGGGCAGACCGTAGAACCGAAACCCCCTTGGGGGAAGCAAGAGGGGCGATCCTTCGCCCTTCTAGGCATTCTCTCGACATCGGCCAAGACCCTCCCAAATCGGAGGGGAACCGACCGCTTTGCTCCAGCTGCCCGAAGAAAATGGCGATTCCCCGCATTGACGGAACGAATGACCATCCCCTGGGTCGCTTTGATAATCGTCGCTCGGGGCACGGTTTTGAATGTTTGCCCCAGCACTGAAAGCGTCCCCACACGGTAATCCCCTGATGATCCGCCACATCCTCAATCCCAAACGAGTCTTTGATTCGCAGCCTGCGCTGCAATCTCAGATGAGCCTGTGCGTCGATCTCGACGCCCCGGGGAAGGGTCCGCGAATTGTCGGCTGACAAAGCCACCGACAAACACGCTGGAAGGCCCGACCCCGCACGCACGCGGGGTCGGGCCTTCTTTTGTTTCCAAGAGATCTGTTTCCAGGGGCTGTTCGTTCCCTGGATTTCCCCGACCGCTCCCGCACCTCCTCTCAACCCCCAGCCCCGCGTTGGACCCCGGTATGAGCCACTGATGCCCGGTCGCCTCGTCAACGCACTCCACGCCTTTCGATATACCCCGCCGAGTATCGGCACCTCGGGCTCGCCCCCGGGAGACACGCACATGCGTTCCACCTTGAGAAGTGAACTATCCGTCCTGAATCACGTCCTTTCCGGGAGAGCCTTTATCCTGGGAGACAACGTGGATTCCTTCGAAATCCTGGCCCGGCGTCACCGTCGGACCTCAGCCCCAGCGCTGCTGGGCCGGAACCTACTGCACGGCCCGCGATCGGAGTTGGCGCGTCTTCTGCGCCCCGGTGACGTCCTTGTCGCTGGTCGCAACTTCGGCTACCGGAGCCACACGGAGCACGCCGTCATGGCAATCCTCGGCGCCGGCATTCGTGTCGTCATCGCCGCTTCGTTCTCGCGTTCCTTTCTGCGTCGATCCAGGGAGTTGGGCCTAACGTTGATCGAATGCCCCGAAGCCGTAGAGGGAATCGCCGACCGTGATGAATTGGTGGTCGACCTGAACACCGGTCGAATCACCAATCGCACTTTCGCGGCGAGCTTTGATGCGGATCTCCAACGCGGAAACCTTGGGAGTATTCGTCGTAACACTCCCGGAGTCCCTGCGTTAAAGGAGGGGGTCGCGTGAGGCCCTTCAAAGTCAGCGCTTCATCGTAGGCTGCTCGCCGGCATTGACCTCGGCGAGCGGACCTTCGATGGACGCTGACCCGCTCTGTTTGCCGCTGTCTTCGCCGGTTGACCCCTTGCCTGAGTTCCCTTGGTGCAGGGAGACTCACTGGCGCTAGGCTTGCATGCAATCCCCCCCCCCCCCCCGACTGCCTCCCCAAATCGTTGCCATGAAATCCCTCCTTGTTCTCGTGCTGCTCGCCATCCTTGCCTGCGGCGTCTACCTAGTCTTGCAACCAGGTGGAGCGCCGCCCGCTGGGGGTGCAGGGGGTGTTGCTGTCCCTGGACAATCGGAACAGGAGGACACGAATTCCCAGGCTTCAGATCGCGCTGAATTGAGCCTGCCGGATGAGGTCGACACCGGCATGCTGTCCGGTGCCAATGGTTCAGGATCGCGCATTGCCGCGGACGACTCGGGAGTCCACAGCAGCTTCGAGGTGGACTCGGACCGGATGCTTAGTGTTCAAATACAACTCCCCGAGGGGCATCCCGGGGGTGAAGAGTTGGAGGTCTGGGCATTCTTCGATATCGACGCGAGCCCGCAGATTGCGGAGATGGTGACCCTTGGCGAGCGGGCTCCCAAGATTGCCAAGGAAGTGCAAGCATCCAATTGGTCACGCTCTTCGGTCGTGGCTGGAAAGGCTGCTGTTCCCGTGCCTCCCTCCGGTTCGAGCGCAGTGCTCCTTCCTGTGGGACGCTTCCTGCAACCGCTCCAAGGGGGAATTTCACTCAACGCTGAAGTCATGGGGCAGGTGCAACATCTCGCGCCGGAACTAGGGGCCTGCGCTGAGATCACGATTCTCCTACCCGATGACGCCGCCGGTTCCGATCGTTCCCCGGGGATGCTCCTGCTCTCGGTAGCAAACGCGGTTGAATCCGAGCTTGGGCACCTGAGGAGTACAGGTCATATGCTTCATCGGAATTGGGGACACCCGAGGGCGGACTTTACTCAGACGCTGCGGGGCATTGATGCGGAAGGACAGTCTGGAGTAAACGTCTACAGCGAGCCATTTCTGGATCACACTGGAGAGATCCTGGCCCTAGTCGCCGGTGTTGCCAGCGCCCATGTCATGACCCTCGAATGGGGGGGGCAATTGACCGTGCGCGTAACCGACGAAGAAGGCGCCGTCCTGCCTGGGGCAAGCGTGAACGCCTTTGAGCAACAAACGGCCCTTCGGACGAGGTCGCAACAGAGCAGGCCGTTCTTTGGCCACACGGAAGCGGACGGAACGTCTGTGCTGCGTGGGCTTTCCGAAGGAACCTTGAGTGTTCACGTCGATGGGCAGGGCTTTGTCGGTGCCGTCGAAGAGGTTGAGATTGAGAAGGACGCGCAGAAGACCATCGACGTTGTCGTGCAGGCGGGGCTGACTATTGCCGGAACAGTTCGTTGGTTCGATGGTCTACCGGTTGAGGGGGCAACCGTCATGATTCCACTCACGATTACTGAGGACCTGGGCAGCAATGGCAGCAGCACCTCCATGTCAAGCCGCTCCGCCGTCACGGATAGCGATGGTGCCTTTGCCCTTAGCGGCGTCGATGAACGCGCCGTGGTCGGGCTGATGTACGCGGAGACGCGGGTCCAAGACGAGGCCCTTTCAAGCAAACTAGGAATCGAACGGGGCACCCTCTGTGTCGGAACTGCCCAACCGGAATCCGCACTTCAAAAAGTAGAGCTGATCCTTGAGCCATCCTTAACTCTCGCCGGCGTCGTTAGCGAGGAGAACGGCGACGCCCTAGCCCAGGGCTTCTCTGTCTCTGCCTGGCCCGCAGGTGGCGAACAATGGGGTAGCCACAACTTGAGTGGACACTACGGCAGTGTTTCCAGACTCGGTAGTCGCATCGTGGTGGCGGGTGTTGAGAGTACCTCATCCTCGAATGCCTCAGTCTCAAACACGGAGGCGGTGGTGGACGGCGTCTTTCGACTCGAGGGCTTTAGCAGGGGCAACTGGATGATCCAGGCCGAGTCCGACGGCTATCGCGAAATGGATCCAATCCTGATCGAGATGCCTTTGGTCGGGAATTTGGACATCGTCATGGAGAAGGCAGGCGAACTTACCGGAGTCATTGAAGATCCGGATGGCAACCCGGTCGCCGGTGCACGAGCGGTCCTCCTTGAGACCAATGGGATCGGTTCTTACCCGGACGAATCCAGTGAAGTGACCGACAGCGACGGTGTCTTCAGCGTTTCCGTAATGGAGGCCGAAGCAGTCGTGCAAGCGTGGCACCCGGACTGGGCATCCAGTGAGAAACTTAGCCTCTCGATGGATCTACTGGATCCCAATGAACCCCTGACCCTACGCCTGCGACAGGGGGCGACTATTCGGGGGATCGTTTTTCAAGAGGACGGCACTCCATGGCCCGGTCGCCAGGTCGTCGTCTCCGATGGCCCTGCAATGATGGCCATGGTCGGTCCCATGGGGGGACCAGAGCCGGCTATCACCGACGCCGATGGGCGCTTCGAACTCACGAGGCAGACTCCGGGTCGATTGACCGTGAGTGCGGCACCGAGTCTGGAGGAAATGGAAAAGCGTGAAGCCGCGGCGCGTGAGGCTGGAAATGATGAGCAGTTCTTCTTCGAACTGATGGGGGAGGTTCTCTCCACCCGTGTGGAAGTCGCCGATGGCGAGACCGTCGAAGTGGTGCTCGGGGCTGAGGAGAAGGACCCTGTTACGATTCAGGGCACGGTTTCACGCGGAGGCGCCGGCGTTGCCTGTCAGGTCATGGTCCTGGCCGACGATGGGCCGCCGATGATGGGGGCACGCGGGGCGCGCTCGGGCGCAGATGGCCGCTTCGAACTCGAGCTCGACCGACCAGGTACCTACGCGTTCCTCGTGATTGACAGCGAGTTCAGCAACGGCCAGGAGACCTTCGGGATTACGGTTCCCGATGTAGATGCCTATGACATCGAGCTGCCCCTCAGTACGGGCTCAGTCAGCGGGGTCGTCTATGGGCCCGATGGTGAGAAGCTCGCGGGGATCAATCTTTCCCTTCTCCCGGATGATGGTGCGAACTCGATTCTGGACCTTATGGTCGCCGGTGGAGGACAGCGCACTTCAGCCGACGGTTCCTTCACTTTTAGCGCGGTCAGTCCTGGTCGCTATGCGCTGCGTGCAAACGCTGGACTTGGGCCGCGCACCGAGTCTGTAGAGACTGCCTTTGGACATATGATGCTGGACGGCATCGCCGTGGGCCCTGACGAAGAAGTGGATGGCCTCGAGTTACGCCTTCCGGAGGGAGTGTCCATCTCGGGGACGATACGGGACCCTGAGGGGAATCCAATGGACGGTGCTGACATCTTCCTGCGCGACAGGAATGGGCGCTTGCTCACGACCATGACCGCAGGCAAGAGTCGCAGCGACGGCAGCTACAGCATCGAAGGCCTCTCGCCGGGAGAGGTTATTGTCTTTGCTCGCAGTGATCGGGGAGTCTCTGAAGACTCGCCCTTGATCAACCTCGGCTCGTCGGGAGCAGGCCAATGTGACCTCGTTGTGAAGGCCGGAAGCTTCCTTGTGCTAACCCCGGTCAAAGACGACAAACCAGTACGGATCCGTGCCACGATTCTCGATTCGAATGGCCGCAACTGGAGCGGGCTCTGGAGCATGGAGAGCCTCATGTCCTGGATGGGCGAGGGGTCGCCAATCGAGGAAGTTCGGGTGGGGCCGCTTCCTCCCGGCCGTTACAGCATCGAGGCAAGCACCATCGACGGATCTTGCTTCGCAAAGAAGACAGTCACCGTGCGTGCCGGCCAAGAAGACCGAAAGGTGCGCCTGAAAATGCGTTGAGCGCGGACGGGGACGGCAGGGTCGATAGTGGCGTTGCCGTCCCGTTTTCCCCCCGTCCCCGTGCGCCCTTGATTCAGTCGCGCATGTTCTTCCCACGGATTGACTGGGGCATACGTTTGGCGGAAGACTTGCTCCATGCTGCTGCCTAGGGCAGAGGATAGGCGGCGTCGTCGAGGAGCTGAGTCTTGCGGGTGCGCAGTTCCTGCATGAGCTTGTCGACGAGTTCTTCACGCCGATCCATCAGGCGGTAGCCCTCGGTGGGGCGCAGGTAGCCGCGGGCCTCCGGGTGTTTGCTAAAGAGGGCTTCGTCACCCATGCGTTCACGCCAACGCTCGAAGCGCGCGCGCTTCTCTAGCAACGCCTTGGCAATGAACGGCA
>JBLHLB010000055.1:0-15978 GCA_047618505.1 Planctomycetota bacterium
AGCGCCCCCGGCACAAGAGCAGCCCGGCTACGCATGGTCTCGGCGGCCTGGCCTGTGAGCAGACCCTGGTCGGTCACCATCGCTCCCACGTGGACGTTCACGCGCAGGAAACTGGCGCCGGTGACGGCGCAAAGGCCAAGGGCGGAACGCGCGTCGTTGCGCAGGACATTTACCCCCACCGGAAGCCCGGGGGCAGCGGCCGTCACGCTCTTCACCGCGATGGCCATGGCTGCCACAGTCTCCGGCGGAACGGCGGACGCAAAGAATGGGGCGTCGCCGAAGTTCTCCACCACGATGCCATCGGCACCGCCCTCCAGGAGCGCCCTGGCGTCGATCTCCGCCGCCATGAGGACTTCAGCCATGATCGCCTCCGCGGGGCGTCCAGCGGCGCCTGGCGAGCCCGGCAGCGCGCGCAGGTGAACGACTCCAATCAGGAGAGGCCGCTTGTTCCTAAGGCGATCACGGAGGGCGTTATGCGCGCCTAAATCCGATCGGACACCTATCGATTCAACGTCCTTTGCATCCATAATTTCCCTCACGCCTCCTCATCCGTACATGGCCCGGTCAAGTGTCTAGCCCAAGGTTGGGGCCAGAGGGGGGGTTCGAACCCCCGACCTTTGCTTTACGAAAGCAGTGCTCTACCACTGAGCTACTCTGGCAAATGGGTCGCACGCGGTTCCTTTCCTTGGGTTTGCACCCGTAGAACCGAACCCGTGACAGTCGTGGTACGAAGTCAAACTTCGGCCCACGGCGGGCAAAGCATACCCCCGTACTTTGCTCCGTCCAGCCGGACCCCCCGCTATCCGCAGGATTCCCGTGGGCAAGTACGAAAGCGGCCCGGACTTCGAGGAGAAGCCCAGGCCGCTTTCGATTGGAAGTCAGCTCAGCGAGGCCGAGCCTTCTACAGATCTACTCTCCGCAGATCTACTCTCCGCCGGCGCGCACTGCGCGGACGATTTCAGCGCGGACCTCAGGGGAGAGGTTCAGGCGACCGAGGGCAGTGGCGGTTGCCATACGAACCCCCGTGGGGGCATCCGAGCGGCAGATTTCGATCAACCCACCGAGAGTGGCCTGATCGGCGGTTCCGGCCCGGCCAAAGACTCCGGCAAGGGCATTGGCCGCACCAGCGCGCAGCGCGTCGGAACGCTCACCGTCGGTGACGACGGCAACCATAGCGGCAATCTCGCCAGCACCACCGATGTGGCCCAGTGCTGAGAGAGCAGGCAGGGCGACGGCATCGGGACGGTTCTGAAGCACGCTTGCCATGGAACCGGCAACCGAGCCGGATAGGTCAGAACCCGATCCGGAGGCAGCCAAGCCAGCCAAGGCACCTGCTGCCCGTGCGGCAAGGCCATCGGCCTCTTCACGGTCTGCGTTCATGCGGGCGGCCATGGCCTCGAGAACAACGCTGGCACCATCGGCGCCGGTGATGATCGAGGCACTCTTGTCCCCATAGAGGTCGCCGGCTGCTGCCGCGTCAGCGGAGATCATGACGACCGGGATACCGGTCAGGCGCTCGTTGTTTTCAATCTCAGCCAGGACCTGGAAGGCCGTAACACTACCGGGCATGTCGGAAAGCACGATGGCATCCGTCCCCGGGAGAGTGCGCAGACCAAGCAAGCCGCGGACGCCGTTGTTGAAGGGCGTCGCCATGACACCCTCGGCGGCCAAGGCATCGACCATGGCGTTACGGCGACCCTCGTCACCGTCGATCACGACGGCCAGGCGAACGACCTCACGGCCAGTTGCCTCGGCCAGAGCCGAAACTGCAGCGGGTGATGCAGCCACACCGGCACGCGAACTGATGTGCGCAAGGGCGATGGCAGCTTCACCGCGAACGGCTCCGCTAGAGGAAGAAGCAAGGGCGCTTTCAAGGTTCGCCGTGGGGGCCGTAGCGTTGGCCGCCATGGCCTGGACGATCCCGCTAGCGGCATTGCCGTCGCCAGCACTCAGGGCCCAACCAAGGGCACCATCAAGGGCTGCCGCACCGGCGATATCAACCGCGAGGCGATCGTTGAGGAGCATTTGGGGCCAATCCCCCACATCCAAGCCGGCTTGTTCCCGGGCCTGGAGTTCGGAAAGCTGCGAAGAAATCGTCCCGGCCAAGGCGGCCAGGGCCTCGGAGGAAGAGGGGTCAATGGCCAGTGCTCTTGCGAAGCTCTTCTTGGCCATAGTCGAGGCGTAGAGATAGGGCGGAACCTCCATCGATGCGACACCGGTTCCCTCCCAACCCCAAACAACCGTGGAGACCTGGTGCGGAGCTAGGACCGCCGGATCCATGCGGTAGTAACCCTCGCCTTTGGCGAGCAGCTGGGACACCGCGTCAGCGTTTCCACCGCAGCGGGCCAAGGCGTTCGTGGCGGCGGAGCGGACCGCAGAGTCCGCATCGCTCGCAGCGTGGTGGGCCAGCTCGCCATTGGCGCGCGGATCACCGATGCGTCCCAGGGTCAGGGCGATGTTGCGGCGCAGGAATGCGTCCGGCGAATCGAGTCCCTCCAACAAGGGAAGGATCACGTCATCACCCATCTGGCCGAGGGCCCACATGAAGGTGACGCGACGGTCCTTGTTCTCTTGGTCAGCCAAGCCGTAGAGCAGGAACGGAACGGCATATTCGCCGTGTGCTCCAGCAAGGGCGCGCAGGGCGTGCGTGCGCTCGCCTACGTCGTCGGACTGAATTGTCTTGAGCAATGCACGGATCGCATCGGGATTGTTCTCCCGTTGCGGCCTGCCAATGTTGACCAGATCCATGAAGCGGTTTGCAACCAGCTCCATCTCTCCGGAATCCACGAGCATCTGCAACCAGATGTCATGGTCAACGGACTGCCAGAGGGCGTAAGCCGCCTCCTGGCTCGGGTCCATGGCTAGCACTTCCTTGAAGGAGCGCAGTGCGTCCTCCTTGCGACCTTCCCGCAGGGCTTTGACACCCGATTCAAACGTGTCAGAGACCTCGTCAGCGGCGAAGGCAGGAGCTTGGAGTGCGGTGGCGAATGCCAACAGTCCTAGGGGTAGGACCTGGAGCCGGCGCAGTCCGATCATGGCAACCTCGAAATACAGGGGAAAAAGCAGCACCATCGCGCTGGACGGTACCGTGGGCAGGTAAACAGAGAGGGTTGCGGGATGATAGCGAGGGGGGTGCTCGGGTCAAGCTCCACCGGTACTCAGCTCGTCATTCCCGCGAGCGCCAGCCCTACCCACCTCGACCACACCGGTGACAGATAGGGCCCTAGAAGAAGCGTGGATGATCGGCCAAAAAGCGCCGGAGGAGGGGCCTGGGACCCTTTAGCCCCCGACTGAGGAGGCCGCATCCAGAAGGCGGCAGCGGCTCAGGGATGCCCGAGTTTGGTCCCCAGAAAATCAGTGCCAGGGACTGACTTTCCCAAGGATTCGACCGGCCACTGCACCGCTGGCCCCCGGCATCGTCGAGGGCTCCCCGCGGACGCAGCGAGCGGCCAGAACCGCGAAGCAAAGGGCCTCACGGGCATCAGGGTCCACACCAAGGTCCCCCGTCGAGGAGACCCGACCCCCAAAGCCCTCCGCCAGAGTCGCCATAAGGGGCCCATGGTGCACCCCCCCACCCGCGACGACTAGCTGGGTCGGTCGACCGCCGCTATCCGGCACTTTCCCCGGCATATCGGTCCCGGTCCAGGTCGACCCCCAACGCTCAATGGCGGCCAAGATGGAAAGGCCGACAAAACGTGCCCCACTGGCCAGGAGATCTTTGCTGCTCAGGCCGTTTCCGTGGGCCAAGACCTCGCCCAAGAAGTTCTCCCCAAAAGTGTCCCTTCCAGTGGTTTTGGGGGGCTCCAGGTCCAGGAAGGGGTGCGCCATGAGCAGCCGGACCAGGTCCTCCGAGGCCTCGCCGCTAGCTGCAACGCCACCGCCCCGGTCCATGGCCTGGCCTAGGCGCGCCCGGGCCAGGCCGTCCAGAAGCGCCCCGGCTGGCCCGACATCGAAGGCCAACAGGGGGCTCACACCTGCGGTAGAACGCGGACCGAGGATCGTCAGGTTGGCGATACCCCCCAGATTCAAAATGACTCCCGGTCTCCTTAGATCCGGGAAGAGAACATCGTCCACCAAAGCAGAGAGCGGCGCGCCCTCCCCACCAGCTGCGATGTCAGCCGTACGAAAGTCGGACACTGTCGTCGCCTCCGCAGCAGCCGCCACGTGGTCTCCATCCCCCAATTGCAGAGTCATTGGTCCCGCGCTTTCTACTCCGTCGTGATGCCAAACGGTCTGGCCATGGCTCCCCACCAGATCCAGCGCAATGCCGGCGCTGCGCGCGCTGGCCGCGGCAGCCTCTCCAAAGGCTAGACCCAGGTCACGGTGCAGAAGAGCCACTTCACGGGGTCCCCGCCGAGCACTGTCCCGGTCGGCAATGAAATCCCGCAGCTCCGAGCCAAGGGGTTCTGGGAATGGCTGGGTCGCAAAGTGAAGCAGCTCGGGCGCGCCCAGAGATTGCCCCTCTCCGATGGCAGGGAAGCGCACGAGAGCAACGTCAATGCCATCGACGGATGTCCCCGAGAGAACACCTGCGACCACTGCGCTGCCGTCCTGAAGGCGGCCTGCCACGGAACTGAGTGAATTCCTGGCCTGTTCGGATTTGTGCTCGGATTTATGCATAGCAAAGGGGTCGGTTTCCCAACGCGATGAGCCCTCAGTCTGGCGCCGCCCGGTCGCACCTGCGAGGATCCTCACACAATGAGCGCCAAAGACGCGAAGAACAGCAAGCAGGGCAAGTCCTCCACGATCCTTGTGGTCGACGACGACGCCGACATCTGCATCGCCCTGGAGATGCTCCTCACCTACGAGGGCTACACCGTTTGGACCGCCAAGAACGGGCGCCAGGCCCTACAGCGACTGGACATGGAAGCCGGCCGCGGCAAGCGCGCCGACCTTGTGTTGTCGGATGTGAAGATGCCTGAAATCGACGGCCTCGAACTCCTTGAGAAAATGCTCGAACGGGATGACGCACCACCGATGGTGATGATTTCCGGCCACGCAGACATCGCCACGGCGGTCGCAGCCATCAAGAAAGGCGCCCTGGATTTCCTTGAGAAGCCCCTCGATCAAACACGGGTGCTGTTGACGATCGGCAACTCCCTCAGGGCCAACCAACTACGCCAGGAAAACGCAGGCCTAAGGCGTCAACTGGATCAACGCTGGGACCTCGTGGGGAGCAGCGCGCCGATGCAACGCCTGAGGGAGGAGATCGATCAATTGGCACAGGCCGAAGTGCCCGTGCTCGTCACCGGCGAGAACGGTACCGGCAAGGAAGTTGTGGCGCGCAACCTGCACCTCTGCAGTTCGCGCGCGGCCGGTCCCTTTGTGGCGGTGAACTGCGCGGCTATCCCTGGGGAGCTGGTCGAATCAGAGCTCTTTGGACACGAGCGCGGTAGCTTCACCGGCGCCCATGATCGCCGCCTGGGGCACTTTGAGTCAGCGCACCAAGGCACGCTATTCCTCGACGAAGTTGGTGACATGCCCCTGGCTGCCCAGGCCAAACTCCTGCGTGCCCTGGAAACACGCGAGATCACCCGCGTTGGCGGAACCGAACCCGTCCAGGTTGACATTCGAGTCGTAGCCGCGACGAATGCAGACCTGGAACGCGCTGTTGAAGAGAAGACCTTCCGCATGGATCTCTTCTACCGCTTGAATGTGGTTCCGCTGCACGTGCCCGCCCTGCGGGAGCGCCTTGAGGATGTGCCGCTCCTGGCCGAACGTTTCCTAGAACTGATCGCCACTCGCACCGGTCGCGCCGCCCCCCCGATCAATCCGGACGCACTTGAAATACTTGGTTCCCTGCCGTATCCGGGCAATGTGCGCCAATTGAAGAATCTGATCGAAGCCGCGCATGTCTTCGCTGACGACGCCATCACCGGAGCCGATGTGCAGCGCATTTTAAACAACGGCCCGTCCCTTTCGTCTCCCCGCAACGGCACGTCCGAAACCGAAGACCCCTTCGCGGCGGAGACTTTTGAGGCCTTCAAGAACGAAAGTGAAGCGCTCTTCTTTCGGAGGAAGCTTGAGGAGAACTCGGGCAACGTCAAGCGCACGGCCGAACAGCTCAGCATGCAACGCAGTCACCTCTACAAGAAGCTAGATCGCTACGATCTGAAGTAGCGAGCCGGCGTCCCGCAACGACTGCAGCGGATACGAAAAAACCCGAGCGCGATCTCCTTGGATCGCGCTCGGGTTTTTTTGGGGCCACCCGAAGATGGCCCCCCAAGACGGCGCCGCAAAACGGCACCGAGTGATGCCGAAAGCCCTAGCGAATACCAACGCTAGCTTTGGCGCCGGGAATGAGCAGCACCATGCCAAGCTTGACACGGTCGGGGGTATCCATGACGTCTCGATTGGCGTCGTAGATTTCCTTCCAACGGTGCTTGGTCCCGTAGAAAAGCTCGGAGATCTTCGAGAGGCTATCGCCGTCGCGCACGGTATAGGACACACCGGCAGCTGTGCTACGGGGGATGTTCGTTGCGGGAGCGGAAGCACCGCTCCGAGGACGGGCTTCCGCGGGGCTCGCGACGGATCGCGGACGACGGTTGCCGACGATGCCAGCAGCACCGGTGTTGTCCTGGATGGGCACGACGATCTCGCCAATCTGGGGAGCCTCGTACATTTCCTCGTTGAAGCTCTGCAGCAGAGCCACGTAGCGGTCGTCACCGTAGATAGCCTGGGCAAGTTCAGCCCAGGTGGTCTCAATGGTCAGGTCCATGAGCAGCATTCCCGGAACGCCAGCGGGGCGGAGCCCAGTGGCGATCACGATGCTGTCGGAACCGTAGGGGCTGGTAACCGTACCTGAGCCACCTCCTGTGGCCTCAGAATCACCGCCCTTGGGAAAAACACCAGAATCCAGCAGGGTCGGACCGATGCTCCGCTTGTTGGTGGCCTCGCCATCCATGGAGTCACCGCCACGGATCGGGCGCCCGGAGCCATCGTTAGAGGCCAACATGTCGCCCTCGCGACCTTCCTCTTCATCGGCGTCTTGCTCCCCCGCAGCTGCATCGACCAAGGTGTCGCCGGCGCGCTCCTTGAGGAGATCGGCGGCAGCGGTGTTGGGATCGTTTGACCCCAGCTCGTCACTACCGTCGTTCAGTTGCACCGCAAGCACGATGGCTGAAAGGAATAGGACGGTCAGGACGACTAGTTTCTCGAGGTTGCCCATCTGATCAGTGCTCGTGTGGGGAGCGCGGAATTCGTAGGAGGTGTGGGAGGCGCTGGTGGTTATTGGTCGCTGCCGGCTCCGGCTCCGCTCGATCGGGATGAACCGATGACCGCAGTTTGGGAAGCACGTTGAGGCGCGACTTATGTGCGCAGAGCAAACTCATCCGCGGACTGCGCGGTGAATTCGACTTCGCGAACGCCATGGAAACTTTCTCAGGGTGGCGGTGCAAGTCCCAAGGAGTTTCCGCACCACAAAATCCAGCGCAGGGACAACAAGGCTACACAGGATGAGGTGGATGATTCCCGTTCTCGGACCGGATCGCAGGCTCATTGAAAGCACAGGTCACACGCGGTTGAGACACCTCCACGAGCTCGCTATTCTCAGGGAGAAGGACGGCCATCCGTCAGCGAGAGTGAGAGTCCCGAACATCCACCGTGATCTCACGCCCGAACCGGGGTAGACCGGAGTAGGCCCAAATAGGCCAAGGTAAGCATGGGCAACCGCATTCCAGTGCGGCCATGAATCTATGCTCACCTGGGCCCCACTTGGACCCCTGCCCCAGTGGCTCTCGGCTTGCCCCCCCCCAGACGACAACCCAGCTCCAACCACCGTCATGTCTCCCCAACGCCAGCCCCTCGGGCCTCTTCGCTCTCTCCTAGGGAGCTTGTTTACGTCTCGGACCCAGTCCTCTTTCCTTGGCCTTGTGCTGCTCCTGGCCTGCTCCGCCTGCACCAGTGGCCCCGCTGCCAGCGGATCTGGCAGCCCCACCAGGCTCCTGCTGCGCGATTATCGCACCATGCAGGAGTTCGAGATCGTCAACGACGCCTACGACGACCGCATCGCCTTCTACTCCCAGAAGCGCAATCGTGGGCAGACCATGCGCAAGTTCCAGTCCGACGGGGAATTGAACGGCATGCTGGGGTTTCTGGACGACCAGGGCTGGGGCAAATACAGCCAGACAGGCAACGCCCCCAGCGACGGAGCAGCGGTCATCACCAGCGCCTTTGAGCTTGAGCGCGACGGCAAGACGACCCACTGGAAGATCGGAAACGGCTCCGAGGCAGACATGCGCCAGGCCTTCTTGGACTGCAAGCTGACGTTTGTATCCTTCTACCAGGCTACTCAGGGTTTTCAGACCGTCGACGGTGCAGAGTTTGACATGGACTCGGGCAACACGGGCGGCTCCCGCTGACCCTATGGAATCCTCGCCGAATAACCCCGGAGACAAGGCCCACGGGGCTTCGGCGCTGCCCCGGATCCATGCACCTGCCCCGCTAAGGGCCCTGGCGGTGATCCCAGCGCGCATCGGCTCCACACGCCTGCCGCGCAAAATGCTCCTGGAGGCCGGTGGGCTACCCCTCTTTGCTCACACGGTCCGGAATGTCATGGGCAGCGGAGAGCCAGAAGGCAATGCGACTCTAGCCAGGGTGGTAGTGGCCACCGATTCCGAGGAGATCATGGCGGCCGCCAGAGAGCATGGCATCGAGGCTCTGATGACTTCGGCGGATCACCGCAGCGGTACGGATCGGGTCCACGAGGCCCTTGGTCGACTATCTACGGGGGGCAGGCCCTTCGATGTGGTGCTCAATGTGCAGGGTGACGAGCCCGAGCTCCCGCTGGAGCAGATCAACCTCCTGGTATCCGCCTTCTCGGACCCGGAGGTCCAAGTCGCTACCCTTTGCGCACCCGTTTTCCACAGTGCGACCCTCAAGGATCCCGCCGTGGTCAAAGTTGTTCGCGCAACAAATGGAAACGCCCTCTATTTTTCCCGATCAACCATCCCCTCGCGCACCCACGCACGCGAGGATCTAGGGGCGGACGCTCCCCTCGGGTGGCGGCACGTTGGCGTTTACGCCTTTCGGCCCGCGGCCTTGGCACGCTTCTGCGCCCTGCCCCCCGGCGAGCTCGAAGTGCTCGAGAGCCTGGAACAGCTACGCTGGCTTGAAGCCGGCCACTCCATACGCTGCCTGGCGGTTGACCACGTCTCCCCGGGCATCGACACTCAAGTTCAGTTCGAAGCCTTCCGCTCCTCCATCGAAGACGTACCAGAGGCCTAGTGCCAACGCGCTAGACCTGATCACCCGGCCTCACACGGGTTCAGCACAGTTTCATGACCAAACACATTTTTGTCACTGGCGGCGTCGTCAGCAGCCTCGGTAAGGGGCTGACCGCCGCGGCGGTCGGGCTGATCCTCGAACGACGCGGACTCAAGGTCTCCATTCAGAAACTGGACCCCTACATCAACGTGGACCCGGGGACCATGAGCCCCTTCCAACACGGGGAGGTCTATGTCACGGATGATGGCGCCGAGACCGACTTGGACCTGGGGCACTACGAGCGCTTCACCCACGCGAAGTTGACCAAGAGCTCAAACTTCACCACGGGCAAGATCTACCAGTCGGTGATCGCGAAGGAACGCCGCGGCGACTATCTCGGTCGCACCGTGCAGGTCATTCCGCATATCACGGATGCCATCAAAGAAGCAATCCACACGGGCTATGAGGAGGATGTGGACGTCGCCATCACGGAGATCGGCGGCACAGTCGGCGACATCGAAAGCCTGCCCTACCTCGAGGCCATACGGCAATTCGCCCTGGAGCTGCCGCGCGAGGACGTGCTCTTCATGCACATCACCCTGCTGCCGTTCCTCAGGGCCTCAGGTGAAATGAAGACCAAGCCCACCCAGCAGTCCGTGGGCAAGCTGCGCGAAATCGGGATCCAGGCGGACGTACTCGTATGTCGCACGGAGCGCCCCATGACAGAGGACATGGCACGCAAGATTTCGCTCTTCTGCAACGTACGCCGCGAGGCTGTAATCGAAGAGCGCGACGTGGACCTGACGATCTATCAGGTGCCGGTTGAACTTGTTAAAGCTGGCCTCGATCGCATCATCGCCGCCCACCTACACCTGCCCGTTGGCGAAGTCACGAACCTCGACGATTGGGAGGCCATGATCGAGGAGATTCGCTCTGCCCGGGACGTTTGCGAGATCGCCGTGGTGGGCAAGTACATCGAGCTGCATGACGCCTACAAGTCGATCTACGAATCCTTGACCCACGCGGGCATCGCCAACTCCTGTCTCATACGCCTGCGCAAGGTCAGCGCAGAGGACCTTTTAGACGAGGGTGCGGATGTCCTCGCCGGCGTCGACGGAGTCTTGATCCCCGGGGGCTTCGGCGAACGCGGACTTGAGGGCAAGATAGAAGCGATCCGTTGGGCCCGCGAAAACGACATCCCCTTCTTCGGCATTTGTCTTGGGATGCAGTGCGCTGTGATCGAGTTCGCACGCAATGTCGCCGGCCTTGAGGACGCCCACACCCTGGAGCACACGCCCCACACTCCCCATCCGGTGATTCACCTGATGGAGAGCCAGGAGGCAATCGAGAACAAGGGCGGGACCATGCGCTTGGGCGCCTACGACTGCACCCTGGCGGAGGGATCGATCGTGCGCCGCCTCTACGGCACACAGACCATCTCTGAGCGCCACCGCCACCGCTACGAGTTCAACAACGAGTACCGCGCGCAGCTCGAGCAAGCTGGCCTGGTTTGCTCCGGCCTGAACGAGGAGCACAACCTGGTGGAGATCGTTGAGCTCCCCAGCCACCCGTTCTACGTGGGCGTGCAGTTCCACCCGGAGTTCAAGAGCAACCCCCTCAAGCCCCACCCCATCTTCCGGGACTTCGTGCGGGCTGCCATCGCGCGCACGCGCAATGGATCCTCGAAAGGTCTCGTCAGCCAGGGAAGCGGAGCCTGATGTCAGAATCAACTCGAACCGCAGACCAAGTCCCGCTTCCGGGCGGTGACTTTCGACTCTTCATTCAGAAGCTTGGGTACCAAGCCCTGATCAGTCTGGGTGTGCTCGACAATCCCGTCACGGGTGAGCGCATGCCGAATCCCGCTGGGGCCGAAATGCTCTTGGACGACATCCGGATGCTGCAGAACAAGACACGCGGCAACCTGGAGCCTGAGGAAGAGGAGCACCTGACCCAGGTTCTGGATCAGCTCATCCAGCACGCGGACGCCCTGGAGAAGACCGGCGGCGACGTACCGGCTGCCAACAGCGGCACGCAACCGGGGTAGAGTTCCGGATCGGCTCCGACCCGGGCGCCAACGTCAGGCCTACCGCTATACTGCGGAGGATGAAATTTCCCGCGCGATTCTTGCTCCCGGGCCTGTTGATGCCCGTCCTGTTTGCACATCCCCAGACCACTTCGCCCTCGGCAACCGGGTCCCAGGACACGGGTCAGGCATCTCCCTTCCAGATAGAGGATGTGGAGGTCGCCAGCCACGGCCGCGCGGGAATGCCCGCGCCGGTACTGGGGGCAGATGGAGTATTGCGCATGAGCTGGGTGGAACGCCACGGGGGCGGTGAAGCACGACTGCTTCTATCGACCTTCGGCGAGGACGGATTTGGACCTCCCCATGAGGTCGCCCGGGGAGACGATTGGTTTGTGAACTGGGCAGACTTCCCCACCACGTCCGCCCTCGCCGACGGAAGCCTATTGGCCGTTTGGATGCGTATGCTCGGCGAGGGAACCTTCGCCTACGGGATTCAGTTTTCACTGTCCCACGACGGCGGGACAAGCTGGAGCGACCCCGCCTGGTTGCACGATGATCTCACCCCGGCGGAGCATGGCTTTGTTTCCATCGTGCCCCTGGACGAATCGCGCTTCATGGCACTCTGGTTGGACGGTCGCGACTCAACCACGGCGCGGGAATTCCGAGCAGCGGGCGCTACGGAGACTGAGCCCGGCGCCCAACAACTTTGGTCGCGGACGATCGGAAGTGACGGAACCCTGGGGATCGAAATGCCGGTGGATGACCGCGTCTGCGATTGCTGCGGAACCAGTTTAGTGCGCACGGGCACCGGAGAGGTTGTAGCCGCCTGGCGCGACCGCAGCGAAGGGGAAGTACGCGACATCTATAGCGCCCGCTTTGACGGCAAGACTTGGAGCCGGGGCCAGCGCGTGCACCGCGACAATTGGGTCATCCCCGGCTGCCCCGTCAACGGCCCGCGCTTGGCCTGGGGACAGGGACGCCTGGCCTGCGCCTGGCACACCGGTGGTGAAACGATGGGCTCCTTCGTAGCTCTTGGAGCCGACGCCGACTCGGGAATTCGCCCTGCCGAGAAAGGGGCACGATTCGGCCTGCCCTCCGGTCTCGACAACGGCACCAGCGCGGGTCGCGTGGATGCACTCTTCCTCAGCGATGGGTCCTTACTCGTGACATGGATGGAGCACGCGGAAGATGAAGTTCTCTGGCGCGGTCGCCTGATCGATCGCAAGGGCCGTTCGGGCCCGCCCCAGACCATTGCGCCCACCAGCTCCGACCGTGCCACTGGATTCCTGCGGGCGGCGCCTTTTGGCGACGGGGCACTCCTGGCCTGGACTGATCCGGACTCGGGAACGGTCCTCGCGGCGATGCTGACCCTGAACTGACCCTGAACTGGCACGGGAAAGACGCGCTACCCGCTACCCTTGCATCCATGCAAAGCCGCTTCCTCGCCAGACGATCCCTCTGCTCTTCGCTCCTCCTGACCTCGCTCCTTCTGACCTCGGCCGCGCTCAGCTATGCCTGCTCCAGCACAGTCGCATCCGAGACAGGGAGTACCACTCCCGGTGAGGCGTCCGGGAGCGGCGAATCAAACCCGCTTCTGCCCCTGACCTGGGATGGGGATGAGGGCCGCCTGCTATTGACAGTGCCCGAACTCGAGCGCCCTCTCCTGTGGCTCGTGAGTCTGCCCCAGGGCCTTGGATCGAATGATGTGGGGCTCGACCGTGGGCAACTCGGCACCCAACAGCTCGTAGAGTTCCGGCGCCAGGGCGAGCGCCTCTTCTTGGTCGCCCCCAACCTGAAGTGGCGCACCACATCGAGCGATGAATTGGTGCGCGACGGAGTGCAGAGAGCGTTCGCGGAGAGCGTACTGGCCAGCTTCGAGATCGTGGACGAAGTTGGCGGCTCGCCGCGCATCGACGCGACGGGGTTCTTTCAGCAGGACGCACACGGCATCGTTGGCAAGCTCAGCGGATCCGGACAGGGCGACTTCAGCCTCGACGCGTCGCGCTCCTTTATCTTGACGGACAGCCTCAAGAGCTTCCCCGGGAATATATCCCTGGAGGTTCTACAGACTTTTGCCTCGCGCTCCCCAGGCCGAGAAGTGCGCAGCACAACGCCGCAACCCACAAGCGTCAGTCTCCGCATTCGACATGCCTTCATCGCGCTTCCGAACCTAGAGCAGCACGACTACCGGGTACGCGCGCATCACCCCCGTTCGGGGTTCTTTACCTCGAGCTGGAACGACGCCAACACGCCCCTTGGGGAAGAGACGCAGCGGCGGGTGGTGCAGCGTCATCACATCACGCCCGATGCACCCCTGGTCTACTACATCGACCGCGCCGCGCCTGAGCCCATGCGCACGGCCCTGCTTGAGGGTGCTAAGTATTGGGAGCCTATCTTTGATCAGGCGGTCTTCCCCGGCGCCTTCCGCGTGGAGCTCTTGCCCGTCGGAGCTGACCCCGATGACGTGCGCTGGAACATCCTGCAGTGGGTCGAGCGTTCCACCCGCGGTTGGAGCTACGGCACAACAGTCAGCGATCCGCGCACGGGAGAAATCCTCAAGGGGCACGTCACCCTGGGAGCCCTGCGCGTGCGCCAGGATGTGCTGCTATTCGAAGGCTTGGTCGGTCCCTGGGTGGACGGCAAACAAGATGTTGAAGTTACGGAGGCGGCCCTCGCTCGCATTCGGCAGCTTGCCGCACACGAGATTGGACATACCCTTGGACTCGCCCATAACTTCGCCGCCAGCGTCGACGAACGCGCTTCGGTCATGGACTACCCAGCACCCAGGGTGACCCTAAAGAATGGCCAAATCGACCTCTCTGACGCCTATGCGGACGGGTGTGGCCCCTGGGATCTTCAGACAATTCGCTACGGGTACGGGCTCTACAAAGACGACGCCGTGAGCCTGCCCCAGGTCCTGGGGGAAACAGCTCGCCTGGGCCTGCACTACGCCTCGGACGAGGATGCGCGGGGCAACGACCGCGCCCACCCGGCGGCGAACCTATGGGACGAAGGCTCGGATCCTGTGGCGCAGTTACAGGTTGATCTCGAGGTACGCAGCGTAGCCCTAGCGGGCTTCACCAAAGCCGTGCTCGAGCCGACGCGGCCGCGCTTTGATATGGAGCGCGTCTTGGTTCCGCTCTACCTTCGACACCGATTCCAGGTCGAAGCCGTGGCTCGTCAAGTGGGCGGACGTGTGTTCGATTATCCGCTGGCGATGGAGGCAGTACGGCCCATCACTCCCGTTGCAGCGAAAGAGCAAGCACGTGCCCTTTCCGCCCTCTATGTGACTCTTGAGCCCGCGATCCTTGGCCTCTCCCCCGCGCTTGTCGCGAGCATCCCTCCACCGCCCCCTGGGTACAGTCGAGGACGAGAGAGTTTTCGCGCCACCGGGCCGATGTTTGATCCCCTAGAGGCAGCCGCGACCGCAGCGGACGTGACCTTGGACTTGCTCTTCAATCCCGCACGCTGCTCCCGCCTGGTCGATCAACACGCGGCGGATGCAGCCATGCCCGGATTTGAAACAGTCTGCGCGGAGCTCATGGGACGTTGGTTCCCAGATGACATGGCACTCATGAAGTGGAGTCCGGTGGAGGAAGTCGTGAGGGCCCGATTTATCGAGCACTTGATCGCCCTGGCCGCCGGAACGAACGTCCCGGATCGCGTGCGTGCAATCGCACTGGCAACATTGGAGGACACTCTCGCTTTGCTCGGAGACCACGCGGACAACGGGGCAGAAGCCGACTCCCAGCGTCTCTATCGAGACCGAATCGGTCGCTTCCTACGGGATCCCATCGACGCACGCGAACGACGTCCCAGCCCCATTATTCCCCCGGGCTCGCCGATCGGCATGGGAGCCTATGGCTGCTCGCTCAGCGATCGCTGAGTCGGGGCTTTCAATCCTGCCCAAGGGCGCGGCGTAGCTTAGCCCCCAAGGTCCGGACATGGGGCTCCGCTAGGATCGTCAAGTGGTTGCCCGGAACCGTATTGACGTCGACAGCTGCGGCCACGCGCTCCCAACCTAGGCGCGCGCCACGGCCAAAGAGCAGCGGTTGACGGCGACTGCGGTAGAGAGTGATTTTCCCGCCGAATTGACCCGGGGAGTAATTGCGTACGGCGCGGCTGTGGCGACGCGCGATGTCGCGGTAGCGCTCGGGCCATTCGGTGAAGTCGAGGAAATCATCCACGGTGACACCACCGCCGCCGGCCACGGGGGCCATTTCCTTATCCTTATTAGAGCTGGCGAACTCCGCCGCAGCCTCTGCCGAGGGTATCGGTGAGCCATCGGAGTAGCGTCCGTGGCGAGCGATCGGACCCTTGGCCAGGACCCGCAAGGCCTTGCCAACGAAGCGAGCACGGTGCTTCAACTCGCGCTTCAGGCGATCGGGATCCTGCTTCCAACGCTCCAGGAAATCGACGGGCATGTAGGGCAGTCCGCGCAGGAAAACACCGACGCCAGCGATACGATCACCGAGGTCTTGGGCGATGTTGGGCGGGCCGGAATCCAAGATCGCCACCATGTCCACGACGTCGCCGGCCGCTTCGAATTGGCGGGCCATTTCAAAGGCCACCATGGCACCAAAGCTGTGTCCACCAAGGCAGTAGGGACCCGCAGGCCAAACCTTGCGAATGCGTTCGACATAGAAGCTCGCGAATTCCTCCAGGGTCGCTTCGCGCCCAAGAATCGCATCGAGGTCCACAGCCTGGAGGCCATAGAAGGGCTGGTCCGGACCGAGCGCACGGGACAGGGG
>JBLHLB010000056.1:0-15901 GCA_047618505.1 Planctomycetota bacterium
TGCGTCGCCATGGCGACCACCGACGGTTGCCGCCGCGGCATGGCCGTGACGAACACCGGCGCGCCCATTTCGGTGCCCGTTGGTGATCGCACGAAAGGCCGAATCTTCAACCTCCTCGGCGAGCCCTTGGACACGATCACCAAGGGCGAATTGCCCCCCGGTGACGTGGCCCCGATTCACCGTGAAGCGCCCACCTTCGAAGAACAACAGGCCATCTCCGAGGTCTTCGAAACCGGTCTCAAGGTTGTTGACCTGCTGTGCCCCTTCGCCATGGGTGGCAAGATTGGCCTCTTTGGTGGTGCCGGTGTCGGCAAGACCGTGCTGATCCAGGAACTCATCCGAATCACCGCCGTGGAGAAGGGCGGATTCTCCGTCTTCTGCGGCGTGGGGGAACGCACCCGTGAGGGGAACGACCTCTGGTTGGAGATGTCCGAGGCAACCTACACCACGCCCGAGGGCAACGAGTCCAGCGTGATCGACAACGCCGTGCTGGTCTTCGGTCAGATGAACGAGCCCCCGGGAGCGCGTCTGCGCGTGGCCCTCTCCGGTCTGACCATGGCGGAGCACTTCCGCGATGTGAAGGGCCAGGACGTGCTGCTCTTCGTCGACAACATCTTCCGCTTCGTGCAGGCCGGCTCGGAAGTTTCCGCGCTCCTCGGCCGCATGCCCTCCGCCGTGGGTTACCAACCGACGATGGCGTCAGAGATGGGCGCCCTGCAGGAGCGCATCACCTCGACGGACAAGGGATCTGTGACCTCCATGCAGGCCGTGTACGTCCCCGCGGACGACATTACCGACCCTGCGCCGGTGGCCACCTTCGCCCACTTGGACTCCACGATTCTTCTCGAGCGTTCGATCTCCGAGCTGGGCATCTATCCCGCTGTTGACCCGCTCAAGTCGACATCTCGTATGCTCGACCCCGACGTTGTTGGTGAGGAACACTACAACGTGGCCCGCGAAGTCCAGCGCATCCTCCAGCGCTATACCGACCTGCGCGACATCATCGCCATCCTCGGCGCCGAAGAACTTTCGGAAGAGGACAAGCAGATCGTCCACCGCGCCCGCCGCATCCAGCGCTTCCTGTCCCAGCCCTTCTTCGTGGCCGAGCAGTTCACCGGCACCCCCGGTGTGTTTGTCTCCCGTGAAGACACGGTGCGTTCCTTCAAGGAGATCCTCGAAGGCAAGCACGATGACCTGCCCGAGCAGGCCTTCATGTACGTCGGTTCCGTCGAAGACGCCCGCGAAAAGGCGAAAGCGCTCGAAAGCTAGGCCTCGTAGAGGAAAGCAACCATGGCAGCAGAACTCACCCTTCGTGTGATCACCCCCGATCGCATCGTGACCGACACGACCGCAAGCGCGGTTCGGATCCCCGCCGTCGACGGCTCCATGGGGATCCTGTCGGGACACGCTCCCATGGTCGTTGCACTGGACGTGGGCCTGTTGACCTTCCGCTCCGGCGGTAAGGAAGAGGCACTCTTCGTCTCTGGCGGATTCATTGAGGTACGCGACAACACAGTGCGTGTTGTGAGCGAAGCCGGCGAGCGCCCCGAAGAAATCGACGAGGAGCGCGCCAAGGAAGCCGAGGCCCGCGCCCGCAAGCGCATTGAAGAAGGCAGCGGTAGCGGTGCCCAGATTGACATTCTGCGCGCGGAATTCTCCCTGCGACGCGCCCAGGCACGCCTGCGTGCCGGTCGCTACTCAAGCACCCTCGTATGAGCTCCTCTACGGGGGAGTCGGGTCCGGCCGCTGGGGCCTGGCGTCGCACGCACACCTGTGGCGAACTGCGCGCCGCGAATATCGGGCAGACCGTACGGCTCAATGGCTGGGTCCACAGCCGGCGCAACCTGGGGTCCCTGTACTTTGTCGACCTGCGCGATCGCTACGGATTGACCCAGGTTCTCCTGGATGGGGACATGACCGATGCGGTCAAGCTCTCCGCGGAGGACGTGGTTGTTGTCGAGGGCAAGGTGATCGCCCGGGAAGGCAACGTCAATAAAGACCGCGACACCGGCGAGATTGAGATCCAGGCAACACGCCTCGAGATCCTCTCCAAGTCCGCCACGCCTCCCATGGAAGTCGCGGGCGGTGACCTCCCTGCTGTGGAAACGCGCCTGCGCTACCGCTACCTCGACCTGCGTCGGGAGCCCATGCAGCAGAACATCATGCACCGCGCGCGCATGATCGCTGCGATCCGTCGTGCCTTCGATGACCTTGATTTCCTCGACATCGAGACGCCGGTTCTGACCAAGGCAACCCCCGAGGGAGCACGCGATTACCTCGTGCCGAGCCGCGTGCACCCCGGCAGTTTCTACGCCTTGCCGCAGTCACCGCAGATCTTCAAGCAGATCCTGATGGTGTCGGGCTTCGACCGCTACTACCAGGTGGCGCGTTGCTTCCGCGACGAGGACCTGCGCGCCGATCGCCAACCGGACTTCACCCAGCTGGACATGGAGATGTCCTTCGTGGAAGAAGATGACGTGTTCGCCATCTGGGAAGGAGTCATGCAGCGCACGTTCAAGGAGGCCATGGGCGTCGAGCTCAACCTGCCTTTTCCGCGCATGACCTACGCGGAGGCTATGGAGCGCTACGGTTCGGACAAGCCCGATGTGCGCTTCGGTCTCGAACTGATCGATGTCGAAGAGTGGGCCAAGAGCTCCTCTTTTAAAGTCTTCCACGGCGCCCTTGAATCCGGCGGCCGCGTGAAGGGCATCAATATCCCCGGCGGCGCATCCCTTTCGCGTAAGCAGATTGACGCCCTGGGCGCCTATGTGGGGGAGTTTGGAGCGAAGGGGCTGGCCTGGTGGAAGGCCGGCGCTGAAGGTGGCAGCGGACCCCTTGCTCGCTTCTGCGAAGGCGATCTTGCTCCAGCCCTGATGGAAACCATGGGTGCCAAGGACGGTGACCTGTGCGTTTTCGTCGCCAGCACCTCCAAGATCACGCACCGCGCCCTGGGCGAGTTGCGCGTCAAGCTCGGCCGCGACCTGGAACTGATGGAGGACGCCTGGCGCTTCCTCTGGGTGACTGATTTCCCGATGTTCGAGTTCGATGAAGAGGCGGGGCGCTACTTCAGCACCCACCACCCCTTCACGGCACCCGCGGACTGGGACCTGAATGGGGCGACCTCGCCGGAGGATCCGAGGCTTGAGGGCATGCTGAGCCGTGCCTATGACCTGGTGCTGAACGGATGGGAGCTTGGGTCCGGATCCATCAGGATCCACCGCAAGGACGTACAGGACCGCGTTTTTCAGCTTCTGGGCATCGATGAACAGGAGCGTGCGGACAAGTTCGGGTTCCTCCTGGAGGCCCTCAACTACGGGGCGCCGCCCCACGGCGGATTCGCCATGGGGCTCGATCGCATAGCAGCCCTGACGGCCGGACTCGACAATATCCGCGACATTATCGCCTTCCCCAAGACCACGGCGGCGGCGGATTTGATGTGTGAGGCACCCTCACGGGTGTCTGAGGAGCAGCTGGCGGATGTGCATATTCAGCTCGCCGGCCGAGCGCTCGATAACAAGAACACAGAGGAAGGCGAGTCCTGACCCCGGAGTTGCAGTGTTCGGATCGTTGCCCTGGAGGCGAGATCGAACGAAAGGATGGAAGTCCTGAATGCAGCTTCCCTGGCGGAATAGGGTCCTACGACCTATCCTTCTAACGATCACCGGCGAGGGGGAGCCCCCGCGCCACTTCATTGAACCTCACCTGGAGCAACTCGCTACTTGCGCAAAAGATCACGACCCCTACGGAAACCGCCCACCTCCAAATACCGCATCAACCGTCAGATCCGCGTGCCCGACGTGCGCCTGATCGACGGGGAGGGGGAGCAGGCAGGCATCGTCAACACGGACGATGCACGTCGTCGTGCTGATGAAGCTGGGCTCGACTTGGTCGAGGTTTCCCCCAACGCCGATCCTCCCGTCTGCCGGATCATGGACTACTCCAAGTTCAAGTATGAGCAGAAGAAGAAGGAGAAGGGCGGTGCAAAGAAGACGAAGTCGGGCCTGAAGGAACTCCGGGTGCGCCCGGCGATCGACAGGCACGACCTGGAATATCGACTGGTGCAGGGCCGCAAGTTCCTCGAAGAGGGCAACAAGGTGCAGGTCGTCTGCATCTTCCGCGGTCGTCAACGCGCCCACCCGGAAATGGGGGAGCGCGTCATGGCGACGGTGGCGGACTACCTGGAGGATATCTCCAAGGTGGAAGTGCCCCCGAAGATGAACGGACCGCGGATGACCATGCTGCTGGCTCGCAAGTCCAGCACGGGCTCCGCGCCTGCGAAGTAGCCCATCCTCACCGGGATGATCGCTCAAAGGTCCCTTCAGGGACCCTTCTTGGGACCCTTCTTGGGTCCCTACAGCGCTCTTTCTACCTGTATTTGGAGAGGGAATTCGACTGCCCGGCTTGGCCTCTGGCCCTGTCGGCGGTAACCTCTCCGCCCCTCATAAGCGTGGGAACCGGCCAATCGGCGGACTCTCACCCCCCTCAGCATCTGGGCAACCAGCGCAAGGGGACCGTTTCGTTTCTTGTTGTTCAGCAGGACAGAAGGATGCGAAGCAACATCACCCGAGGCCAACTCACTACGAGTCAAGCTATGCCCAAGATGAAATCAAAGGGTTCTGTCAAGAACCGCTTCAGAGTGACCAAGTCTGGCAAGGTCAAGTGCAACCGCCCCTCGCGCGGCCACATGCATGCCATCCACAACGGAAAGCAGAAACGCCACATGCGGGATGGTCTGGTCATCTCCGGTACCTGGGCGCGTCTCATCAGAAAGATGTTGGGGGCCTGATCCATGGTACGTGTCACATACGGCGCCCCGCGTCACAAGAAGAAGGTCCGTTACTTCAAGCGCGCCCGTGGATTCGTCGGCGGCCGTAATCGTCTCTGGCGTACTGTCCGTGAATCGGTCATGCGCGCCTGGGCCTACAGCTACCGCGACCGTCGGGTTAAGAAGCGCATGTTCAGGCGCCTCTGGATTACGCGTATCAACGCGGCCACGCGCATGCGCGGTATGTCCTACTCCCGCTTCATCTCCGGGATGAAGAGCGAGGGAATCGAGCTCAACCGCAAGCAGCTCTCCGAGCTCGCGATCCACGATCCGGGCGCCTTTGACGCCCTGGTCGAGAAAGCTCGCCAGTAGGACGTCACCCAAGAGGTAGCCCAAGAGGTAGCGCAGGACCAAAACTCGTCGGTTGCAACCCGAGTGTGTCCTGCTCCAGCCTCCATTCTTCACGCCGCCGGTGCGGGCTTCTTTGCCCAACCGGCGGCGTCTCTGTTTGACCGTTTCCGCTTCGCCGTAGCCCTCAGGTTACCGGCCCGCACGAAGGACACTTGAGATGACTAGCTTCGACCCCGAAGCCATTCGCACCGAGACCCTGGACGCTATCCAAGCGGCGGGGGATGCGGATGCACTGGCAGCCATCGAGCGCCGTACCCTCGGCAAGGAAGGTGCCGTCGGCCAACTTTTGGCGAGCATCAAGGATGCCAGCCCCGAGGATCGTCCGAGGATCGGCGCCGCGGCCAACAAGTTGAAGGCCGCCGTCGAAGCAGGCTTGGCGAAGCGCCGCGCGGCGCTAGCTTCCCTGCAACTCGATCAGGAACGCAAGGCCGAGGGCTTCGACCCGACCCTTCCCGCGGCGACCCTGTCTAGTGGCTCTCTGCACCCGGTGACGCGAGTCTCGCGCGAACTTGAGGACATCTTCACCTCCATGGGGTACCGCGTTCTAGACGGCCCTGAGGTCGAGCTGGACTACTACAACTTCGAGGCGCTAAACATCCCCTCGGACCATCCGGCGCGGGAGATGTACGACACGTTCTGGTGCGACAACGACAGCAACCTCTTGCTACGCACGCACACCTCGCCGGTGCAGATCCGTGCGCTGGAAAAGCTTGAGCCGCCCTTCCGCGCGATCGTTCCCGGACGTTGCTTTCGAAACGAAACAATGGACGCCAGCCACGAACATACTTTCCACCAAATGGAAGGGCTCGTGGTGGGGGAGAACATCACCGTCGGTCACCTGATCGGCACGATGCGCACATTCCTGCGGGAAGTCTTCAAGCGCGAACTCGAAGTTCGCCTACGCCCCGGCTACTTCCCCTTCGTGGAGCCGGGCTTCGAGATGGACGTGCGTTGTCCCTTCTGCGAAAGCGGTTGCAGCGTATGCAAGCGGACTACGTGGATTGAACTTTGCCCCTGCGGCATGGTGCACCCCGCCGTGCTCAATTACGGCGGAGTCGATCCTGAGAAGTACACCGGCTTTGCCTTCGGGTTGGGCCTCTCGCGACTTGTGATGCTGCGCTACCGCATCGACGACATCCGGCATCTCATGGGGGGCGACCTGCGCTTCCTGGAGCAGTTCTAATGCTGATCTCATTCAATTGGCTTAAGCGACACGTGGACCTTGCCGGGCTTGATGCCCAGGCTGTTGCCAGCGCGCTGACCACACACACTGCAGAAGTTGAAGGCGTCGAGCCCTTTAATCCCTGGCTCGGGGATGTGGTTGTCGGGCACGTCGTGGGGCGCGAGAAGCACCCGGATGCGGACAAGCTCTCCCTTTGTAAAGTCGACATCGGCAAGGGTGAGCCTCTGCAGATCGTCTGCGGTGCGCCCAATGTTCGCCAGGGTCTGAAGGTTGCAGTGGCCCAAGTTGGCGTGCGTCTTCCTACGGGCGACGAGGGTGCCTTGGTCAAGCTGAAGAAGGGCAAGATTCGCGGGCAGGCATCCGAGGGGATGATCTGTTCCGTGCGCGAGCTGAAGCTCGGTGATGATCACGATGGAATCTGGGAGCTGCCGGAGGACACTGCCATCGGTCTACCTGTCGGCGAGGCCATAGGCCTGGACGACTGGGTTATCGAGATTGACAACAAGTCGCTGACGCACCGCCCGGATCTCTGGGGTCACCGCGGGATAGCGGGGGAATTGGCCGCGCTCTTTGAACGCGAATTGAAGCCCTTGGACCTGAGCTTCCCTGAAACGGCCGCAGGCGAGGCCTATCCGGTGCGCGTGGAAAGCGAGGGTTGTTCGCGCTACATCGGCCTACCAATCGACGGCGTAAAGAACGGTCCTGCGCCTGAATGGATGCGTCACTTACTGCTCGCAATCGATCAGCGCCCGATTGATCTCCTGGTGGACCTCTCGAACTTCGTCATGTTCGACATCGGGCAGCCGAACCACCTCTTCGATCGCGATCGGCTTTCTCCCGAGGGCATCAACGTGCGCGTTGGACGCCCCGGCGAAGTGGTGCAAACCCTGGATGAGATTGACCGGACCGTGGGGACGGAGGACATCTTGATCTGCTCCGCCGACACGCCTGTTGCGGTGGCCGGAGTCATGGGGGCGGAGGCCTCCAAGGTCACCGCGGACACCACGCGCCTGTTGCTTGAGGCCGCGGCTTTCCATCCCACCATCGTGCGGCGTACCTCTGCACGTCTCGGTCTGCGCAGTGATGCATCAACGCGTTTCGAGAAGTCACTGGACCCGACTCTGCCGGCTAAGGCTTGTGCGCACCTGGTTAACGTGCTGCGCTCGATTCAACCGGACATCAGTCTTCCGCAGCCCGCCGGAGACGCCGGTGACTGGAGCGATCCCGCGACGACGGTGCAAGTGCGACCGGCCCGCGTGAGGCACGTCCTGGGCGCCCCTGAGATTGACGACGCGCAGATCGAAAAGACGCTTGTCTCGCTGGGCTTCGGCGTCACGCAGGAAGGCGAGGCATGGACTATTAGTGTGCCCTCAGCTCGCTCGACCAAGGACGTTGGGATTGAGGAAGACCTGATCGAAGAGGTCGGTCGTGTGCACGGCTTCGACAACATTGCGGAACGCAAGCTGGTCGCCACGATCGAGCCGCCGCCTTTTGATGCGCGGCGTATGCTCGTGCGTAGCCTGCAGGATCGTCTTGCCGGCGCGGCCTGCTTCCATGAAGCGATGACCCACAGCTTCCAATCCGACGATCTCCTGGGTCGCCTAGGGCTGGCGGATGAACTGCACGTCGCGGCGGTGAACCCGGTCGTCGAGGGCTACTCGAAGGTGCGCCGTAGCGTGCTTCCGAGTTTGCTTGGACTGCTGGAAAATAACCGTCGTCAGCGCGAGGATGTGCGTCTCTTTGAGGTCGGAAAGGGCTACCTTCCCGAGCACAAGAATGAGCGTGGTGAACCGCGAGAGGTACACGAATTGGCCCTGGTTTGGGCTGCTCCGCGAGCAGCGAAGGAGGGCCTTGTCGGCACTTCGATTTACGCTCGTCTCCAGGGTATTGTGGAGGATCTCCATCGCGTTGCCGGCGTGGTTGCACCGAGCTGGTCGCGATCCGCTGGTGACCTCCCGGCCTGGGTTCACCCGGGCAAGTGCGCCGTTGCGACACCGGGTGGTGGCAATGAGGTGACTGCGTTGATCGGTGAGCTTGAGCCCGGCCTGCGCGCAGTCCTCGGTCTTGAGGGGGAACTCGCCAGCGAAGTTGTCCTCGCGCGCATTTCGATCGATGCACTGCTGACTGCCCCTGCTGCGCCGCCGGCGTATGTACCCCTGCCGAAGTTCCCCAGCGTGAAGGTCGACGTGGCTCTCTTGCTGCCCGAGGAAATGCCCGCTGCCGAGGTGGAAACACTCATCCTGCAGAGTGGCAAGAACCTTGTTGCGGGTCTCGAGCTCTTTGATCTTTACCGCGGGGAGCGGCTGGGGGCAGGCAAGAAATCCCTGGCCTACCACGTGGTTCTCCAGGCCCGTGATAAGACCCTGTCCGATAAGGAGACAGCCAAATTCCTGGGTCGCCTGGAGCGCGCCGCGGAGCGTCTCGGAGCCGAACTGCGTAAGGAGTAGTGCCTCCGCAGCAAGACACGGAGCTTTTGTGTAGGGTTGACGCTGAAGCGGGCCACGATTCGCTTCGGGAACATCCTCCTCAAGGACTCTTGATGCTGCTCTCGCGCCTGCTCGCTTGTACTTCGCTCGCTCCCCTTGTGCTGGTCGCTACGGCCAATGCGCAGGTCCTGGGGAATGCGCTGGGGACGGTGCAGCTTGTGCTGCAGAGCACTGGCCCGTTCCAGCTCTGCGGTGTCATCGACCTAGCCTTGGTAGCTGATGCGGCTTAGCGAGCTTCGCAGCACGGGGGCTTGCCTTACCTGGATGCTGCTTGGGGCTCTGACCCTGAGTTGCGCCCGGGTGGAGCGAACCATGGAGCAGCGCTTGGGAGCACGCATTGAGCTAGAGGCAACGTCCCTCGGGATCAGTGTCCCCTGGGCGGGCACGTGGCGCTCAGCCGGCCTCTTCATGGGCGAGGGGCTCGCCCTGGCGCCGCGAGCTGGTTGGATGTCGTCCTATTACGGCTGCATGGGTTCCGACACCAACGGACGCGGCCGGGTGGAGGTCCTCGACGGTGTGATTCACCTGGTCGGCGGCGATGGCGACATCGAGGGTCGCTACTTCTGCGCTCGCTATGGCGGAGAGCCTCGTCTCCTAGACGCGGACAATGCCGGCGCAATCTGCAGTCGAATCCTGGAGGAAGAAAGGGGCGGGCAGATACACACAGACTACCTGGGCTTCTCCAGGTTAGGCTCGCGACGCCCGCTTGCCGGATTCACCTGGGAGCTTCCTCTGTATTGGCGTATGCGGCTTGATGGGAGTCCCAGCAGTGCTGCCGTTCTGGCCAGCGGCGCTCCGTTTTCGGCCGAGGGGCTCCACATCCGGCGTGAGATCAGTCAGCAGGCGGTTCTGATTGACGTCGGCCAGCAGGATGGAGCCTGGGAGGGCCTGCGATTCCACCGCAGCGGGTGTAGCGAGAGCTCTTGTATCGGCCTGCGACTCGTGCGTGTCGGAGAGCGAGTCAGCGAGGCCATTCTGGAGGAGAATTTAGTGGACCCATGGGTGCCCCTGGAACGCGGTGAAATACTGGATGTGGTCCGCGGGAAAGCGGGCGAGTGAGTTCGGGGGCGGCGACCCGATCGCTATCCTTGGGGCCTCATCTGAGCAGCCCCACAGTCATCCGAGCAGCCCCGGCAAGCGTGTCATGCAAGAGATCGAAAGCGTCCTCCAGGAAAGCCGCAGCTTCCCGCCGTCCCAAGAGTTCGCCGCCCGGGCGCGCGTTGGTGACAGCGCGACCTACGACGCGATGATGAAGCGCTCCCTTGAGGACCCCGATGGGTTCTGGGGGGAGATCGCACGCGAGCTGCCCTGGATAGAGCCCTTCGATACCGTGCTCGATTGGAGCGCTGCTCCGGTGGCCAAGTGGTTTGGCGGCGGCAAGCTCAATGCCTCTGCTGTCTGCCTGGACCAGCACCTGGCGACGGACAAGCGCGACGCCACGGCGATCGTTTGGGAGGGGGAGCCGGGCGACCAGCGCACGTTCACCTATTCCGAAGTTCACGCCGAGGTTTGCCGTCTGGCGAACGGGCTCAAGTCGCGCGGCTTGAAGAAGGGCGACCGCGTAGCGATCTATATGCCCATGATTCCTGAGTTGGCCTTCGCTGTCCTAGCCTGTGCGCGCATCGGAGCGATCCACTCGGTGGTCTTTGGTGGTTTCAGCGCCCAAGCATTGCGCGACCGCGTGGAGGACGGGGGATGTGTTGCCGTGATCACCGCAGACGGCGGCTGGCGACGCGGAAAGGTCTTGGATCTCAAGTCGGTCGTGAACGAGGGCGTCGAGGGGATCGATAGCGTTCATACGGTTCTCACCGTGCAGCGTACAAACAACGAGGTCGAGTGGGTTGAGGGCCGTGACTGTTGGTACCACGAGCTCGTGCCCGCCCAATCGGACGAGTGCGTTCCGGAGGCGATGGATAGCGAAGACACGCTCTTCCTGCTCTACACCTCTGGGTCCACCGGCAAGCCCAAGGGCATCCGTCACACGACGGCTGGCTACATGGTCGGTGCCTATACGAGCACGCGCTACGTCTTTGATCTCCAGGAAGATGACGTCTATTGGTGTACAGCCGACGTCGGCTGGATCACGGGACACAGCTACATCGTCTACGGTCCCCTGGCCAACGGCGCCAAGGTCGTGATGTACGAGGGTGCGCCCAACGAGCCTCACCCTGGGCGCTTTTGGGAGATGGTGGAGAAGCACAAGGTCAGCATCTTCTACACGGCACCCACTGCCATCCGTGCCTTCATGAAGTGGGGCGATGAGCACCCGGCTAAGTACGACCTCTCGAGCCTGCGACTGCTCGGTACCGTTGGCGAGCCGATCAACCCGGAAGCTTGGATGTGGTATCGCCAAACGATCGGTGACAATCGTTGTCCGATCGTCGACACCTGGTGGCAGACGGAAACCGGCGGCATCATGCTGACGCCATTGCCTGGTGTTACGGCGACCATCCCGGGCTCCTGCATGTCGCCGTTCTTCGGTGTCGACGCCGCCGTTGTCAACGAGAAGGGTGAGGAACTGGGCCCCAACGAAGGGGGTCTCTTGGTCATGCGCAAGCCCTGGCCTTCCATGTTGCGTGGCATCTGGGGAGACGATGAACGCTTCGAGGAAACCTATTGGGCCAAGTTCAAGGAGCAGGGCTACTACTTCGCCGGTGACGGCGCGCGCCGCGATGCGGATGGCAACTTCTGGATCATGGGCCGTGTTGACGACGTCATGAACGTCAGCGGGCACCGGCTCTCGACCATGGAGATCGAGAGCGCCCTGGTGAGCCATGAAGCTGTAGTCGAAGCGGCCGTCGTCTCGCGCCCCGATGATTTGACTGGCGAGGCCATCGTGGCCTTCGTCACACCTGCTCCCGGTTACGCTGTAGGGGACGAAATGGTCCAAGCGCTCAAGGCACACGTGGCCCAGGAAATTGGCAAGCTTGCGCGTCCAGCGGCCATACGCTTCGCCGAGGCACTGCCAAAGACGCGCAGCGGGAAGATCATGCGCCGCCTCTTGCGGGACGTTGCTGCTGGGCGTGAGGTCCACCAAGACACCAGCACTCTCGAGGACTTCACGGTCCTGGCCAAGCTGAGCGGTTCCGAGGAATAGAGGCGCTGTCCCTTGGTCGTGAGCGACGGGAGTCGGAATCCATTTCCGCCTCCGTTCGACTCCGCGGCGATTCCCCCCACGGTCAGAGGAGTGGCCTCCCTAGACTTACGCCCGGTTCCCCAGCGATGGGCAGGGAGTGTCAAGGGACATAGCGGGGAGGACCGATAGGATCCCAGCACGCCGGCGACATGTCTCGTTTGGCCTTGCGCCTTGATGTCCAGAGATCTCCCCAACCACAGTGGCGACTTCAACGCCGGCAACCCTGAGGCAGCGACTCACGACCTTCAGCCGGCCCTCGCCAATGGCGCGGTTTCGTCGGCGGAGGATCTAGCCCAGGGGAGACGCGGACCTGACCGAAGAGTCCAGGAGACGCCGCGCTTATCCAAGTGGACCCTTGGTAGCGGTCGGCGACGTAACGTTCGGCGCGAAGAGGAGCGCGAGGGCAGTTTCGTTGACCAGCATGGCATGCGCCTTTGGTACCTGGTCCTGTGGGTTGCCATGATGAACGTTGGGGACAGCTACTTCACTTTGGTGCACCTGCAGAATGGCGGCATTGAAGTGAACCCGATTGCCCAGGAGCTCCTGGGTACCGGGCGATTCTGGTTTGTCTTTGTGAAATCGAGCTTGATCGGAATCGCCCTGGTGGTGCTAGCGATCCACAAGAACTTCTACCTCGCGCGGGTGGGTATCTTTGTCTCTGCGGCGACCTACACCCTCCTGGTGATTTACCATCTGATGCTCTTTCGCTTGGGATGAGAGGGCGGGCCAAGGCCCTGTCCAATCAGTGGGCCAGCAAGTGGGCCAACGAGTGGTACAGCTAGGCGAGTCCGAGGTGTCGACGCACGAATGCCAAGCCCCTTCTGGGGATGTCCATCAGGTCAGTGGCGGGGTCTCGCCAGATGTGGAGACCGGCGGCGAATTCGGGGTCGTGGCGTGAGAAAGCTTCGATGATCAGCCAGTCGTCGTAGTGGATATCGGCTAGTGCATCGAAAACAGACCCCCAGTGCACTTGGCCTTGGCCGAGGAAGCCTCGGTGGCTTTCGCTCAACTGAACATGCCCCAGGGTCTCGGCGCAGCCGCGGATTGCTTGGCCCACCTCGGAGTCTTCGATATGGCTGTGGTGCGTGTCGAGCACAGTGCAAAGGGAGGGGTGACCGACACGCTTCACAAGGGCTTCAGTCTCTGCCGCGCTTGTGACAAGGTAGCACTCGAAGCGGTTGAGGTATTCAAGGCCCAGGCGCACACCCAGAGATGCTGCTGTTTCTGCTGCGCGCGCCAAGACATCCGCGCTGCGCTTGAGCTGCTCTTCCTGGGGGCCCACCCCGCTAAAAGTTGCGTAGGCTGAGTGAATCGGGCCGCCCAGAAGAGGAGCGCCGAGGACATCCGCTTTGCGGCACAGCTCTTCGATGTGGGCGACAGCTTTCATACGCACGAGTGGATCGGGCGATATCGGATCGGCCTCGGCCGTGGCGAACCCAACTCCCGTACGCTCAAGTCCCAGCTCTTCGCAGCGCATTGCGGCACGCTCAAGCATCTCGAAGGACGTGTCCACCAGGGGCAGCTCGACACCATCGAAGCCCATATCTCTGAGTTGATCGAGGAGCGGCAGATGTTCTTCGCGGAACTCCGGCGTCCACATGAGGAAGCTCATGCCGATCTTGGGTGTACCCATGGTTCTGTCCGTTGTTGTCGTGTCGGGAAGGTCCTTAGTGGGTCCCGGTCAGGAACTCGAGCAGATCGGCCAGGGCCTGATCTCCGAGGGACTCGAAGCCCTCTGGCATGAGCGAGAGGGTGGAAGGTTCAATACTCTCGATATCCTCGCGCTGCAGAATGCGCACTTCTCCGGAGGACTCCAGGATCTCTACCGCCGTGCGCGATTCGGAGAGCAACTGACCCGTGGTCAACTGCCCATCAAAGGTGCGCGCGATCCACATCAGGTAGTTCGCTTCGACCGCGCGGTTGGGGTCGAGGATAGAGGCCAGGACTTCCCCGCGCGGGTTCTTTCCGATGCCGTCAAGGGCGGGCCCGAGACGACGCCCGGTGCTACCTTCGGAGTGGCACTTAGCGCAGTTCTCGGCGTAGAGCAGTGCGCCTCGGTCCACGTCTCCAGCAAGGGCTGGACGGCTGAGCATCTCCTCCACGAGCGCCATGCGTTCAGAGGAGGGGCGACTTCGATGGGCGTCCCGTGCGAAGGCGGCTAGCTCTGGCGTGGGGTGGTTCTCCAGAGTCAGCCACATCGAGGGACTGAGCGCGTTGGCGGAGAGTTCGCGTTCCTGTATCGCCGTCAAGAGCACGTGCGTCCAAATGTCTCGGCGACAGAGGGTCTCGACAGCCACTGCCTGTGCGGAGGGGCCGAGTCTCGTGATGGCCTCGAGCAGCAGGACGCCCGTTGTCTCTTCCGTGCTGCTGCTCAAGAGGGAAATCAAGTCGCCCGCCAAGCCCGGTTCGGTGTCGAGGTCAATGGAGTCGAGCAAGCTGCGCACGTTTCCATCGCTGTCATTCAGGAGGATCATTCGCCGTGCAGCGGCGACTCGTCGCTCGGGGTCGGCCTCTGGGTCACTTGCGCAAAGCAGTAGCTCTGCCGTCACGCTCTCCAGGGCAGCGCCCATGAGCGGTGCTTGATCCCAACTGACCAGTAGCAGCGCCAAAGCCTCGCGCGCTTCACCCTGTAAATTCAGGGCGGAGCTGCGCAATCGCCGGCGGTCGGTGTCGTTCAGATTGGGAGCGGGCTTTCCGCGCCAGCCACGTTCCAAGGAGTTGAGCACGGTGGTCCCCAGGACCTCAGAGGTGCCCTCGAGGGAAGCGATGGTTGCCGACACGGACTCCGCTGGTGCGCGTCCGGCGTAGTGCCTCGTCACATCGCCGAGAATCAATCCCAGGGCTCCGGGTAATACCGGCACGTCGACTCGTTCGAGGGTCACATCGTCGAACCAGGCTGTCCCCTGCGAGCGTCCCCAGCCGCCGAAGAGGCAGTTCAGGGTGACGGCTTCGAGTCTACCGGGCTCAAAGGTAAGGGCGACCTTGGTCCAGTCGCGGGTGCCCGTGATCGCTTCGGTGCGTACGGTGTTTGCACCCTGGAGCTCGTGCACGTTGATTTGCGCGCCGCGCCCGCTGCCGGCTTCGATGCCCTCGGTTCGAATCCAGGCGGAGAAGCGATAGCGCGAGCCGGGATTGACCGCGATGCGTGCCGACCACGAGGCGTCCGCGCCATCCTCTGAGGACACAGAGAGGGAGTGCGAACTCGTTCGCCCGCCTTCCACCCGGGAGTGGGCTGCTAGCCCTGAGTAGGAACGCGTCTCCCAAGCGACGGGGAGCTCCGTGCCGGGGAGTGCGGCCTCGAAAGAGGGGTTGGGTGCGAGATTGGAGGGCTCTTCAGATGTGGCGGAAGTGCTCACCCCTTGATCGGAGTGCTCCTGTGCAAAAAGGGCCTGCAGGAACTCGGCATCACAGTTCGCCGCGGCGATCGTGATGGCGTCCACAAGCTCAGGGTCTTGATCCCTTTGAATAGAACTCGCGAGTTGTAGGAGCTGTGCGGCTGCCGTGGAGCTTGCGGGCATCTCCGAAAGAGTGAGAAGAGCTTGGAGTCGCACCTTCGGATCGGTGTCTAGGAGCAGCCCGCCCTGGAGCAACAGCGCTAAACCGAAGTCATCCCTTGGCAAGACCTGCAGGGCGGCCCGCCGCAGTCCCCGGGCCGGATGGGAGAGGGCACCCCGCAGTGTTTCCAGAACGCGTTCATTACTGGAATCCACTGCGCCCAGGGCATTCATTGACCAGAGAGCGTGCATGCCGGCTGTGGCCAGTCCAGCGCTATCAACCTGGCCCAGATCGACAACATCCAGAAGTGCTGGAACAACATCGAGCTGCCCCTGTTCGATCAGAATGCGCTGGGCGTGGTTTCTCCAGGCCAAGACTTCGTGGCTCAGCCCAGCGATCAATGTCTCCGGTCGAGCACGCTCGAG
>JBLHLB010000057.1:0-15850 GCA_047618505.1 Planctomycetota bacterium
CCTGGAAGTGGCGTAGCACCGGAGGTGCTACGGCAATCTCAATGCCCTGCACTGCGGAGCGTCGCTCCCAAACACGGACGATGATTTCGATCACATAGTCCATGTGGCTTTGGGTGTAGGTGCGACGCGGCATAGCCAGACGAACCAATTCGTGCTCCGCGGGGATCTCCTCTCCCGTTACGGGATCGGTGCGTCCAAGCATGACACTTCCAATCTCACAGGTGCGGATGCCACCCTCTAGGTATAGCTCCAGCGCAAGAGACTGTCCCGGGTACTGCGACCTGGGCAGGTGATCCAAAAAGCGCGCCGCGTCGAGGAAGACCGCGTGCCCGCCCGTGGGGACAACCACGGGGATTCCGGCGGTCTCCAGGCGTTGCACGATGTAGCGAATGCTCGCAAGACGATAGGTCAAGTAGTCCTCTTGCATGACCTCAACCAGCCCCTGGGCCACGGCCTCAAGGTCACGTCCGGACATACCCCCATAGGTTGGAAATCCTTCTGTCACAACCAGACGTTGGCGTAGTTCCTGGGCCAGGTCCGGATCGCGTACCGCCAGGAAGCCCCCCATGTTTGCCAGGCCATCCTTCTTGGCGCTCATGGTACAGCCATCAGCCAGGTCGAAGATCTCCAGAGCCAAGGAACGCACATCACGACCCCGTAGCCCAGGGGTTCGCTCGCGCACGAGGAAGGCATTCTCCGCAAAGCGGCAGGCATCCAGGTAGAACGGCACCCCGGCTTTCCGACAAAGATCGCTGACGGCCCGCAGGTTATCCAGGCTTGCCGGTTGTCCACCACCGGCGTTGTTCGTGATCGTCATCATAACTAGCGGAACTTTGCCCACATGCTCCTGGAGTGCCTTCGTCAGCCGCCCCAGGTCCATGTTGCCCTTGAATGGATGGGGCGCTCCCGTATCAGCGATCTCCAGACACGGTAGGTCCAGAGCGATACCCCCGGCGGCTTCGATGTTCGCCCGCGTCGTGTCGAAGTGCGTGTTGTTCGGCACGACCTGACCCTTGGACACGAGCGTTTGAAACAACAGGTGTTCGGCGGCACGACCCTGGTGCGTTGGGATGACTTGCCCAAACCCCGTCGCCGTCTTCACCGCGTCTTCAAAGCGCTGGAAGCTGGGGGAGCCCGCATAGGTTTCATCGCCCAGCATGATCGCCGCCCACTGCGCGCTGCTCATGGCACCGGTGCCGCTATCGGTCAAGAGGTCGATCATGACCTCGTTCGCCGGTAACTGGAACAGATTGTTCTGGGCACGCTCCAGGGAGCGTTCCCGTGCGGGTCGATCCGAGAGGTGGATCGGCTCCACGCTCTTGATACGAAAAGGTTCAATGATCGGGAGGGGACGGTCCATCGCAGGCCTCTACGGTCGGTTCGTTGAGGGCTGGGATCAGCCCGTGTGATTGCGCTCGGCCCTAGGCGTTCTTCCACGCAGGCTGGCGTTTAGCGATGCAGCTCTCGATGCCTTCCTTGGCATCATGGGTATCCATGAGCGGCCCGAGATACATGCGCTCGAGCTCTTGGATGCTGCGATCAAAACGGATCATGAAGTCACAGCGTGCGGCCCGCGTGACAAAACGAATGGAGGACGCCGAACGCGGGAGAAGATGCTCGAGGACATAGTCCTGCGCCCTAGCTTCGGGCTCCTTCGCAAGCATGTCGACGAGACCAATGCGTTGAGCTTCCTTGGCTTTGACGACACGACCGCTCAGGAGTATGTCGTCCGCATTTCCACGCCCAACGCGATCAGCAAGGATGGCGGAGGCCACAGGCGCGAAGACCCCTAGAGCGACCTCGGGCTGACCGAGTTGCGCATCAGGGTGTGCATAGACGCGTTGGCAAAAGGAAACCAATCCGAGTCCTCCGCCAAAGCAACTCCCGCGTACAGCCGCGAGGACCGGCACCCCGGAGGCGGCCATGGCGTGAAAGAGGCCGTGGTAGCTAGCAAGCATCTCCCCCGCTTGATTCTTGCGGTGCTGCTCAACACTCGACCCGAAGGAGAAGTTCGGCCCCTCAGCGCTGAGAACGATGGCCTTGAGTTTCGACTCCTTGGCCGCCAGTAGAAAGACTTCCGTCAGCTCATCGGTCATGACCTCATCGAGGACATTGTCGTCGGGATCAGAGAGAGATACCCGCCAAAGCGCGCCATCCTCCATGCGCTTGGTACGAATCTTCTTGGTGTCTTGGAGTACAGCTACGTCGGGGATCATCGAATTGTTTCTTGGATGTCTTGCTCGAACGGATTCAGGATAGCCATTCAGCATAGCCTCGCGGAAAGCGAGGGCGGGGATCCGCAGTGCTGTGCACTGTCGATCCCCGCTGGCGTGTCACGGCTAGCAGTGGTATTCCATGCTTTCGGCCACATCGGGCTCCGCCTGGGGAAGAAGGGGCGCCGCCGCCAGTCCCCGCAGGACAAGGAGAAAGAAGAGCGCACCGGCGCCAATGACCGGGGCGACCTCAAAGATGCTGAAGTGCGGACTGGCTCCCATCTGGGAAGGACCGACCAAGATGAACAGGTTCAGGGCTTGGCCGATCAGCATCACGTAGGCGATCTGCAGGAGATAGCGCGGTGTGCGCCGCACAAACTTGGGCATCAGCGCGAAGAAGGGAATGCCCCAGTTCAAGGTGACGTTCACCCAAGTCAGGAGGCGCCACCCACCCTGGGAGCGGATGAAGTAGTAGGGCGTTTCCTCGGGCATGTTCGTATACCAGATCAACATGTACTGGCAGTACCAGATGTAGCCCCAGAAGAGCGCAAGGCCCATGCCGATCTTGCCCATGTCATCCAAGTGCTCCGTGCGCACGATGCCACGCAAGGGACCACGACGGAGGAGAATCGCGATGATTAGGCAGACCGCCAAGCCTGCGGAACCGAGACTCGAAAGGGTGATCAAGCCGTAGATCGTACTGAACCAGTGGGGCTCAAGGGACTTCAGCCAGTCGACGCTCGCCAGGGAGAACGTCACTGCGAAGATCGGAAGGAAAAGGACAGCGCCAAACAACAGGCGGCGTTTAGCCGCGGCGCCACCGCCCGTGTCCTGGTCCCTTGAGGCTCGAATCATGCGCTGACTCAAGAGAATCCAAAGAGTGAAGAAGACAACTAAACGCACGACGAAGAACCCAACGTTCAGGTAGCCGGACTTGCCCAAGAGCAGGGCATCGGATTCCACGACGCCTGCGTGCGACCACTCATAGAGTGTGTGCACACCGCCCAAGAGGACTAGCGCTAGCAAGCCCCCCACCGGCAAGGCCGTCGCCATGGCCTCAAGGATTCGACGCAATGCCGCTGCCCAACGGGCGCTGGCTAGGGTCAAGATCGAGAGGAAGAAGGCACCGGCCAGGGCCATCTCCACGTAGAGCATGAAACCCATCAGGTATCCGGTCCAAGCTTCCCGCGGAGCCACAAAGAGCCCCATCAGGAAGAGCAGTCCGCCAAGGCCCGCGACTAGGCGCAGAACCCGGGTCGTGCCACTGGGAACAGAAAGGGAGGACGCAATTGAGTCAGTGGGAGTGCTCATGTCAGTTCACCTCCTGGAGTTGGCGCACATAAAGGATCACTTGCCAGCGCTCCTCCCGTGTCATCTGTGCGGCATAGGAAGCCATGTTCCCCTGTCCGCGTGTGAGGATGTGGAACATCTCCCCGTCCTTCATTCCCATGGCCCGCACGGCGTGCAGGGAAGGCGGCTGGTTCATGCCATGATCGACAACAGTCCCCCGCCCATTCCCCTTGGGGTCATGGCAGAGTCCGCAGTAAACGCCGTACAGGCCGCGCCCGCTCTCCATCGCCAGCGCGTCATCGGCGGCAAATGGGTTGGCTAGTTCCGCGCCAGCGCGCAGGGCTTCCTCCGATCCGGCGGCGTAAACGAAGGGCACGCTTCCGCGCACAACAACTCCCTCGACGAGGTCCTGTTGGGTACGACCGTTGGGCATGGTCTCGTCGAGGCTGAAGGACTCGTTCGCCTTCGAGTAGACCATTTCGGTCATGAACTCGACATTGCGCTCGCTCAGATCGGGGGTCACGATGGCGTAGAGGCAGAAGAGCATCACCATCACTGCGATGGCAACGATCCCCATTTCCTTAGGGCCTTTCACGATTGCGCCTCCGCTTCATGGCGTAGGTCAACGGCACCGTGGCGCAGCAGAACTTCCTCGAAGACTTCGTCCGGGAAGGATGCGTCACGCTGGGAGAGAATAAGTGCGTGACGGTCATCCGTCGTCCGCTCATACCCCGCCTGAACCCTGCGACCGGGCCAAACCTTCGAACGCAGCAATAGTGCCGCAGCCGTGGCAAGACCCGCAAAGAGAATGGTGAGCTCGAAGGCCACCGGCATGAAGGCCGGCATGGAATCCATGGGCTTGCCACCGATGTTCAGGGGCCAGTTCACGGCCGCTGTCCAGTATTGCAGGAGGAAGCCGACGCTCACTCCAAAGATACCGGCGATGAGGGTCACCCAGGGCAAGCGCGAAGGCTTGATCCCAAGGACCGCATCCAAGCCGTGGATAGGGAAGGGCGAGATCACGTCCAGGATGGGGATCTTTCGATCACGGCATTCCTTGGCCGCGTCGAGGAGATCCCGTTGATCCTCGAAGTGTCCGATGTGAATACTTCCAGTCATGCGACTCTCCTTTGATCTTTGTCCCGGCGTTTGCCGGGTTCGAGCACGGTCTTGATCTCGAACATCGCCAGCATCGGAAGGAAGCGGCAGAAGAGCAGAAAGAGCGTGAAGAACAGGCCGAATCCGAACGCCATCGATCCCATCTCAATCCAGGTCGGGAAGTACCCGGTCCAGCTAGAGGGCAGGAAGTCGCGGTGCAGGGACGTCACGATGATCACGAAGCGCTCGAACCACATGCCCACGTTCACGAGCAGGGAAAGCGCGAAGAGGATCGGCAAGGAATTGCGCACCTTGCGGAACCAGAGCAACTGCGGCGTGATCACGTTACAACTGAACATGATCCAGTAGGCCCCGGCAAAGGGACCCGCCATGCGGTTCTTGAAGATGAACATCTCGTAGTGGCTGCCGGAGTACCAGGCCACAAAGAGTTCCGTCATGTAGGCTAGGCCAACGATGCTGCCGGTGAAGACCAACACCTTGCAGATCGCATGGATGTGCTTCATCGTGATGTAGTTCTCAAACCGCATCACCTTGCGCGCCACGATCATCAGGGTCAGGACCATGCCAAATCCTGAGAACACGGCGCCTATCACGAAGTAGGGCGGAAACACGGTCGCGTGCCAACCGGGGATAACCGCCGTCGCGAAGTCCATGCTGACCACGCTGTGGACGGAAACCACCAAAGGCGCCGCCAGGGCCGCCAGCAACATGCAGGCCGTCTCGTAGCGTGACCAGGTGCGCGCCCGTCCAATGAATCCGAAGCTCAGGATGGCGAAGACTTTCTTGCGGAAGCCCTTGGCGCGATCCCTCACTGTGGCCAAATCAGGGATCAAGCCGATGTACCAGAAGACCAGGGAGATCGTGAAGTAGGTCCCAATCGCAAACACGTCCCAGAGCAGGGCCGAGCGAAAGTTGACCCACAGGGGACCGCGCAGGTTCGGATACGGGAAGACCCAGTAGGCCAGCCAGGGGCGACCCATGTGAATCACCGGGAAGATCCCCGCGCAGATCACTGCGAAGATCGTCATGGCCTCCGCCGAGCGGTTGATCGACGTCCTCCATTTTTGCCGGAAGAGCAGTAGCACAGCGGAGATCAGGGTCCCCGCGTGGCCGATACCGACCCAGAAGACGAAGTTTGTGATGTCGAAGGCCCAACCGACGGTGCGGTTGATGCCCCAGGTGCCTATCCCAGTATTGATCTGATAGGCGACGGCCAGGCCGCCGATCAGGAGGGTAAACCCAGAGATCAGCATGCCCAGATACCACAGCGATGTCGGCTTGCCTTCGAGGGGCGTGCACACATCACGCGTCACATCGGCGGGGCTCTTGCCACCGGTAATCAGGGGAACATTGACGGCTGCCTCAACCATGGTGGGCATCCTCCTCAGCACGGTTGCGGATCCGTGCCAGATAGCTAACGGACGGTTTCACGTTGAGCTCCTCTAGGACTTTGTAGGAACGACGCCGTTGCATGAGCTTCGAAACGGAGCTCTCCGGATCCATCAGGTCACCGAAGACGATGGCCCGGGTGGGACATGACTGTTGGCAGGCGACCTGTATGTCGCCTTCGGCGATGGGTACGCCCTTCCGAATTGCTTCGGATCGAGCTTCCTGAATGCGCTGGGAGCAAAAAGAGCACTTCTCCATCACACCCCGGGTCCGGACAGTGACGTCCGGGTTGAGGGAGTGATTTTCAAGCTTGTCCTCGCGCGGATAATCGAACCAGTTGAAACGCCGTACCTTGTAGGGACAGGTATTGGCGCAGTAACGCGTACCGACGCAGCGGTTGTAGACCTGTTGGTTCAACCCCTCGTCGCTGTGGACAGTCGCCAGCACCGGGCAAACCCCCTCACAGGGAGCGTTGTCACACTGCTGACAGAACATCGGTTGGTGCGAAGCTGTGGCAGCGCCACCCTCGCCCTCGAAGTAGCGGTCGATGCGCATCCAGTGCATTTCGCGGTGGCGCAGGACCTCGTCCTTGCCGACCACGGGCACGTTGTTCTCCGCCTGACAGCTGACGACGCAGGCCGAGCAACCGGTGCAGCTGGAGAGGTCAACGACCATGCCCCAGTGGTGGTGAGGCGGTTCGTGGTCCGCGGGCCACAGATCAGATTCCGCAGGATGGTGTCCCCGGTGCAGGGCATTCTCCGGATCCGTCGAGTAGTCGAGGAAGCTCGCCGTCAGGACGGCGTCCCGCACCTCTGCACCCGGGGATGACAGGTGCTTAGGGATTTCCAGGCTGTGGTGCTCCTGGGTCGCGGCGAGGTCGACATGCCCCGAGGCCTTGGTGAGCTTGATACCGGTACGCACGTAGCTCAGGCTGCCGCCATCGAAGCCCAGCATGGGCGCGATGTTGACTCCCACGGTCGCGCCGGGCTGGACCGTGCGCCGGCCCTCAAGCCAGCTGGGGCCAACCTCGGAGAAGCGGTCTGTCCCCTTGCGTCCGTAGCCCAAGGCAACGGAGACAACGTTGTCCAGTTGACCGCGCTGCACCAGGGCCGGCAGTTCTAGGCTGTGTTCGTCAACCGTGATGCGGACGAGGTCCCCCAGCTCGACGCCAAGCGCTTCGGCACGAGCAGGCGACACTGAGATGTAGTTGTCCCAGCTGACCTTCGTCACGGGACTGGGCATCTCCTGCAACCAGGGGTTGTGGGCGTGCTTGCCGTCCAACAATCCGACCTTCGGGTAGAGCACGAGCTCTAGCCCGCCTTCGGATTGGGCCACGGATCCGCCAGCGGGCAGTCCCGCGGCAACGAAGTCGGGCTCGGCAGCTTGGCCGTCTGCCCGTGCCACGAAGCCAGCGTTCAGAGCGCCGAGGAAGAAGGACTCAAAGTCCCCCGTCGAATCCAGGCTGCGGTGAAGTTCTTCGCGCCAATGCTGCTTTAGAAGCTCGCGGTCAGCGCGCGTGTCTCCGGCCCAGGCAGACAACATGTGACGCAGGCTGCGCGCTTCACGGATGCTCGGGATCGCCGGCTGTTGCAGTCCGAAGCTCCCCGTCACGGGCTCCGAGTCACCCCAGGATTCCAGGGGGTGTGATTGGGGCAGCACGAAGCTCGCCAGAGTCGACGTCTCGTCGACCTGGCCGCCGTGGTAGATCACCGTTCCGGCCTTAGCCACGGACGCTGCGAAATCACCGGGCAAGTCATAGGCCGGGTTGACGCCAGAGAGGATCAGGCAATCTACCGACCCACCGTCTAGCTCGGCTTTCAGGTTCATCAAAGCCCCGTCGTCGCCCATGCGCTGCAAGGACGGCTTGGCCAGAGAGAGCGTCTCGCCGTAGTTACCAAGCAAGTGGTTCGCGTAGGCCGTGTAGAGCTGCACGTCGAGATCGTTTTGACCTGCGACCACGAGGCTGTGTCCGCGCGCATGCCAAAGGACCTCGGCGAGTTCCTTCAGCAGCTTCACGTGATCCTCGGGCACCGAAACACCTAAGCGCGCCGGCTTGCCAGCCTTGCGCTCGAGCAAGACACACAGCCCCGCCAGAGCCGCGGGAGCTTCGCTGGGCTTCAAGCCGACCCGGCGATCCGCCACCGTCCCGGTCATGGACATGGATCCCTCAAGCTGGATGTGCGTCGACATCACGCCCTCGTCGGGGCGCCGACCCTTGGCGTAGTCGCTGGCGAAGGCGACCGGGGCGATCCAGGTTCCGAGGAAGTCCGCGCCGAAAGAGGCGATCACGTGGGCGCGATCGAAGCGGAAGCTTGGAAGCGCGCGCAGGCCGAAGAGGGCTGCCTGCGCATCGAGTAACGCCGATGTGGAAAGCGCGTCATAGGCAACGTGCTCCGACTTCGGGTGGGCAGACAAGAAGCGGGCGATCGCCGCGCGCGTCGAGGGACCATTCTCGGTCCCCGTCAGGAGCCGCACGTTCCCGCCCTTGGCAGAAACCTGGGACAGGATCTCGCCGACAGAGGCGTCGACATCGCTCCACTCCACCCGAGCCCCCTCCCGCGTTGGCGTGGCCAATCGACGCGAATCGTAGAGGGAAAGGACATCCCCCTGGCCGGTCGCGCACAGTCCACCCTGCGTGAGCTGATCCGAAGGGTTGCCCTCGAGTTTGATCGGGCGGCCATCGCGGCACTTCGCCAGGACACCACAGCGCGCGGGGCAAGCCCCGCAAACCGTTGACACCCAGTAAGAGCTGCCAGCGACGTAGCTCTCCGACCCCACTATTCCGGGCACGACTTTCGTCATAGGCCCGGGAGAGCAGCCGGCCAAGGTGACCGCGGAGATGCCAAAGCCTGCTAGCTCAAGGAAGGCACGCCGGGAAGGATCAAGTCCTTCGCCGGGCAGAAGCAGCGTCTTGTCTTGTTTGTTCTCTTTCACGGCTACAGGTGGCAGGTGACGCAGTTCGTGGAGACGTGCTCCCCAGGTTTTGGGGCGCCGTCGATGGGACCGTCGTGCTGCCAGCTCACACTCGAGCGATGGCAATCCAGGCACCAACCCATGGATAGGGTCGACTCCTGTCGCATGCGCTCCATGCTTTGCACGGGACCGTGGCAGCTCTCGCAGGCAACGTCTTGGGCAACGTGCGGGCGGTGATCGAAGTACACAAAGTCGGGCAGGTTGTGGACGCGCACCCACTCAATGGAAGTCGGCTTGGTGCCCTCGATGGGCTCCAGGTTCTCGTCCAAAGCGAGGGCGTCATAGAGCTTGCGTAGCTCAGCAGAAACAATCGTTTCCGGATCCCTCCCCTGGGTTTCGGCGCGGATCTTCTCCTCGAGAAGAGCGTCGAAACTCGAGGTCACCGAGCGGTGACAGTTCATGCACACGCTGGCCGGCGGGACACCCGCATTACGGCTTCGGCGTGCACCGAAGTGACAGTACTGACAGTCTATGGCCAGCTCCCCCGCGTGTAAGCGATGGGAGAATTCGATGGGCTGTTCCGGTGCGTAGCCCTGGTTGTTCGCCGGGAGGCGAACGGTCGCGTTGCTCAGAATGAGCACGCCACCAAGAATCAGGCTACTGATGCCGAAGATAAGGGAATTGAGAGACATGGATTAGCCTCCTCAGCAGGGCAGCTCGGCGTTCTTGCGTGCGTAGAACCACCAGTTCACAACTAGACAACTCAGGTAGTAGACAGCGAATCCGTACAAAGCCCGCTCAGGCGTTCCCGCCGAAAGCTGCGTGGCGAAGATCTTCGGGATCAGGAAGGCGCCGTAGGCCGCGATCGCTGAAGTCCAACCGAGAACAGGGCCAGCCTGCTCACGGGAGAAAATGATCGGGATCATCCGGAAAGTCGAACCATTGCCAATCCCCGTCGTCGCAAAGAGCAGGATGAAGGTCAGCAGGAAGGGCATGAAGTAGACCTCCGGTGTCGCGGACTGCGAAGCCAGGGAGACCAAGTAGCCTGCACCGATCGTGGCACCGATCATGATGACCGTGTCCCATTGGGTGACGCGGGCGCCACCGAGCTTGTCGGAAAGCCAGCCACCAAGGGGCCGAATCAGGGCGCCTACGCCGGCACCGATCCAGATGTAGCTGGAGGAGATCGGCGCGTTCGGATTGATCAAACTTTCCACCAGGGGATTGCCATCCGCTCCGACGCGGATCACGCCAAAGACGTCATCAATCAGCTTCGGGAAGGCGTTGGCGTACCCGATGAAGGAACCGAAGGTCATCGTGTACAGCCAGGTCATGACCCAGTTGTGCTTGTTGCGGAAGATCGAGAACTGACCAATCAGATTCTCCTTCGTCTCCTTCGGCGTCAGGAAACGCATGGCCAGAAGCGTCACGACGACGGCCACGACCAGGATCACGAAGATCTTCAGAAGCACCGGGAAACCACCCCAGGGGATGATCAACAGGAAGATCGCAAGAGCGGCTCCTAGGTAGCCCAGGAACGTCAGCCATAGGAACTTCCCGATGGCCACGGGGGTCGAACCACACTTGTGCTGGGGCAGATTGTTCATCCCCAGGAAAGCCACGATGGCCAGGAAGATCAGAACCGGAACCCACACCAGGGATGCGTTTTGGATCCAGAGTGTCTTGGTTGCGTCACCGGCAGCGATCTCGATACCGTCGCCGCCCAAGGAGCCAAAAGCTCCGAAGGTGATAATCCAGGGCAGGAGGAACTGCATCACGCTGACACCCGCGTTCCCCAATCCAGCGTTCAGGCCCAGGGACAGACCCTGGACACGCTTCGGAAAGAAGAAGCTGATGTTGGACATCGAGGAGGCGAAGGCGCCACCACCGACACCCGAAAGGGCGGCTAGCAGGATGAAGGTCAGGAACGGAGTGTTCGGATCCTGCAGTGCGATCCCCGCGCCGAGGGCGGGCAGAAGCAACAGCAAGGTAGTCATGAACTTGACGTTCCGACCACCGCAGATCGCGATCATGAAGGAGTTCGGTATCCGCAACGTGGCCCCCGCCAAACCGGCGACCGCCGGCAGCGTGAACATCAGGGAGCGATACTTGTCACCGGTAAAAAACTCCCCATCGTTCATGAAGGTGAAGTTGAAAAGCTCGGTGTTCGCAAAGTGCAGCTTCTGGATGAACTTCGCGATCATCCCCCAGTAGAGCCAGACCGAGAATCCGCAGAGCAGGTTCGGAATCGAGATCCATAGGTTGCGTTGGGCGATTTTGGATCCAGTGGAATCCCAGAAGGACTCGTCCTCCGGATCCCATGTGTCTAACTTGCTCATTCCGCTCTCCGAATGGTTTTGCGGTCCCAGTTCCAAACCACCACTTGCGTCTTGCGCCAGAGGTACATGTTCGGAACCACCAGGATGTGAACTAGCCGCGTAAACGGGAACGCAGCGATAATCAGGAAGGCATTGATCACGTGCAGCTTGACCATCAAGGGCATGGCGGCCATGACGGCAACATCAGGGTCCAAGCGGACGAGGGACCAAAGCCAAGGCGTAACAGATGTCGCGAACCAGGAGCTGCCCCAGCCGTGCCTGACGGCAACACCGATGCCGGTCAAGACTTGCACGAACAGCCCGCCATAGATGAACCAGTCACCGAAGGTGGTCACGCGGCGTGCCTTGCGAAAGCGCAGGCGCCGGATAATGATGTTCGCTAGTCCAATGAAGGTCAGCAGCGCCATGGCTAGGCCCGTAACCTCCAGCAGGATCAGGCGTACCAAGCTTGCGTTCCACCCCAGAATCACACTGGGGAACAGGAAGGCGACGATGTGCCCGGCCAGTACAGCCAAAACGCCGTAGTGGAAGGGAACGGAGCCCCAGAAGTGCTGTTCGTTCTCAAGGAACTGAGACGAAAGGCTCGAGTACGAGAAGGACCTCATCCGGTAACGGACGATGGTCACGACCAGGAACAGCACGACCGAGACGTAGGGGAGAATGGCGAACCAAAGTAGGTCACTCATCGCTGCTTGACTCCTCAAGGAACGCCTTCAGTCCGGCGATCACTTCACGATAGGGGTTGTCTGAGTTCGGGAAGCCCTCGACAATCTTGCCCAGGGCTTGGACGACGACGCCGCCGGCCAGGGCCGCCGACAGCTCCGGCTTGGCCTTGGCCAAGACGAGTAGGACGTGGGAGATATGGTCGGGGAGTTCACTCGACTCCTCGATCCCCAACTCCCGGAGCAAACCGCGCATGCGTGCCATGAAGACACCGCGTGCATAGTTCTCCCCGTGGATGTGCCAACCCACCTCGAGGGCACGCTCGGTGTTGCTGTCAAAGGTGGTTGTGAAGATCTCCTCGAGGTCCTTCTCGGGATGCTCTTCAATGAACTGCAACAATCCCCCCAGGGAATTCCCGAGGGACGGCCGCTCACTGACGATGTCCTCAATGCTTGTGCGCACCGAGTCCAGGCCGCGACCCGCGGGATAGCTAAGGACGCTGGCGTAGGATTGAAGGATTGAGGCTGAAACCATGACTCAACTCCGCTTCGGGGAAACGAGGGTACCGAAGCCCATGCTGGCTTGGTGGTCATGGGGATCCTCGAGCATCTCGATGGCCATCTCCCGTTGGAACGGGGGCACAACGAAGCGCTCTTCGAAGGTCGCCAGCGCGGAAAGCTTGAAGATTTCGTCGGCCTCGGGCCCAGTGCAATCCGCTTCCGACAAGGCGCGTTCCGCCACTTCCTTAGGTATATCCCCCACCGTGACGTGGCGGCGCCAGATGCGCACGGCGACTTCCTTGCGGAGGGCGTAGCGCAGCTTCCCGAGGTTGCCCCCGGTGAAGAGGTTGCCCAGGTATTCAATGGGTGCGCGTGCCTTTTCGATGTCTGCAAAGAGCGCGTCTAAGTCGTTCTTGACGACGTCTCCCTTTGTCACCGACATCACGGGAAGAAGCGGCGGCACGTAGAACAGCATCGGGAAGGTGCGGTACTCAATGTGCAGCGGAAGGGCGATCTTCCACTCCATGACGAACTTGTAGACGGGTGAATCCTGGGCGCTTTCGATCACGCTGTCCGGCACGCCGTTGGCCTTGGCTGCCTTGATCACCTCGGGATCGTTGGGATCGAGGATGATGCTCCGTTGAGCTTCCACCAATTCGTTGTCCGGCAGGTTCGCGATCTCCCGGATGCGATCCGCGTCATAGAGCAGGTTGCCCAGGTACCTAATGCGTCCGACACAACTGTGGAAGCACGCGGGCGGTTGCCCCGTCTCCAGGCGCGGGAAGCACAGGATGCACTTCTCGGATTTCCCCGTGGACCAATTGTAGTAGGTCTTCTTGTAGGGGCAGGCCGCGATACAGGAACGCCAGGCGCGACACTTGTCCTGGTTGACCAGAACAATACCGTCCTCACCACGCTTGTAGAGAGCGCCCGAAGGGCAAGACGCCACGCAGGAGGGGTTCAGGCAGTGGTTGCAGATCCGCGGCAGGTAGAACATCGCCAGGCGCTCGATGGCAAACATCTGGGCCTGTTGCTCGGGCGACAGGCCGTGCATGTTCACGTCGTTCTTGGCGTAGATCTCCGAGCCACCGAGGTCATCGTCCCAGTTGGGACCGGCCTCGATTGACATTTGCTCCCCCGTAATCATGGAGATCGGAACAGCTGTCGGCTGGTCGTCTCCCTCGGGCGAGTTGAAGAGGTCCTCGTACTTGTAAGTCCAGGGCTCGTAGTAATCGTCCATACTCGGCTGGGCCGGGTTGTGGAAGATGTTCGGAATGATCTTAGACTTACTGGTAGAGCGCAGTTCCAGCTTGGTGCCGTCGGTTTGCCAACCACCCTTGTAGCTATCCTGGTCTTCCCACTTTGTGGGGTAACCGGTGCCGGGCTTGGTCTCGACATTGTTCCACCACATGTAGTCCGTGCCTTCACGGTCGGTCCACACGTTCTTACAGGCAATGCTGCAGGTGTGGCAGCCGATACACTTGTCGAGGTGGAACACCATCGAGACTTGAGAGCGAACGTCCATTTGAAATACCTTGATCTAGTTCGGGGTCTACCAGGACAGCTTCGGAAGCTTGCGCACGAGGATGTGGGTGTCACGGTTACAACCCGTCGGTCCCCAGTAGTTGAAGTGGTAGGTGAACTGTCCGTAGCCACCGACCATCAGGTTGGGCTTGAGTCGCGTGCGAACGAGACTGTTGTGTCCCCCCGCTCGACGGCCCTTACGAAGCGGTGACTTCGGCACCCCGTAGGTCCTCTCCGGAGAGTGGTAGATGATGCAGATTCCGCGCGGGATACGCGCACTGACCGCGGCCCGAGTCACGACGACACCGTGGTCGTTGTGAACCTCGACCCACTCGTTGTCCACGACGTCGATCTCGGCGGCGTCCTCGGGGCTGATCCAGAAAGGCTCTCCACCGCGCGACAGAGTCGTCATGCGCTGGGTATCCCCGTAGGTCGAGTGCATGTGCCACTTGCCGTGGGGCGTCAGGAAGTTCAGGGAGATTGTCTTACCCGTTGACTCGCTGAACTTCGTGTCCGCGTACTCCGCCGCTGTCGGACGCGGCTTGTATGTCGGCACGTGCTCGCCGTGTTGGATGTACCCGGTGTGATCCAAGTACAAGTGTTGGCGGCCGGTAAGGGTGCGCCAGGGAACCATGCGCTCGCGGTTGTAGGTGAAGGGGGCGTAGGGCCGGCCCTTCTCCAGGAGTCCCGACCACATCGGGCTGTTGATCAAGCGCCGCGGTTGCGCCTGGAGGTCCTTGAAGTTGACCCGCACGTGACGGTTGCCTTCGGCCAGATCCACAAGGGGCAACCCGACCTTCTCCTCCATATTCTTGTAGGAGCGGTAGGCCAGTTCACCATTGGTCACCGAAGCGAAACGCAACACGATGTTTGCTGCATCGTTCGCGCGGTAGAGGGACGGATAGGTCTCGTCGTTCCACTTCTCCACGCGGCCTGTGGCCTTGGCTTCGTCGTAGAAGTCTGCTACGTCGTAGTGCGTGCCATGGGCACCGAGTCCGTTCGCACGGACGTTCGGTCCGAAGGAGCAGAACTGCTTGTAGAGGTTGGGATAGTCCCGCTCGACAACCTTGAAGCGCGGCATGGTCTTGCCCGGGATCGCTTCTACTTCGCCGTCAATCCAGCTCTGGATATCGGTCTGTGCCATCTCGTCGGGCGTGTCGTGGAGCAGCGGTGTCGCCACCACGTCCTTGGTCTTGCCCGGCAGATGCTTGACCGACAGTTCAGAGAACTTTTTCGAGATCTCGCGGAAGGTATCCCAGTCGCTCTTCGCCTCCCAACAGGGCGGAACCGCCGCCGAGAGGGGGTGAATGAAGGCGTGCATGTCGGTCGAGTTCAGGTCGTCCTTCTCGTACCAGGTCGCCGCCGGCAGGATGATGTCCGAGTACAGGGCGGACGTATCCATGCGGAAGTTGATGTCAATGATCAGGTCCATCTTGCCCTTCGGCGCCTCGGGCACCCACTCGACGTCCTTGACGGAGCCTTCGGCAACGTCCTGGGAGATCTTGTTAGAGTGCGTTCCGAGGTAGTGGTGCAGGAAGTACTCGTGCCCCTTGGCAGATGACATCAGCGCGTTGCCACGCCAGATGAACCAGACCCTGGGCCAGCACTCCTCAGCGTCAGGCTTCTCGATCGAGAACTTCATGTCCCGACTCTTTAGCTTCTCGACGATGTGATCGGAGGTGTCCTTGCCGGCCGCCTCCGCGTCCTGGACGACGTCCAGGGGGTTCTTGTCGAACTGCGGATAGAAGGGCAGCCAACCGTTACGTACGGCACGCACGTTGGAGTCGATCGTGTGCTCGTCGGCGATGTTTTTCTCCGGCTGGTTGGCCGGTGCCGACAGGTAGTCGCGGAAGCCGCGTTCGTAGCGCCACTGATCGCTGTGCACGTAGTGCCAGCTGGG
>JBLHLB010000058.1:0-15809 GCA_047618505.1 Planctomycetota bacterium
GATTGGATGGCCCGCCTGGTCTTCCTCGACGATGCAGGCAACCGCGAAGAGCAGGGTTGGGTACGTCCGCGAGGCACAGGCCAGGAGCTGTCGAACCCCGCCTGGATTCGCTATGACAACCCGATCCTCGGGGACGGGGAAGACCGCGAGCAACTCGCGATCATCCTCTTGGAAGCGCGCAACAACGACGGCACGCTCATCGCCCAGGCACGCACCTCCACAGGCATCGGCATCTCCCCTGAGGTCGCACTCCTCAAAGTAACGAACCGATTGGGCAGCCTGCGCGGATTGGTCGTCGACCTGGATGGCGAGCCTCTAAACGGTGTACGCGTCTTTGTGGCGCCACTCTTCGACCCCGTGACTCTCGGCGAAGCGGGGGCAAGCCATGGTTCTGCGCAGAACGTGGGCACTGACGACGATGGTTCTTTTGTGCTGCTCGGCCTCCTGGAGGGTTTATGGCAACTACACGTTGTCCACGAGAACTCCGGCCGCAGTCATTCCCAACAGGTACAGGTCTATCCTGAAGTTGCTGAGCTAGATCCAGTCGTCCTGGACGTCCCGACCCTCACCGGTGAGATCCACGGCAGCCTGAAGTCCGACCCAGATCCCCTGCCCTACGACCTGATGATGTTAGTGCGCGACCTCGAGGGTCCCTACCGCCGTGTAGTCAACGTGAACCGGCGCCGGTTTGCGGTCTTTGGCATCCAGGGGTCTGGCCTGCACGAGCTGGACTTCAGGATCGACGACCTGCCGCCCGGGCGCTACGGGCTTTCGATCATGGATCACACGGGGGCGCGTTGGTCGCCCGCCGAGGCGATCGCCTCCCCGCCCGCTGAAGACATCGTCTTCACTCGCATCCTTGACGACAGTCTGGGGAGCCTGCGCGTGACAGCGGTCAGCGCTGTGGATGGCTCTTTGCTCGATGCCTTCACCCTGCGAATGGAACGCCTCGGACGCGAGCTGCACGCGCAGCGCATCTCCAGTGCCAGCCCCCTCGTTGAACTTAGCTTCACCGGTGACCTGCTCTTCTATGTCCATGCATCGGGCTATGCAACCAGGTTGCTACGCCCTTCTGAGATTCGAAGAGAGGAAGGCGAACTGCGCGCCACGGTCGAGCTTCAACCCGGTTGGTCCGGCCGCCTAGTATTCCTCGATTGCCTCGGGCAATTAGACGCGGGCGAACGCCAGGGTGTTGACCTGTGGCTTGCCCGTGAAGAACACCCCGGGGTTGCCGGGGTTGAGATTTTGGTGGACGGCAAACGCGTGGCCGTTAGCGGCGCGGATGGCAACGCCTGGGTCGAGTTGAATAGGCCTCCGACCAACATCTCCTTCCGTAACCCAGAGCACCGAGTACTCGGAAGCCTAACGATTAGGAACGGTCGCTGGCAGGAACACGACCGCGACGGAGTCGTCTGGTTGCTGGCGCGCTAGCCCGCCGCGCGCAGGTCCGAGTCTTCGAGCTGCGGTCCCTGGGCGCCATGGGATGAAGGGCGACGATCAAGCATGACCCATCCGGAACTCACGAGCTTCTGGCCAAGTTCCTCGGAACGAGCACCGCGGACGCGCACCACGATCACATCCCTCCCATCGGGGCCGGGGTATTCAGTCAACCCCGCGAGATCTAGATCCAGGGACTCAACCACATCCAACACTGGTGTATAGCGCGGTGCGTGGGAGCGCTGCACCGTGACACGCATCGCGTCGCGCAGGTGCGCCGCGCCGACTACGGCGCGGAAGATGTCCGACTCTGTGATCATTCCAACAACACGCTCATCACTCACCACGGGAACCCCACCAATCTTGTGGGCCAGAAAAAGCCGCGCGAGGTCTTCGATGTGATCGTCCGGGTGTGCCACCGTAACGGTCTTCGCGGCGACCATTACGACCGACCTAGTGCAGGCGTTATGTCCCGCGAATGACTCCCTCTCTTTTACAGATCCAGGGATGACCCGCAGGAGATCACGCTCGGTCACAAACCCCAGAAGCCCGCCGTCTTCGTCCAGGATCGGTGCCCGCCGAATCTTCCGGCGCCGCAGGGCTCGCAGGGCTTCAAGTACCGGCGTATCCGCCGGCAGGGCGAAGAGCTCGGAAGACATTACATGGCGTACTAGCATTGGATCCCTGCTTTTGTCGGCACGGTTTCTATCGGCACGGTTTCTATCGACACAGTTCTCATCGACCCGCTATGTCCCCGGTCTGGAGGGCAGTTTGGATTCTCGCTCGCTCGCTCGTTCGCCCCTAGGAAATGAGTGTCTCCTAAGATCAGGTGCCGGCCCGCAAGACTCCCATTAGCGCAGCCTGGCGAGCACTGCCGTTCGCATCCCCTACGGCGGCGGACAGGCTCACCTCAATCGAGTCGAGCAGTTGATTGAGGAACGCCCCGGAAGGGCGCGAGAGGAGCCTTCCTCCGCCCACATTGGAGACGAAAACCGCCGGTCGTGGGTCGCGACTGAGGCCGGCCATAGCGCGGTCCGCGCGCCAGCTTGCGAGCTGCGAGAGCCCGCAACCAGCATCCTTATCTGCCTCGATCTTAGGGTCGTGAACATGGGGCGAGAAGCGTAGCCAGAACCCCCTGGCGTCGAGCTCCGGCAGATTAACCCGGGCATCGCCCAGGGCTCTCAGGACAACAATCAAGGCCTTCGCGGCGTGCTCCATGGCGTCGGGAGACGGTTCGCCCTGGTCGCCTCCTGCGACCAGCTGATCTAGGGAGACCGTGCCCTCCTCGAAAGCACGCGTCACGAGGAACGAATCGCGACAGACGAGGCCCTTGCCTCGTGCGCCAACTGCCAGGGGCTCCGGAGTTCCGATCCCCTGGGCGCGTAGATGGCATAGCAGATTCCATTGGCGGTCCGCGACGCTGGAGGAACGCGGGTTCCCAAAGCGCAGGCCCAGCAATGTTCCCAGGGGCACTCGCCGCCAGCGATCGAGCTGTACCCAACCCGTACCCGCGCCGCGCGGGGACTCCGTCATGGAACCTCCCGGCTCCAGGGGCGTGCCCGGTAGGGGCAGGAGCAGACGCTCGAAGGCGCCTTCGCTGGCAACCAGGCGCGCGCGGTCCAGGGGCCGTTCCTCGTCCAGGAGCACCCCTGGGGACGACACACCAAGGCTGTCGAAGGACGGCAGGTCAGGGGCCAGGCGGAAGGTGATTTCCTGGCCGTTCGAGACGGCCTGGGGCGCGGCGTTCATGGGCACAGTCTATGGCCCCCCAGCCCCCAAGTCCCCCTTGGGGGGAACCGACCCGCCGGGGGATCCGTCCCATGCCCTAGAATCGGCTGCACTTCTCTGATTCTGCTGATCCATTCTGCTCGGAATTCCGGCCCCCCCGACCCCCATGCTGATCCTCGCCACCCTGGCCCTGGCTGCCTCCCCCGCTGCCGCTGGCCCCCTCGTCCTCCAGGATGATCAAGTCGACGCCCTGATCCTGGTTGAGCTCGACCGCGTCCCCGGCCTGAGTGTCGACGACATCAATGCCATGGGCTTCGACGTCGCCTCCCACACGGTCGTCGACGGCCACGTCGAGATCGTCGCCAATGACTCGGAGCAGCAGCAGCTTGTGCAGGCCGGGATCCCCTTCGAGGTCATGCATGCGGACCTGACGGCGCACCTGGCCTCGCGTTTGACGAACAACTTCCCCGAGGCGGGTGGCACCCTGGGGTCCTTCCTCTCGCCGCCCTTCGCCCAGGGGTCCATGGGTGGTTACTACGACTTTTCCCAGATCGAGTCGGTCCTCGATCAGATCACAGCGGCCTACCCGAACATCACGACCAACAAGTTCTCCATCGGAACGACCGGACAGGGCGACTCCCTGTGGGCAGTCAAGGTTTCGGACAACCCCGACGTTGATGAGAATGAGCCAGAAGTACGCTTCGACGCCATGCACCATGCGCGCGAGCCCCAGAGCATGATGACGACTCTCTGGACTCTGTTGTACCTGGTGGAGAACTACGGGTCGGATCCCCTAGCGACATACCTGGTCGACAACCGCGAGATATGGTTCCTGCCCTGCGTCAACCCCGACGGCTATGAGTACAACCGTCAAATCGCGCCGAACGGCGGCGGGCTGTGGCGCAAGAATCGGCGCAACAACGGTGGCGGCAGCTTCGGTGTCGACCTGAACCGCAATTACTCCTTCCAATGGGGCAACAGCTCCGGGTCGAGTGGCAACTCCAGCGACGACACTTATCGCGGACCCTCCGCTGCATCGGAACCGGAGGTCGCCGCGATGCAGGCCTTCATCGATTCGCGCAGCTTCGTGACGGCGCTCTCGAGCCACAGCTACTCGGACCTCTGGCTGTACCCCTGGGGTTACACGACATCGGGCCCCAGCAATGAGTCGGAGTACGCTGAGATTTCCGCCCTGGCGACGGCGATCAACAACTACCCCTACGGACCCGCCTCAGTCATTCTCTACGTCGCTAACGGCGTGACGTTTGACTACGACCACGGAGTCCATGGGACCCTCGGTTGGACGCCGGAAATAGGCAGCAGCAGCGACAACTTCTGGCCGCCGACCTCTCGCATTATTCCCCTGGCCCAGGACAACGAGTTGGCCTTCCTGCGCACGGCCCAGGCGGCCGGTGCCTTCATTAACGTGTCGAGCCTTGGCCGCACGGAGCTCGGCGACGGCGACGGGTTCTTCGAAGCAGGGGAAGGCGTCGAATGGCGCTATACCATGCGTAATAGCGGCAAGAGCGCTCCCATGACGGACGTGATTGTGACCCTGGCAACAACCAGCGGCTTCGCAACAGTCACCTCGAGTACGGCGAACCTTGGGCCCGTGGGTTCCTTCACGAATGCGGACAACAACAGCTCTCCCTTGAGCCTCACGATCGCCGGCGGAACACCTGCGGGGACGATCATCAACTACACAACGACGATCGACTACGAGGGCATGAGCGATGTAACAGCTGGCGTCTTGATCGTCGGTCAGCCGCGCGCCCTGATCGTGGATGAGATCGAAGTCAACCTGGGCTGGAGCGCTGGCATCCCCGGCGACACGGCTACCACGGGACAGTGGGAATGGGGTCAGCCGGTCGGGACGAACTCCGGCAGCGACCCGGTCAACCCCAGCGTCGACAACACCCCGAACCCCGGGGTGAATTGTTTCACCACGGGCAACGGCTCAACGACAGCCGGTGGAGACGACATTGATGGCGGAGTGACAACCCTGATCTCACCCCAGCTGCACCTGGCCGACCTGGATTCGGTAACGATTTCCTACGCCCGCTGGTACGCCAACACTGGCAACTCGCCGGACGATGAAGCGACCATCGACGTCTCCGATGACGATGGCGACAACTGGGTGAACGTGGAGTTGATCGACAACCATGAGAACTTCTGGCAGGAGCAAAGCTTCATCCTATCGGAATATGTATCCCACACAGATGAGGTGCGCCTGCGCTATCAAGCCAGCGACATCAATACCGGATCCCTGGTGGAGGCTGCCCTCGATGACATTCGCGTCGAGACCTTTGACAGCGATCCCCGCATGGCGGTCTTCGGCCGTCCCCAGATCGGGACGCCCGTGAGTGTCAACCTGACGGCCCTGCCCGGCGGCACCTACGCGATGCTCTACAGCACCGCACCAGCGGTCATCAACCTGGCCAATGTCAATGGCACGATCCTCATCGATCCGAGCCAGGCCTTTGCCATCGCGACGGGCACCGTTCCCACCAGCGGCGCCGTCAACGTGCAGGTCGACATCCCTAATGACAATAGCCTGCTCGGGGTGCCGTTCTACTTCCAGTCCGTGCAGCTGGGCGGCGGCATCACGATGTCGAACGACGACATCGTCGTCTTCGAATAGCAATAGCGCAGTCGAAAGCACCGGGCCAGGCCCGCTTTCCCCCATCCGGTTCCAACGGGTACAGGGGGAAAGCGGGCCTGGCTGTCATTTAGGGCGCGGTAATCCGCGAGCCGCATTCTCCCCCTCCACCCCCGTCGCATATCCTCTGCCCATGCCTCGGATCTACCTGCTTGATGGAACTGCCCTCGCCTACCGCGCCCACTTCGCCATGGCCCGCTCGGGCCTACGGGCCGCGGACGGAACGCCCACGGGAGCCGTCTACGGCTTCACAAGGACCCTGCGCCAGATCCTCGAGGAGGATGACGCAGACCTGGTGGCCGTAGCCATAGATGCCAAGGGGCCAACCTTTCGCCACAAGCGTTATCCCGATTACAAGGCCACGCGCGAGAAGGCCCCCGAAGAGCTGATCACACAGTTTGATTGGATCAAGGAAGTCGTGCGTGCCCACGGTCTGCCGCTCTTCGAAGTTCCCGGTTTCGAGGCCGACGACGTTCTCGGGACGCTGGCGACACAGGCGGAAGCCGCCGGCTGGGAGGTCCGCATCGTCACCGGCGACAAGGACTTCATGCAGCTCGTCAGTGAGAAGGTCATCCTCCACAACGTCTTCAAGACGGGTATCCCGCTTGTCCTCCAAGGCATAAAGGAGGTCGACGAAAAGTTCGGTACGACCCCCGACCATGTCATCGACGTCCTGGCGATCATGGGCGACGCCTCCGACAATGTCCCCGGCGTCAAAGGCATCGGGGAGAAGGGCGCGACCAAATTGATCAAGGAGTTCGGTTCCGTTGCAGGGTTGCTGGAACGCCTGGATGAGGTCAAGGGCAAGCAGCGCGAGAAGCTTGAGAATGACCGCGAAATGTTGCTCCTGAGTCTCGAGTTGGTAACGATTGATCGCGAGGTCCCCATAGATCCGGGCTTCGACAAAATCGGTCCGCCGGAGCCTGACTTCGAGCGCCTACAGGAATTGTTTCGGCGCTTGGATTTCCAAAGTCTGGTGGACGCGGTAGCGCGCGAAGCAGTCGGGGAAGACGTACCGGAGCAAAAGCGCGACTACCGTATCGTCAAGGACGAAGCAGAGTTGGACGCCATGGTGACCGAGCTACGCGAGGCTGGTCGCTTCTCCGTCGACACCGAAACGACAAGCTTATTCCCCCTGGAGACGACCATCGTTGGCGCGTCCTTTTCGGCGGAGGAAGGCGTGGCCTATTACGTGCCCTTCAACGCGGAACCGCCGGTTTTGACGGGGGGCTCGGCTGCGATCTTGGAGCGCATCACCCCATTGTTGATGGATCCCTCCCTCGAACGCGTTGGGCAGAATACGAAGTACGATTGGCTGGTCTTTGCCCATGCGGGACTCGAGCTGCCCCCGCCGGACTTCGACACCATGGTGGCGAGCTTCTGCGTGGCAGGATCAGAGCGGCGCCACAACCTCGACGCCCTATCCCTGCACTACCTCGGGATGCGCAAGATCCCGACCTCCGAGTTGCTGGGCAAGGGCAAGAAACAGATCACCATGGCCGAGGTGCCGGTGGAAAAGGTCGGGGAGTACGCCTGCGAGGATGCGGACGCAACCTGGCGACTGGGAGTGATACTGAGCCAGGAACTCAAGGACGAGGAAGCCGAATCGCTCTTCTGCGATCTGGAGATGCCCCTGGTTCCGGTACTGGCGGCGATGGAACGACGCGGCATTCGCCTGGACGTGGAGAAGATTGAGCGCTTCGGGGAAGAGTTGGAGACCGACCTGGTTTCCCTGCGCGACGGCATCCAAGAGATCGCCGGCGAGAACTTCAATATCAACAGCACCAAGGTCCTGGGCCAGGTGCTCTTTGAGAAGCTGCGCATCCAGGACGAGGCTGGCGTCAAGCGCGTCAAGAAAACGAAGACCGGCTACTCCACGGACGCGGAAACCTTGTCGACCCAGTACGGCGACATTCCCATCGTGCAGAAGGTCATGGAGTACCGCGAGGTCACGAAGCTAAAGAGCACCTACGTCGACTCCCTGCCGCGCCACGTCAACGCCGATACGGGGCGCATTCACTGTTCCTTCAGTCAGGTCAGCGCCGCCACGGGACGCCTTGCGTCCAGCGATCCGAATCTGCAGAACATCCCCGTGCGCACGCCACGCGGGCGTCGCATTCGAGAATCCTTCGTGCCGCGCGAGGCGGACGCGGCGGGCGAATGGGTGCTCCTGGCGGCCGATTACAGCCAAATTGAGCTGCGCGTCATGGCCCACCTGGCCAAGGACAAGCAGATGCGCGAAGCCTTCGAACAGGGCCAGGACATCCACGCGGCGACGGCCATGCACATCTTCGGTCTGAGCGATCCTGAGAAGGTCACGCGCGACATGCGCAGCCAGGCCAAGGTGATCAACTTCGGACTGCTCTATGGCATGGGTGCCTCGCGCCTGGCCCGTGAGACCGGACAGTCGGTGCCGGAGGCCAAGGCCTTCATCGAGCGGTACTTCGCATCCTTCCCGCGCGTAAAGGCCTGGACAGAAAAGACCCTGGAGGACGCGCGCCAACTGGGCTACGTCGAGACGTTGCTGGGTCGCCGCCGCCGCGTTCCGGACATCAATTCGGTCAACAGTCGCGTGCGCTCCTTTGCGGAGAACGCCGCCGTGAACACACCGGTCCAGGGCTCCGCGGCGGACATCATCAAGCGCGCGATGATCCATCTCGAAGCGGAGCTGTCGGCGTCCTCCCTGAAGTCACAGATGCTGCTGCAGGTCCATGACGAACTCGTCCTAGAGGTGCCGGTTTCGGAGTTGGAGGAGACAACGGCCCTTGTGAAACGCTGTATGGAAGAGGCCGTAGTGTTGGATGTACCGCTTCTGGTCGAGGTCGGCAGCGGCGCGAACTGGCTCGAGGCCCATTGATCGTCCTCGCTCCCAAGGCTGCCCCACTGCTGCGAGTACAGCGCGGGGAACGGCGTTTGGTTTGCCTGCCAGGCCTCCCCCCCGAACTGCAGGAGCGCTGGCTCGGTGGTAGCGCGTTCGAGGGCTCCGAGCCGGTTTCCCTGGCTGGCGAACGAGAGGATCTAGCCTTGCTGCAAAGCGACCTTGGGCAGCTCGTGGCCAAGCGCATGACCCACCGCGGCCTGCGCCGAATCCGCGCTCGCTTTCGCCCCGGTCGCGCCCAGCGTGCCTTCGAATTGGGCAGGCTCATGCGCGCGCGCGGCGTGTCCACGCCAGAGCCGATCGCCTGGCTGCGGGAGAGCGCCGACAGTGACATCCTGTTCGTGCGCTTCGTCGATGGTCGCCACCTGCTCGACTCCGCCGTTCCCGAGCTATGGGAAGCCCTGGCGCGCGCGGTTGCCCGCCTGCACTGCGCGGGCTTTCGCCACCGCGATCTCAAGGCACCAAATATCGTCGTGACGGGCTCGAAAGAGAGTCCCATTCCATGGCTCCTTGACCTTGATGGAGCCCGCCGCGCCCCCGCTCCCCCGAGCCGCAGAATCGTCGTCCGTGACGCGGGTCGCATCGCAGCGTCGCTGCTGTCGGAGAGTGCGTCACAACGCGGCCTCGGGGAGGACGAAGTCCGCCATTTCTGCAGCATCCTCCAGCATCGCATCGGCCTGCCCAAGACCGACAGGACATTCGCCGACGACATCCTCACCTGGGCCAAAGCCAAGCTCCTGCGCAATGCGCGCCTTGGTCGGATGTTGACTTAGATCGGCGAGTGTAGCTTTCGCCCAGTGAGTGGATCTCTTTGCCTGAGCCGGGCTTGGTCCGGACTGCAGCCTAGCCTTCCTCCAAGAATCGCAGGACTGGAGCTGGGGATATTGAATGGGTGGCCTGGTCCCAAGCTCCAGTGCCATCGCTCTGCCCACTGCAGGGGTTCTAGCCCATCGACCAGCCCCTTCCCTCATTGAGATTTGGCGGACAGCGCGGATTCAAGTGCGCTGGTCTCTTCCCTCGAGGGCCTTGCCTCTGAGTTCATTTCCAGCCGCATCAAGGCCTGGCCCCTGCAGGCAGTCCCGGTAATGAACGCCTGCTTACGACGAAAGAGCAGCCTTTCCCCCGTGCCGATCCAAAGCCTGTGTATCATCAGGCCCACGTCCGATTGGTTCCCCCTCCACTCTGATCTGTCCGCATATTGAACTCTGTCTCTCTCGTTTGCTCGGTTGCTTCCGCCGAGCGCGCTTCCGTACGCGCATGCGTTTCGAGCGGACCTGCGGGCGGCGTCTCACCTGCCTTTAATATGCACATGATCCTGCGGAAATGGCCGCAGAGTTGATGGGGTAACTGGTAAGGCCGCGCACGCGCGGCTTGCCCTGACGCGCTGTCCCTTGCTGGACCTTCCCACGCCGCTTCCCCTCCCCCGACTTCGGTGCGGCCCGAATCGATTCCCCAAGGGCACCGACTGTTCAACAGTCCACGGTCTCTCTCCTTCACCCCACGGAACTCCTGTGCGTCTGACCCCCGTGTCATGACCCAGGGGCAGCAATGAAAACTCGCGACGCCACCTTCTCCCTTTCCATGGGAGCCCTGTCCTTGGGGTTGGGTCTGACGACCTGCAGCATGCTGCTCCTGCAGCAGTTCCTGACACGGATCTATTCCGTTCTCTTCAGTTCCGGCCTCGCTTTCCTGGCCATCTCGACGACGTTTCTGGGCTTGGGGTCAGCGGGTGTGGCGGTCTTCGTATTGCCCAAGTTGTTTTCCTTGGAGCGTACGAATCGGCAGGTTCCACGCCTCGCCCTGGGATACGCCATCACCCTTGTGCTGGGAGTTGTCGCACTCGTCGCGGTCCAGCAAGCTTCCGGCGAATCCGCCACGGGCTTCGGACTCGTTAGCCAAGTGCGTGGGGTGATCATGGCGAGTCTCATGCTCCTCCCCGCCATGTTCCTGGTCGGGCTTGTGATCTCCCTCATACTGCGTGCCCACACGGAACAAGCCCACGGTCTCTACGCGGCCGACTTAATCGGAGGCGGGATCGGTTGCCTGCTTGTATTGCCCCTGATGAACATGGTCGGCGGTGACCACGGCATCTTTATCGTGGGAGCCCTGGCCGCGGCAGGGGCGGCACTGCTCGCCCATGCATACCAGGACAAGTTTGCGCGCAGTCTCGCGCTCGTGGCGACGCTTCTGCTCCTGGGCATGCCTGCCCTCAACCGTGACTACGGCATTATCGATGTTCGTTCCCACGTCACCGACTTGGCGGAAGCCGACGGCTGGGTGTTGGAGGACCAAGAGATCGAGCGCATCTGGAACCCCCTGGCGCGCCTCGGAATTTTCAAGACACGCGACGGATCATCCCTCTACATCCGGATCGACTCCGGTTGCCAAACAGGTATCCCCTCCCAGGAGCGTCGCTTTGTCCAGGGGCACGTGGAGGACACGGATTTCGAGCGACTACCCTATGTGCTCAATCGTCACGACCGGTTCCTCGAGATCGGCGCGGGCGGCGGGCGCGGCATGGTCTTCGCCAATGAGCTTGGCGCCGAACGCATCGTCGGCGTGGAAATCAACCCGGGCATCACGTCGCGCTCCCTAGACGGCTACGAGGGCTACGGTGTAGGCGATTGGACGCGCAGCGATGACAACGTGGATTTGATCACGGGGGAAGGGCGCAGCTACGCGCGCTCCGCGGAAGAGCTGTTCGATACGGTGACGATCACCTTCATTCAGACTGGGGTCGCCAGTGGTTCCGCGGCCTTCGCCCTGTCCGAGGCGAACCTCTTTACTGTCGAGGCCTTCCAGGAGTTCATGGGCCGCCTCGACGAGAACGGTTTGTTCTACGTCTACCGCCAGGGCGGCAACGAGCTCCTGCGCTTGATCTCCATGGCGCGTGTGGTCCTGGGCGACATCGGCATCGAAGACATCCGCAGCCACCTCTACGTGGCGCGCAACGAGACCAACCGGGCGGTCTTCTTGATCGGGCGTTCGCCCTTTACCGATGAGGAGGTCAAGTCGCTGGACGAAGCCTGCGCATCCATTGGCATCGAGGTTCTTTATAGCCCCAGCGGTGTGGATGTGCGTGGGCCCTCTAACCCCTTCCCCGCCCGGGTTCAGGAGCTACGTGACGCCGGCGACCTGAGCATCGGCCGGGTGGCAGAGCTCTATACCGAGTTCGTCCATCACCCCGACTACGAGTCCCTGGAGGCGACCTATATCCGAAGCACGGATCCCGAGGCCTTCCTCAGGGATTCCATCGTGGATGTGGCTGCACCGACGGATGACCGCCCCTACTACTTCTTTCTGGGACTGAACCGTTGGAGTGACTTCCCCCTCTACTTCGATCTGGACGGGGTCAATATCCTGGGCGGTACGGTCATCCTTCTGTTCTGGATGGCAATCGCCTTCACCCTGTTTGTGGCCCTTCTGATTCTGGTTCCGCTGCTCCTCAGGAAGCGCAGGGGCGGGACGCAGCGATCCGTTGCGAGCTTTGCCACGACGGCTTACTTCATGGGACTGGGGCTCGGATACATCGCCGTTCAGATCTCCTTCATTCAGAGGTTCACGCTCTTTCTGGGCCACCCTGTTTACGCCGTCTCGGTGGTACTGATGGGTTTCCTTGTGGCCAGCGGACTCGGTTCCTTCTCCTCACGCGCACTCTTTGATCGTGGGATAGCGACCCTACCGCGGGCGCTATTCGGTCTTGCTGTACTCCTGGTCGGCTACAACTTCCTGCTCCCCTTCGTCTTCCACTCGGGCGTGCTTTCCATGGGCGTGACGATGAAGATCATTGTTTCGCTGCTGTTGATCCTGCCCCTCGGATTCCTCATGGGCCTGTTCTTCCCCCACGGGTTGAGGATGGTCAATCGAGTAGCGCCGGAGCTGGTCCCCTGGGCCTGGGGAGCGAACAGCGCAGCGTCAATTCTGGGTTCGATCGTGAGTCTGATTCTCGCCATTCACCTGGGGTTTGCGATAACAGCGGTCTTCGCAGCCGCCGCTTATGTAGTCCTCTGCCTACCCTCAGGGCGCAAACTCGCGCTACTCCCGGCCATCTCTCCACAGGCCAAGTAGGTTCCTTGGGAGGCGCTGGTCCGGTCCCACCCTGGGCCGGACGAGCTTCCGCCCTAGCAGTCCGCCCAAGAAACTGCGGCTCCCCGCTCGGCTCCCCGCTCGGCCCCCACGAATCGGGAAGCTGCTGTTTTTCAATCGACTGCTAGCCAAGACGTTTGACCACAAGCAGCGTGGCATCGTCTTCCCAGGCTGGCGAACTTCCAAAGGCATCGACTTCCCCAAAGACGTGATCCACGATCTCCTGGGCACTCTTCCCTAGGGCGCTCTCTGTCGCCTGGACGAGACGGTCGAGCCCGAAAAGGTCCCCCGTATCACTACGCCTCTCGAGCAGCCCGTCGGTGTAGATCACCAGAGTGGAGCCACGGTCAACGTGGGCAAAGTGACGCTTGAAGCGAGCTTCTTCCAGGGGTCCGATGACGGTGTCGCTGCGCGACAGGTGACGCAGTCCTCCGTCTCCGAACAAGATCGGAGGCTCATGCCCGGCGTTGAAGTAGAACAGGTTTCCGTTGGTCTCCAGTTCCGCATAGAGCAGGGAAACGAAGCAGCTCGAGAGCGAGCTTGTATGGATGACCTGGTTGAGCCGCTCCAGGGTATGGGCAGGTCGAAGGTCCTTCTCCATGCCCATGCGGAGGCCGATCACGATGTCTCGCGCGAGGAGCGCCGCAGGCAATCCGTGACCGCTGGCATCGCCAACCGCGAGCCCTAGGGTCTGTGCGTCCAGCTCCAGGAAGTCGTAGAGATCACCGCCCACCTCGTCCGCGGGTTTGCAACGTACGGCAATGTCAAAGCCCGCTAAGTCCGGCGGCGCTTCACGCAGCAGGCTGCATTGGATCTCCGCTGCCTCGCGCATGGTGCTTCCAAAGGAGTCTTCAATGACGCACATCGAAAGGACGGAACTCAAGGCACTGACGATCAGCTCGGCGCGTTCGCTCTCCACTTCGGGAGTGAAGCACAGGGTCAGCTGAAATATTCGACGGAATGCCTCGATGCGCAGATAGCTAGGGTTTGAGGCGCTTGCCTCTGGGAAACCTGGCTTCAAGACCTCGACCTGGGCGCTCTGGATCCCAAGCAACCGGCCGGGCCCACTTGGTAGCCCTTCCCCAATGCACTCGAAGACCCCTGGACCAGGATTCTCGCTGAAGACGTTGCGACACCAAGATTCAAGGCAACGGAAGATCGCCTTGGGCCCCTGCACACCGTGATTCATGGAACTCATCAATTTGTTCGATCTGGGAAAGAGACAGCTGTTCTAAGCGGGGCAGAGCAAGGCGGCTCCATCCCAAGGCGACCTTAGATTCGTCGGCACCACAGTGACCACACTCTGTGAAGATTTGGTGGAGAGTGCGTGAACTCCGCTGGGACTCACATCCCCCGAGGTCATATCCATCCGGCTGGCGGACCACTCGCAGCCCTACCCGAAGGAGCCCCTAGCGCGGCCGCAGTAGAAACAGGCTCTTGTCGGAAAAAAGCCGGCTCACATGTCGCTCGCCAACCCACTCGAGCCCCGCCTCTTCAAATTCGCGGCGGCGCTCGGCGGGTGAAAGAACTGGACTCCAGCGCTTGCTCAACCCGAGGCGATGACGGAGCGCTCGCCCCGCCTGCTTGAAGTTTGCGCCGGAACGGTCCTGGACGACCACCTGTTGCTTGCCCACTCGCGCCATTTCGCCCAGGGCCGCAATCCGCAGGGAGCGCGAGTTCAGGTGAAAAAAGAAGCGCATCGAGACGACGACATCGAAGGCATCGTCCACGAAGGGCAGGGCGCGCACGTCCGCCTGGAGCCTGGAGACGGGCGGCCCCTTACCGCCCTCCAGCTCTGGATCCGCCAGGAGCATCTCCAGGGACCGGTCCGCCCCAACCGCCCAGCGCCCATTTTCCCCCAGGACCGAGAGCAGGCGACCCGTCCCTGAGGGCAGATCCAGAACCCGCGCGCCGGTGGCCTGGGGACCCATAATCGAACCCAGAATCGAACGCAATATAGCCTCGTCGCGCCGGTGTTTGGCGGCGCCCATGGGGCTCTGGAAGCGTCGGGCGTCATATTCCCCGGCCACCCGGCCGTCGCGCCACTTGTCGTGTTTTTCCCTGGGCTCGTCCATGGGCCTGTCCGCGGGCTGGGTGCTTAATTTGCCTGCCTGGAGAGCCGGGCACGCATTGCTACGGTCCCAGGCTGCCCCTCTCCTATGGAGAGTCTCCTGTTCACGTGAGGTTCTAGCCGATGGTGACTTGGTAGCCACTCGCGTGGCCCCTAGAATGCTCAATCAGACCCCGCGCGCCCAGTGTGGCCCGCGAACACAGCTGGACCTTCCGTCCCGACCCCCCTCAAATGGCCGAGAGCACGATCCAGGACACCGTCACACAGGCGGAATCCTTCTACGTTGAGCCCGAACTCTGCATCGCCTGCGATGCCTGCTGTCAGGACTTTCCCGAAGTCTTCTACATGGGGGACGACGAGAAGGCCCATGCCGTTGACGGCCACAAGTGGGACCTCTACAACGCCCGGACCGTGGTCGAGGTCTGTCCGACCAGCGCGATCATCTACTCGGGCGAACTGCCCGAGGCGGAGGATGCGGCGAAGCTTGAAGAGGTGCCCGGCTGGGAATTGGTTTGGGCCCAAACCCGCGGGCTTGAGGAAGATCAGGTGGAGCGAAATCGCCGCTATGGCCGCGATTTCACCGTCGAGCACGAAGAAGGCTATGTGCTGGTCAACATGAATCTGCCTTTGCGGGTTCCGCCGGTGCGCGACCGCTTCCGCTATGGCTTGAGTGATGAGATGCCGCGCTATCGCGCCTTCCATCAGATGCAGGGCGGGTCTCTCGTGATCTACGGGTGGTTGACGGATCCTAAGATTCGCAGCCTGACGCATACGAGTTCATCCTTCCCGGCGCAGTTCAACACGGCATTGGAGCTGAACATCGATGTGGTCGGCGAAGCCATGCGCTACGACGCCCACGGCAGCTACCAAATCGTGCTCTTCACCGATCCGGCCGTGCGCGACCGCTGGCAGTGGGATGCGCACTTCATCACGGACAAGTGCACGGCCTG
>JBLHLB010000059.1:0-15637 GCA_047618505.1 Planctomycetota bacterium
CTGACCGTGACGGGCGCCCTTGGCGTCAACACAATGACCGAGGTCGACTACGTGACTGTTGATGTGCTAATCCTGGCGAGCTGCACGGACCGTCTTGGAACCGGTGCGAACCCGGACATCTTTGATTGTGTCACGGCGCCGGTCCTTGGTACGACCTGGCAGAGCTCGGTGGACGCAGGCAGCGTGGGCTCAGGTGGTCTGTCGATTCTCTTTGCCTTCGCCGCCCCCGCCCCCTTCCCCTTGTCGTCTAACTTCGGGGAAATCCTGGTCGATCCGACTTCGACCAGTCTTTTCAGCAGCCTTGCTGGGATCTTCGGTGGAGTTGCGAACCACAGTGTCGGGATCCCCAATGACCTTAGCCTTGAGGGTTTGCCGATCTACACCCAGGTTTACCTGAACGGGATTGGGCAGGTGACGAACGGCCAGGACCTGCTTCTCGGGAACTAGGACCGGAGCGTGAGGACACCGGAGGAGGGAAAACCCTTCTCTATTCATCCATGGAAGCCCCGGGGGGCCGTTTTCGAGCGGCCCGGGGCTCCCCCCGGTTTCGTCGAACTGGGATAGACTTAGAATCGGAATAGGCCTCGGTTCCGGGTATGCCGCCGGTCGAATTGAGAACCAGCGCCTGTTAGCCCATGAGAAACACAGCAATGAGTCTTCGCGACAGGATCAATCGAGGCACAGTCCAGGGTAAGCGGGCCCTGCGTGCCTGGCTGCTGCCCTCACTCCTCGCCCTTTCGGTGGGGCTACCGGCAAGTGCCCAGCGTGAGTGGGGTGGAACCCCGCCCTCCCTAGGGGCTCCGGAGGGTGTACCCGGGGGAAGCGGTACTCAGGCGATGTTGTCACAGGCCCCGACGGTTTTGCTACCGAGTGTTGACAATGCGGCGCTCCTGGCCGAGGACGAGCTTGAATTCCGCCCCGGAATACTGCGCTTCGCCCATGCGCACAGCGTTGAGTTGAGCCCCGTTGAGGACGGCCTTTGGACGACCCTTGCCGACGGCTCGCGGGTCTGGCGTCTGCGCTTGCACTCCCCCGGGGCGGAGTCGCTCTCGCTGCTCTTCTCTCGCTTCCAGCTTCCCAGAGGAGCGGAACTCTACGCGTACAACGATGGGGCTGAAACGGTGCGCGGCGCCTACACCTTGCGCAACCACAAGGGCAACGGTCAGTTCGCCATTCAGCCGACGCCAGGCGATGGATTAACCCTGGAGTATTGGCAGCCCGCGGGGACGCGTACCCTGCCCGCGCTAAACATCTCGACTGTGTACCACGCCTACCGCCCGCTCACGGATGTTGCGCCCTCGGCCGCGGGCGGCAGTTCGAACCTTGTGTCTGGCGCCTGCCAAGTGGATGTGGTTTGTCCCGAGGGTGTGCCCTTTGCCTCCGAAGCGGAGACGGTGGTACACATCATCATTGGGTTAAACAAGTGCTCTGGATCCCTGATCAACAACACGGCACAGGACGGTCGGCTGTTGGTTCTGACGGCAGAGCACTGCGGCGACCTTGCCAACGCGATCTTCACCTTCGACTTCAAGGAGAGCACCTGCGCTGGAACCGGCGTAGTGCGAACGAACACTGTGCAGGGCGCGGCGACATTGGTTGTGGATGATCCCCTGGACTTCCAACTAGTGGAGTTGGAGGAGCAGCCCTCCGAAGCCTACGCCGTTCGCTACCTCGGATGGGATCGCAGCGATGTGCCGCCGGTGACCGGCACCCTTGGTCTGCATCACCCCGGTGGCGATCCCATGAAGATCTGCCTAGACGACCATGCACCCACGAAGGCCGGCACCTTCTGGAATATTGGAGCCTGGGAGATCGGAACCACTGAGCCCGGTTCTTCTGGCTCGCCGCTCCTCGATCGCAGCGGTCGCTTCATCGGACAACTGTCTTTTGGAACAGCGGATTGCGCGACGCCCACGAATGACAACTACGGTCGCCTGGCTGCCCAATGGGCCCTGGTTGCCCCCTTCCTGGATCCCCTGGGGAGTGGAGCGCTAACGCTTGACCTCTTTGACCCCAACGCGGGTGCAACAGACCCCCTGAGCCTGACGGGGACGACGCCAACGAACATTCCCGCCTTGATCCCGGGCACCGGCCAAGATGTGGCGCTGCTTGGTACTGGCTTCCAGGATGGGATGACTTTGTCGTTGAATGGCAATCCGGTCACAGGTTTCACGCGCCGTAGCGCGGGTCGCTTGATCTTGGACATGCCCCAGCTTCCTTCCCTAGGTCTCGCGGACTTCGTACTTACCAAGGGCATCGAGAGCTCAACCTTTGGCGCGAACATCATCGCCAACGATCCCCTGGCTTTCCAAGCAGGCACAGGTGACTCTGGCAACCCGGTGGGGAGCGCTACCGGCGTCGACCTGACCTTCAGCGGCGAGCCCGGTGACCTCCACCTTGTGATTTACTCCTTCAGCGACTTGCCCAGTTCCCACCCCCTTTGGATGATCGAGATTGGGAACAGTTTCGCGGACCTGATCAGCCTCGGCTGCCACGTCATCGGGCCGTCGGGAACGACGGATCTTCACGTGCCGATCTCGGGGATTGCTCTTACGAGCCTCTTCGGTCAAACAACGAACATCTCCGGTGGCATCCCCTTTGAGGTCAGCAATCTGCAGGAGATCTTCGTCATCTTCTAGATAGCGCTAGACCAGGCACCTGCCGCCGGTTGTCATGGACAGCCCCCTCTCTCGATCTCCACATGCGCTACTGCCCCCTTTTGTTGCTGCTCTTGGGAGTCTCCTGTGGAAAGGAGGATCACCCGGGTCGCACCCGGGACTTGCTTGAGCCACCGTCGCTCACACTCCAAGGACCCGAAGCCCCGTCGGTAGTCGGCGACCTTGGCGCTTTGGTTCTTGCTCCGATGGAGAGCGCCCGCTTCCTTCTCTCCCTGGGAACTCCCGGTGCGTTGGAACTTGTTGCCACCACCGCGGGCGAAGGTTCACTCGGAATGACGATGCGTCAGGTGGATCCTCTGACGAGTTCACCCCGAGGCGAGGGTGAAACCAAGGTTCGCCAAACCCAAGGGGGTGAGGTGACTTGGGTTGCAGCTCTGCCCAGGACTGCTGAGGGAATCCTGCAGGTTGATCTCAGTTGGAGCAGTTCTGGAGAGACCGCGGCTGCGCTGAGCATCGAGCATTTGAAACTGGTTCAATCGAATGAAGCACGGCCTCCTTCGATTCTGTTCATTAGCATCGATACCCTGTCGGCGCAGCACACTTCGCTCTATGGGTACGGGCGCGAGACCACCCCTGAACTGGATGAGTTCGCCAAAGAGGCCGTCGTCTTCGATCGCTGCGTGTCCAATGCACCCTGGACAACACCCAGCTATACGGCGCTCTTCACAGGCCTCTATCCATCGAGTGTGAGCATGGACTTCGGAGGGGAGACGGATCGTTTCCTCCTCCGTGTACCAGAAGGGCGCTGGACCCTAGCTGAGTCGTTGCGCGCCAGTGGATATCAAACGGCGGGCTTCATCGATGCATTGCACATGGGCGAGCGTTACGGCTTCAGTCAAGGCTTCGACCTATTTGACGAGAGCGCGGCCGAGATCGACCAGGAAGACCCGCTGGGTGGCTTGCGGCACATGCTACCCAAGGCGTTGGAATGGATGGAGCAGGCGCAGGAGAGCGGTCCTTTCTTTTGCTTCCTGCACGCCTACGACGTGCATGGCCCCTATCTTCCCGACGAACCCCAGGCGGGGGAGTTTCACGGTGATGAGCTCTTCGAAGCCGGTGGGCGCATGGACATTGGCGCCCTTCCCCATGCCTTTGGTTCCGTTCCTACTTACATCACAGAGCCGGTAGACGCTGTGGCGGAGGCCGATGGAAAGGGGCCTGTGGCGCCCTTTGTCGCGTCATACGACGAGGAGATTCTTGCCTTGGACAGCGCGCTTGGGGGGTTCTTCCGAGAGCTCAAGCAGCGCGGTCTGCTGGATCAAATCGTGGTTGTTATCACGGCGGACCACGGCGAGTCCACCGACGATCACAACTACTTCGGCCACGGGCTGCTCTACAACGAAGTGTTGCAGGTGCCTCTCGTTGTGCGCATGCCTTCAGGCCAGGGCGGCGGTCAGCGCGTCCCTGTGGCCGCGCAGTTGGTGGACCTCTATCCGACCTTGGCAGAGATCGCTGGTCTCGGGGGAGGTTTCAGTTGGATGCACGGACGCTCGCTTGTGCCTCTCTTGAGGGGTGATCCCCTGCCCTCCAAAGCACTTTTTTCGGAGGGCGGAATCATGACGCAGTCTGCGCTCGAACTGGACGGTTGGAAGTTGATTGAGATGCGGCCCGGCAGCGAGTCCCTGCCATGGACGATGCTCTCCCAGGAGCGTCTCCCGCGCAGTTGGATTGCCGCTAATGCGCCGGAGGTTCTTGACCAAACACTGACAACCGAACGAGTCACGGAGCTTCGCAAGCGCTTCCAGGACAGTGCGGATCCCATGGGGGAATACAAGGCTTGGGTTAAGAACCTGTCGGAGCAGATCGCGGGGCCGGTGTATGAGCTCTACGACCTGGCCTCGGACCCAATGGAGAAGCACAATCTATCGCGGGAACATCCAGAGCGAGTTCAGCAGATGCTCACGCTTCTGCAACGCTATCAAGCCCTGCGAGACGAGTCCCGCGAATACGTGGAGGAGACCGCCGTCGGACTGAAGGACGAGGATCTCGAACGGCTACAGAGGATGGGCTATGTCGGGGGAGACTAGGACTCTTCAGCTACCGGTAACCAGCTCGTCTCCGTTGTCTGTGGGGGGCGCTAGGCCGGATGTTCGCCGTTGATGGACATAGTCAAGGTCACGATCGTTCCCTCGCCAATCTGACTTGTGATGCGTGGGTTCCCGCCGTGGGCTTCGGTGATAGCACGCACTAGGCTTAGGCCCAGATCGACGCCCCCCGCCTGGCGGCCACAGTGCTTGTCCGCTCGGTAGAAGCGGCGGAATACATGGGGCAGGTGCTCGGCGGGGATACCGGGTCCATTGGTCTCTACTGCTTCATCTGCGTGCACCCGGTCGACCGTGGAGTGCGCTTGTGCAACCTGCTGCTCTTGATGCTGAATAGGATGGGAGTTTCAGCGGAACAGTTCGGTGACGGCCTTGGCGCGCTATCGGGCGTGTTTGCGGAATAGAGCGAGACCCGTGCGTCCATCTCGGACACGCGGGTCTCTCTGCCGCCAAAATGGTTCAGCGCTCGAAAGCAATAACCATGGCATCGAGTGTCGGTGACAGTCCACTGTCGATGTTGTTCTCGAAGCTGAGGCGCACCTGTATGTAGCGCGCGCCGGCCAGCTCGCTGATGCTGGACTTCCAAGAACTGTCTCCATTCGCAAACATGACCTGGCCCTGGGTGACGTCGCCGTAGATGTCCATCCAGAGGGCGTTAGCTTCGGTGTTGTTGGTTCCGATGAAGCTTGTGGCTCCGCGGTATTCCAGTTGGATGCTTGTACCCGTCGGTTGACTGGCATCGGCAGGAATCAACCGTGGGGCCTTCCAGTCTGTGTTTGTAGATCCGCTGTCGAACCACACGCTGTGGGCGCGACTGAAGCGCACCACCGTTTGCAGTTCACCGAAGTACAGCGATGGATCATTTGCCCGCGTCGGCGCTCCCGTGTTGTCGTAGCCACCGATGGGGGTGGGTTGCAGGTCTGGATCTACGCTGACGCCTGCGCCCGAGGCGTTGATGCCACCGGAGGAGTGCACACGCCATGTCGGGAAGAGCTGACCGGACTGTGCAATGGCTACCTGGAACCCGTTGAGCCCAAGGGCCGTGGGCTCGGTGTGCGTGCGGAACTCCATCAGGAGCGGGAGCCCGATCGAAGGCACGGAACCACCGGGGGCAAGTTCGCCGGGGAACAGGTCAGGATAGATGCCGTTGACCACCTCGATCTCCAGGGGGATGCCCGGTCCTTCAGCGCCGCCAACGGAGAGGACCGTTGTGTCACGCCAGGTGAACGTCTGCGCTGTCGCTCCTTGACGATTCAGAGGGAAGGGCGCCATCTTTGTTCCTGACGCGGCGGTGTAGGCGTCTGTGGGATCCACGAGATAGCCCGATGCCGTAGGGTGAACGGACTCGCTTAGGCCCGTGCGTCCGGGGACAAGGTTGTCGTCGAAGAGTCCCTGGAATTGCAGCCCGGAGTTCGGATAGACGAGGGCTCCCATGTTCAAGGACTCATCCGGTAGGCGCGAGCTGTGTCCCAAGAGAATCTCGAAGCCCTTGTAGAAGTCGGAAACAATGCTCCCGGCGAAGGGCGCCCAGGAGATGCCCTCGACATCAAGATCGACGCGGGTCTCATCGGTGATCAACCAACCGAGGTCGGCGTAGCGCCAGAGCGTTTGAAGTTTGCTGCCCAGGGGAACTAAGGGCTCCTGAATGGAGACCGGGAGGGCGAACATCTGCGAGGGCAGGAACTGCGATTGATCAACCGGCCAAGCTTGACGCTGCACCGGCCGCGGGGTTGCGATTCCGCTTTCCACGTCGAGGACAATATGACCACGTAGATCCTGGTAGCTGACGCCCTGGTCGAATTCGTTGTACTCGTTGTTGGACTTGAGTCGAAGTACCACGCCGCCTGCGTTGCTTGCCGGCGCGCTGGGGTCGAGGGTGAAGCGGATGGCGTCGGGGGCCCGGGCAAGCTCGTTGCCGGCCAGGTCCCGTAGACCGTCGCTAACTTCATCGATAGGGATGCGCCAGGGCTCGGCACCTCCGCCGGCGTGGAGGAGAGATACAACAGGGACGAGTTCCACCTCGCGCAGGCCAGGATCCAGTTGGATCAGGCTCGGGGCGATTGACGTCGCATGCAGCTCCTCTTCGCCCCTTACGAGTGCGGGGCCGTCGAGGGCCTCAATCGCCTGGGGGCCCATTGCTTCGCTGAAGCGTAGGCTCACGACTGCGTCCGGGGACACACCCTGCCCGGGGCCAGTCGCGGCGGGCTGGAAGCTCGCCCAACAGCCCTGGTCAATGCCGTTTACCTCGTTGAAGGGCGTGACGTATGTCGCGCCACCCATAAAGTCAGCGGTCGATTCGAAGGCGAAGAGGGCATGAACCTTGAGGTCATAGACGCGACCAGATGTGTCCGGTGTTGCCCCTCCAGCGCTGACTTGAAGTGGTGCCCCTGGGCTCTCCAGGACGTCGCCGCGTAGCGGGGCGAGCTGGCAGGCCGTGACGAAAGTCATATCCACCAAAAGGTCCAGGGGCCCTCCCGCAGGGTCTTGACGAACAGCGTCAACAGTCGCGCCGAAGGTCCCGAGTAGCTGGGGGTTGACGTTGTCGATCAGGAAGCCGCGCTGCGGATCCAAATCGTTTCCAGCGCGTAGTCCGCGGATAATCGGAAGTCGCGGGTCCGTGAGGTCGGTGGGCCCATTAGCCGCTACGTCCAGCGGTCGACCGCGCAGGTTTGTCAGCACATCGAACTGCCCAACAGATTGGTCAATCTCTGTCGGAATCCGGAGGGAGAAACTGGCTTCGTTTGTGGATGTCAGGCTGGCCGGTAGACCGAAGGCGTTCTCTACCAAGCTCGAGTCCTGCTGGGCTTCGAGTTCGCTTACCGACGAGTCCACAATGATGCGCGTGGAGTGGTATCGTCCGCCTTGAACCGCCCCGAAATTGCGTTCGAAGATGATCCGCGAGTCGAAGGGCTGCGTCGGTGTGTAGCCGGTGCGCACGCGAACGAGATCGTCCAGCATCGCCTCCGTGGCCGCGTCATCCTGCAGCATGTCATCGAAGCATAGGAGCATGGTCGCGTTGTTCGGGACCAGGGAGAAGGGCGGCGGCGATGCACCATCGTCTCTCTTTGGATCGATCTCCGGAAGGCCTTCGGTGGCCGCCAAGACGAGGTCACGGAAAGGCGCTGTATCCGCGGCCTCAGCATCTCGTAACACGATCAAGCGTGTCACCTGGGTGACGGGGTCCACCTCGAAGATGTAGTCCACTCCGTCTGTCGCGAGCTCCTGCCGCACAACCATGTCATGGAACACGGGCTCCGTTTCTACCGCCCCCTGGCTATCCAGATCATGAATATCCACCAGGCGACCCCAGACGACTTTCACGAGGCCAAGGCGTGTCCCACCCGGGTCCAGGAGCGGGTCCGAAATATAGGTGCCACCACCATCAGGCTTGGGCCCGAAGGCACCGGAGGGGAGCTGCGAATCAACGGAGATTCCACTAGAGGATCCGCAACCAAGCAGAGCCAATGAGCAGGATAGACTGAGCGCGAGACTGCCGGTCTGGCGAGTTCTGAACCGGGGCTTCCTGTGGACAGTGGCTGTACTATTCAGTTTGTTGCGCTTCATGTTATTGGAGTGGATGATTCGTGGCGTGGAGACCATGACTAGTGGAGGGCTCTCCCATGGTCTCTCCCTTCTCCATGGCGGTCGGCGCTCAGATTCTTGATGTGCGGCGACCTGTGACCGATCGAGCGGCGTCGAACATAGGGAAGTGATGGATCGCCGACGCTGTCCTCCTTTCGCGCTGGGTCATCGTTCGCAAGCGCTCGCCTGTATGGTTCAATTCCGCCCACCCCCCCCTGTCGGCACTACAGATCGGACCAGAAATGGCCGGAGAAATCTGGGGCTCCACAGATCCGTAGGGGCTAGCTGGATCGCAGCGATCGCTCGCCAATGAGACGAACACTTGGCTACGGAAGATCCCGACCCGGCTAAGTGGTCCCAGTGGAGTCGCGGTTGAAGCGGAGGGGGCCGTATGGGCTCGCCGGGGACTAAGGTCCAGTCAGGGTCCAGCGAGTCGACTCTTCGAACCACCGATGGGGGTCGCAAGTGTGGGTCTGGAATAGGCAGGGGCGAGTCTTGATTCAATCACAGGTCGCGCTGGATTTCTTTCTGCTTTGCGCCTGTGCCAGGGCTGACGGTCGGCCCAGGTTAGACTGGCGCTTGTGGGTTACATTTGGTCTCGCCGTCTCCACCCCTGGATTCACTTGGTTCTCGCCGTACGCCCGTGGCCAACCCCGCGTTTTTTCCGGACCCACCCTGTTCGCATCGCGGCGGACAGAGGGATTGCGAATCACTACGACAATGCTTAGACACATCGACTGCCCCCAACGATCGATACTGCTCCCCGCGTTTCTGTTGGCCGCCTTGGGCGCGACCGTTAGCAGTGCCCAACGCTGCAGCATGGAGGAGAGCTCGCGCTTTGACGCCGATCCCGCTATCGCTTTTAGGGGCGATGTCGCCGTGAGCGATGGTCGTGCCGCTGTTTCCACCGTGGATGGGAGCGGGCTTTCCGCAATTGACTTCTACGAGTTCGATGGCGTGCAGTGGGTCTTTGACTCACAGGTGAGCAGTAGTCTGCATATCATCGGTCCTGTTGCACTGGACGGTGACTACGCGGTCGCCGGCATTCCCTACGACTCAACGATTTCCTTTCAGCAAGGGGCCGCGGTGCTCTTCTCCCGGTCGGGCGGGAGCTGGGCGGAGGTCGCCGTCCTTCGGGATCCAAACGGTAAGAACTGGGACAGGTTCGGTAGCGCCGTCGCGATGGACGGCGGAGTCTTGGCCGTTGGTTCTCCACAGGGAAACGGCGCGCTGGTCGATAGTGGTACTGCAGTCACCTTTCGATTTGATGGAGCCGCTTGGAACTACGAGGCGACGCTCTCCCCGTCTAATCTTGCTGCCTTCGACCAATTTGGTGGTTCATTGGATCTTGATGACGGGGTCATGGTCGTTGGTGCGGTCCACTTTGGCTCCGATCTCGGGGCCGCCTGGGTGTATCGATTCGACGGTGTTGGGTGGATAGGGGAACAACAGCTAGGTTCGGCCTCGTTGCTAGACTTCGATCTCTTCGGTGATGGCGTTTCCGTGGACGGCGATGTAATCGCAGTGGGTGCATCCAACTTCGATGATCCGATCAGCGGCTATGAAACCGGCGGCGTCTTCATCTTTCGCCACGACGGGGCATCCTGGAACGAGGAGGCCGACTTCCTTGCGAGTTCGCCCCGTAGCGCGGGCTTGTTTGGTGCTGAGCTTGATCTATTCGAAGGAGTGCTCGTTGTCGGTGAGCCGGCCCGGGCCGGTGGCACTAGGACAGGCAGCGCCTACATTTTTCAGGATCTTGGGGGAGGCCTTTGGCACGAATGGAGCACGCTCGTCGCTAGCGACTCCCAGAACAATGATTGGTTCGGTGCGGCCGTCGCCCTCGATGACGGCTGGGCCTGGATCGGGGCGCCCGGCGATGGCAACGCGGTCTACACCTATCCCATCACTGCAATTGTCCCCGGCGTATCCGCCTGCAACGGAGCCGGTGTGAATCCGTCTAGCTACAGCAGCTCCTTGAACCCGATTCTGGGTACGACCTGGTCCGGCACAATCGATGCAACGGGGCACCCCGGGGCTGGGTTGACCTTCATCGTCGGGTACGACATGGCGAGCAGCGGATTGATCACACCCTACGGTGAGCTGCTTGTTGGCGTCGAAGTCCTGGGCGGCAACTTGATCTTCTCGTCCGTTGTCGCCAGCGGCGGGGGCAGCGCAGTCCACAGTTTAGCGATCCCAAGCGATCCAGGTTTGCAGGGCTTCCTGGTCTATTCCCAGGGGGTCATCCTCGGCGGCGCCGGGCCGGAACTCTGTAATGCCCTAGATCTTGTAGCTGGCATCTAAGCGGCGTTGCGGCCGCGGCTTCCCGGGGGCAATTCGGTGGCGAGTGCGACGCGCCGCTCTTTCGAGGGATATCTGCGACCGTTTGGGGAGCAGGGGACTCAAGCGGAGACACCGCAGCCCCCCCCGCTTCCAATGAAACCGATCCTGCTCCTCTTGCTGCTCCCGCTCTCCGTCCCGTTCCAACAACAGGGTGTTGGCCGACTCGCCGAAACTTACCTGAAGGAAGTCATTGTCGCGCGGAATGTGGAGCGCTGCTCCGAGCTGTGCTCTGAGGACGTGCGCTGGGTGGACCCCACCGCAGCCATTTGGGGCATCCCCCTCATGGACGGCCTCACTGGCCCGGAAATCATGGCCACGACCATGGCGGGCATGGGGCTGACCGACGTCAAGTTCGATACCAGCCTGCGCTTCACTGCTGGCCGCTTCGCTTGCCTCTTTGGTGGTTTCACAGGCAAGGGAATGGGGAGCGAAATGAAGGACATGCCGTTCATGACAGTGATCGAGGCCAAGGAGGGGCGCATCACGGGGCACACGGACTTTGGCGACTACGACATGCTCTTGCCCCAGGCTAATCGCACGGTGGAGGTCGTGGAGGGGGAAGACTCGGCCCTTGTCGGAATCTCCAATGACTACCTGAAGGCCTACGCCGACAGCGACTTCGGGGCCATGGAAGGGATGCTCGCCGAGAACGCCACCTTCCAGGATCCCACGGCCAGCGCGGTTGGCGGTGGCAGGTAGCACAAGGGAGCCGGTGCGATCGTCGCCCAAATGTGGCGCGCCTCCGTGAGCTGCCCCTCGAGTCGCACTGCGCTGACCTCACGGATGCGCGCTGCTCGTAAAGCCTCCAATGCATGGCCTGCAACGACGATCCCGAAGTAGGCCAATACAATTGCCTGGGAGTGCAGACTCCAAAGCGTGTGCGCTTGAGAACAAGGGCTGCACAACGATGTCGAGATCATCGCACAGACCATAGTTCATGTAGAGCCCCATGGTGGCGCGGTCGACGTCGCTGAAGTTGCCAGTCGTGATCTCTTCCTCAAAGGTCGAGGAGGAATAACTCAGGGCGACCACCAATCCGCCGCGACCGCGGAGGTAGCCATTCTCCCCCTGGGCGGAGTGACTTGAGGCGGTGAAGAGGAGCGCAGTGAAAAACAGGACAGAAGACGACAGTAGCGCACGAAGCGGCAGCTGCCGGATCGAGAATCCAAGGTGCATGGGATGCATGGGGAGCGGGCCCACGGTCCGGCGAGCACTGGGCTGCATCGCATGGGGAACGTGAAGGCGGGGTGAGTGTCGTGGGCGCGCCAAGGCAACCAACCATCTGTCGTCTGTCATCCGAACGGAAGGAGCTTTCCTGCTCGGTGGGTGTACCTACGCTCGCCCCCACTGTTACCGATCAATCCGCCCGTCCATACGGAACCTCTACGCTAGGGAGGGAGGGGACCCAATGGGTGGGCAATCACCCTGGAACGCAAGAAGGGCACTGCCCCGGAGGATCACCCCGTTGCAGTGCCCTTAATCGAGCGTTCTAGGACGAGATCGCTAGGAAGCGTCCTGGTGAACGTGCACATCGGTTTGTGGGAAGGGAATCGAAATCCCAGCCGCGTCGAAGCGCAGCTTGACGGTCTCCGTCAGGTCGAAGAGAACGCCCCAGTAGTCTGAAGACTTAACCCAGGGACGGCAGACGAAGTTGACGCTGGAGTCCGCCAATTCGGAGACGGCGATGGTTACTTCCGGATCCTTGAGGATCAGGGGATGCTCGTTGACGATCGTGTGCAGGAGTTCCTTGGCCTGCTTGAGGTCGTCGTCATAGCCGATGCCGAAGACGAGATCGACGCGGCGTGTGTCGTGGGCTGAGTAGTTGGTAATGTTTCCGCCGGTGACATTGTTGTTGGGCACGATGATGCGCTTGTTGTCCCCGGTCTTCATGATCGTTGAGAAGATTCCGATCTCCAGCACGACCCCTGAAGTGCCGCCCGCTTCGATGAAGTCGCCAACTTTGATCGGGCGGAACAACATCAGCATGACGCCGGCGGCGAAGTTGCCGAGGGAGCCCTGCAGGGCCATGCCGACGGCGAAGCCAGCGGCGGCAAGAATGGCGGCGAAGCCCGTCGTTTCAACACCAAGTTGGTCCAGGGCCGCGATGACGACCATGACCATCAGCAGCATGAATACGATGCTGCTAAGGAACTGTGCGAGGGTCTCGTCCGCCTTCTTGGTCAGGATCTTGCGAACCATCTTCGAGACGATGCGAGCGACCATGCGTCCGATGATGAAAATCGCGGCTGCGAGGGCGACCTTGATGACAATGGGAATGGCATCGGCCATCAGCTTTTCTGGATCGGTCACATAGTCGTTGACCGTATCCATGAAGGAGCTAGCGGGGATATTAGAATTGGAGCCTTCGGCCCCAGATTCGGGTCCGGAGTCGACCCCGTTCTGGATGAGTGTCCTAAGAGCGATGAGCATGGCGGAGATCCAAAGTGTCTGTCCCTTTGGGGCTTGTTGGGAAGGTGAGCAGAAGTACGGCAATGGGGGGCATAGCATGTCTGCTGGCCCTCCGCCACGCGCTTAGTCGAACACGGGAGGGGCTAATTTGTGCGAATATATTGGCGGTACGGATTCAGGTTTTAGCCGCCGCGAGTGGATTCCCTGCGTGGCGGCGGGAAGCATTGTTCCGTGTCGTCAATAAGCCTGTACGATCTCGCATTTGTACGTCCCCGAAGCCGGAGCAAGCCATGAGTTCAGTCCTTAATCCCCTCGCCTTCCTTGTCCTCGCAGGCGCCCTCGTCGCGCCCCTAATCCAAGAAGAATCCGTCGCGGCGGAAGAGCCGGGTGCCTTCTCACGGACGACGATTGACGTCGGCATGGTGGTCAGCGATCTCGATGCCGCCGCCAAGTTCTACGGAGAGACCCTGGGCTTCTCAGAGGCGAGCGGATTCTCCGTCGGAGCCGAGTTCTGCAGCGACGCAGGGCTGACCGATGCCAGGCCCCTGACCATCCGCGTCTTCGCCTTGGGCAGCGGCGACGATGCGACCAAGGTCAAGCTCATGCAGCGCGCGGACGGCGATCCCAAACAGAGTGACAACTCCTTTATTGATAGCCAGCTTGGGCTGAGCTACCTGACGGTCTTTGTCAGCAACCTGAACGACTCAATCAAGCGCCTCGCCGCGGCAAACGTTCCGATCCTCGGCAAGGGTCCCGTCGCCCTCGGCGCCGATGCCAGCTCCCCCCAGCTGATCCTCGTTCGTGACCCCGACGGCAACCTCATCGAGCTCATCGGCCCGAGATTGTAATCGACGGCGGTCGCAGCCCATTCCGTACCTACACCATCGCCCTCAGTTACTGATCTGAGCCGGTGGGAAGGATGTTGCAGGTGCGCGTCGTTTCATCGAACCACAGCTCGACTTCGCCGCGGGCGAGGAGAGCTGTGACCTGTTCAATGCTCTTCTCGGCTTCGGTTGTCTCGGTTCCATCGCGGGTGACAAACTCCTCGATCACCGTGCGCAGCGCTGAGGGGCTGAGTTGGTCGCTGGGGATGCGCACACCGCGCTGCTCGTTCGTGGGTTCGTCCGACATTATTCGGCCTTGATGCGATGGACCAAGAGGTGCACATCGTCGGGGAGTTCTGCGGCGAAGAGCCCATCAATGTCTTCTAGTTCTGCGTTGAGCAAAATATTTGACAGCGCCAGATTCACCGCATAGCCCTCGCGGTCAACGTAGGAGACACTGATTGGAAGGGAGCGCGTCATGTCGATGCGCAGGACAACATTGTCAACATGACGACGCGCCTTCGCGTCCCTGGGGCGCAGGGTTAGGACCGCAACTGTCGCATCCCCCTCGGTCGTGCCCTTGGCGCGAACCTCCCCGTAGGCGATCAGGGCAAAGGACGTGAAGAGCGCCTTGACCTCGGGCCGGAAGGCGCCAAGCAAGGCGTTGCCCGCGTGCTCGCCTTCAAATAGAAAGCGTTCCGCAGTCTTCTCGTCGGGGCGATGGACCTGGTAACTGTCCGCCGCCATGCGGATGTTCGCGCGGTGGGGACTTGCCACTTGGAACAGAAGGCAGGCGGGTTGCGTCCGCTGGAAGAGGCGCCCCTTCGACTTCAGGGGCTCGATGAGGAGGGGCGAGGTCCGTTCCTGCGAATAGTCCGCCCCCATGATCGTGACGTCCTTGAGACGCTTGGTGACGCGGTCGATGACCTTGGTCGCCTTCTCCTTCTGGGCCGCGTCCACCTCCACCAGTGCCTCGTCTTGCGCCGCCGCCGGCTCTGATTCCTGCTCCGCAGCGAGGGGACCGAAGGACGCTAAGCCAAGGAAGCAGATGACCGCTAGGGAGGCGCTCTGGATCGTTGTCAGAGCACGCGGCCCCCTGGGTGTGAACTTCATGCCCCCTTAGTAGCACGCCCATCCGCCCGGCTCCAGAAGGCAGGCAGGACGAGTAGGCTGGTGACCAAAGTTGCCATGACCCCGATCAAGGTAATCGCACCAAGGGAAGCGATCGAAGGCGTTTGGGCTGTGATTAGAGATCCGAAGCCAAGCGCCGTCGTTGCGCTCGTGCGCCAGATCGCGGTGCCCGTGCTGCCCATGGGATCCCCGCCCTCCAGGCGCCGGAGGACCAGGTGCACACCATCATCGACACCGAGCCCAAGGATGAGGGGAATCGCCATCAGATTCCCCGGCGTGAGGGCAATGCCCAGGATCGAAAGCAATCCCAGGGTCAGCCCGAAGCCGAGGCAGACCGGTACCATCGCCAAGAGCCCAGGCCGGATTCCACCAAGGCCGATCATCACGAAGAGAAGCACAAGACCTGTTGCGAGTTGAACCGCGCTGGAGAGCTCGCGCCGAAGGATCGGTGTGACCAGGTCGCCGATGCTATGGGGATCAGCGATGAGGGCGTCGTCTCCAAAAGCATCACCAAGTGCCTCGCGCAACAGACCGCGCTCTTCGCGCTGGCGCAGGTCGCCTCTGGGATAGACGTCGACGCGCCAGAAATCCTCGCTAGCACCACCTGCATCGTCCAAGGCCACCCGGAACT
>JBLHLB010000060.1:0-15581 GCA_047618505.1 Planctomycetota bacterium
CCTCGGCTCGTGTTTGCACAACAGCGATGGTCTGGGGGTGGCACAGTTCGGAGACGAAAAAGGTATCGCGCTTCTCACGTAGCACGCGGTGGCACATGGCCAAGGCCTCCGCCGCCGCCGTGGCTTCGTCCAGGAGCGACGCGTTTGCCAGGGGCAACCCCGTCAGATCCACCACCATGGTTTGGTAATTGAGGAGCGCCTCCAAACGACCCTGACTGATCTCCGCCTGATAGGGCGTGTACTGCGTGTACCAACCGGGGTTCTCCAGCACGTTGCGTTGGATCACCGAGGGCAATAGCGTCCCGTAGTATCCCATGCCGATGTAGGAACGCATGGGTCGGTTCAGGTCCGCCATGCGGCGCAGATCCTTGAGGTACTCGCTCTCACTCAGGGCGGGATCCAAGTTCAGCTCGCGTCCCAGGCGAATCGAACTTGGCACCGTTTCCTGCATCAACGTGTCCAGGTCCGGTGCGCCGACCGTGCGTAGCATCGTGGCTACTTCCTCCTTAGACGGCCCCAGGTGCCGTGCTGCGAGATGGTCGAGAAAGGGGAAGAGTTGGGGGGAGTCGTGCTGGCTCAACGGCGAAAATCAACGCGGGGGGCCGCACCAAGGGCGACCCGATCAATGGGGAGTCTCGTCTGAAAACGAGGATTGGCGAAGAGTCTAGCCTAGGCATCCCCCGGAGCCATGGGCCCGCGGCGGGTTTCCGATTGGGTAAGGGCAGGTGGAATCGCGGACTCAGGCAGGGGGTGGCGGCTAAGATGCTTCGATGCTGTCGAAATCCATCACCCCCGCTGTCTCAGGACCCATTGCTGGGCTCCTGCTTTGCGCCCCGCTCCTCGTGTCCTGCTCGGTCCTCGGCCTTGGCCAGGAAGAGGAGCCCGCAACCGTCATCGTGGGCACCCCCGGTGCCCTGGAAGTTGGTGACCCCTACTACCCCGGGTCGGGCAGCGGTGGCATCGATGCCCAGCTCTATGACCTGGACCTCAGCGTGGACATGGAGAGCGGAGCCCTGGTTGCCCGTGCGGTCATTGACCTGCGCGCGACACAGGACCTCTCGGCCTTCTCCCTAGACTTCGGGGTCTTTGAAATCGGCAGCCTGTCGATCGACGGAGATGAAGCGCAATATCGGCGGGATGGCAACGAGCTGATCATCACCCTGGCGCAGCCCCTGGCCGAGGGGACCGACTTCCGTTGCGAGGTGGAATACAGCGGCGTCCCAGGCTTGATCCCTGACGCTTCTCTGGCGAAATTCGGCCTGCCCGGAGTCGGCTGGTGGAAGATGTCTTCGGGCATCTACACCTTGAGCGAATGCGTCGGCGCGGCCTCCTGGTTCCCCTGCAACGATCACCCCACGGATAAGGCACGCCTGCGCTTGCGCGTGACCGTCGACGAGCCCTGGGTCGTGGCGGCCAATGGCCTCCTGGTGGAAGAGGTCATCGGCACGGGGGCTAACGGCCTGGAGCAGCGCACCTATCAGTTTGATGCGCGTGACCCCATGGCGACCTACCTGGCGACCGTCAACATCGCTCGTTTCAACGTGACGTTGGAGGAAGGCCCCGAGGGGCTGCCGCTGGTGCTCTACGCACCCCTGGATGCAAAGGAGAAAGAACTCGCTGCCTTCGCCCGCACGGGCGAGATGATCACTTACTTCAGCGAACTCTTTGGACCCTATCCCTTTGAGTGCTTTGGCGGAGTCATCTCTTACGAGCAGGTCGGCGGAGCACTGGAGACACAGACTCTCCCGGTCTATTCACGGGGGGCGGGCGAAGGGGTTGTGGCCCACGAATTGGCCCACCAGTGGTTTGGCAACGCCGTCTCCATTGAACGCTGGGAGGATCTATGGCTGAACGAGGGCTTTGCCAGCTACGCTGAGCTGTTGTGGGTGGAGCACACCGACGGCAAAGAGGCCATGGAGAAGCGTGCGGCCCGTTCCTATCGCAGTCAACTTCAGCGGCGCACGGGGGCTCCCCACGACCCCGGCGTGGCAAACCTGTGGAGTGCACGTGCCTATCAACGCGGTTCTGTTTTGCTGCACGCCCTGCGAGGGGAGATCGGCGACGACCTCTTCTTCGAAGTCCTGCGCCAGTGGGTTGCGCGCAACCTGCACGGGAACGCGAATACCGCCGAGTTCATTGCACTAACCGAAGAACTCGCCAAGCGCGAGCTGGACGAGTTCTTCGATGTGTACCTCTACGGCGAGATGCTGCCCGTCATCACGACCCCAGCAGGAAGCGGCCCCGGAGGAAAGACCGGCGAGGCTGAGACTCCGGCAGACACTGACTCCGGTGGGCTCTGACTCCGGTGGGCTCTGACTAGTCGCCACCGTCGCCTCGCTAACTTACTGGTCCGTGTCCGCGCCGGAATCCTCCGGGGGGCTATCTTCCCCGGTGGACTCACCAGCCTCTACTGCCCCTATCCCCTGGGGCCCGGCCTCGGCGACTCGCTTGATGCCCGCAAGCCCCGTCTCCAGGTCCGGTCCAAGGATTCCGTCCAGGAAGACGCCGAACAAGCGGTTGAGCGGGTTTCGGCCGAGCTCTCCGCGGCTCGTCCAGGTCACGGTGCAGCTCTCTCCACTGGTCTCGATGGAGATGTGGCCTGTGCCCTGCATATCGGGGTCGATGAAGGCGATCTGGTACAGAATGCCCTCTCCGGGGATGACCTTCGTGAGGCGCAGTCGACCTTTGCCGAGCTCCTCGCCTTCCCATTTCCACTCCTGTCCCTCACCGACATCTCCGCTGAAGCTCCACTCCGCGGACGCGTCGCGCTCCCTGCTCCAGGCGCTCCACTCGGGCCAGGTGGTGAGGTCAGAGAGGGGGGCCTGGATGCGCTGGGCATCGGCGGCGATGACGATGGATCGCTGCACCTCATAACTTCCGGGGAGCGCAAAGCTGATGGCGGCCAGGGCAAGGATCAGAACTAGGAAACCAATCAGGAACTTCTTCATTGGGGGGCGTTCGGCGCGGATGGACCGTGGGGAGAGTGCCGGGCCAATTGTATGGACCCGAGGTCAAGGGGGTTGCTGGAGAGCGATTCTGATCCTGACCCATATTCGGCCGAAGCGCCACCGCAAGAGCGGTCGATCGGCGGACTCGAACACGCTACCTTCAGTACATGTCCATAGCACCCGACTCCGAGAGACCGAATTCCGACGATGTGGAGGGGATTCGCGCCCACTTGCTCGACCTTCAGAACCGCATTTGCGAGGGCCTGGCGGTTCTCGATGGTGGAGCTGGATTCCGAGAGGAACTGATCGAGCGCAAGCAACCAGGCGCAGGCAGGGACGGCCTGCATCGCCCGCGCGTACTCGAGGGCGGAGGGGTCATTGAACGCGCCGCTGTGCACTTCTCCCACACCCTCGGAAACGACCTGCCGCCGGCTGCGACGGAGCGTCGACCGGAGCTTGTGGGGCGTGCCTACCAGGCGCTGTCGGTCTCGCTCATCGTGCACCCGCGCAATCCCTTTGCTCCGACGTCCCATGCCAACTTCCGCTTCTTCATCGCTACCGAGGCAGGCTCGGCGCCGGCCTGGTGGTTTGGCGGTGGGTTTGACATGACGCCCTACTATGGCTTCACCGAAGATTCGCGCCACTGGCATGCTACGGCTAGGGCCTGCTGCACGCCCCACGGGAGTGAGGTGCACAAGGAGCTCAAGGAATGGTGTGATCGCTACTTCTATTTGCCCCATCGAAAGGAGCAGCGCGGCATTGGCGGGATCTTCTTCGACGACTGGGATCGCGGTGGGTTTGATGCGGCGCGGGGCCTCTGGATGGACTGCTCCGAGGGTTACCTCAAGGCCTATGCACCGATCCTAGAGCGTCGTAAGGACACCGAATACGATGCGGCCCAGCGCGACTGGCAGCTGCTGAGGCGCGGGCGGTATGTTGAGTTCAACCTCCTGCAGGATCGGGGCACTCGATTCGGACTGGAGGCGGGGGCCCGCACGGAATCGATCCTGGCATCCATGCCACCGGAGGTCCGCTGGCGCTATGACCACCATCCTGCAGTAGGCTCCGAGGAAGCACGCCTCCTTGGGGATTTCCTGGTGCCGCGCGACTGGCTCGCGGACTGAGGCGGGGCAGACTGGCGTTCCTGAGATGCTTCCTCCAGGTGAGGCAAGCACCGGGGATTCCTCCATCCGTCCGGCGGGCAAAGCCTGTACTCTGTCGCCCCGTTGGGGGCCAAACCGGTCCCCTAGGCCTCCGTTCGGGTGGGAGCCCCTGGAGTCGTGAACCCTATTTCGCAGCGAAAGATAACCGTCGTTGGCGCCGGCTTCGTCGGCATGACCGCCGCTCAGAAGTGCGCCGAGAAGGACCTGGCGGCAGAGGTCGTATTGATCGACGTGCTTGAGGGTCGAGCCCAGGGGATCGCCCTGGACCTGAACCAAGCGGCCGCCATCGAGGGATACCAGGCACGTGTAGTGGGGACAAACGATCCGCGCGACACGCGTGACTCTGACCTCTTCATCGTGACCGCTGGTCGGCCGCGCAAGCCGGGCATGAGCCGCTCTGATCTGCTCGAGGTCAATGGGCGCGTGATGGAGTCCGTGGCCGAGACGATCCGCGACGGTTCGCCCGACGCCATCGTCATCGTGGTGACGAACCCCTTGGACATCATGGTCCACCTGATGCGCGTCAAGCTGGGCTTCCCGGCCAAGCGCGTCGTCGGCATGGCCGGTGTTCTCGACTCTGCTCGCTTTTCCTGGTTCATTGCCGAGGAAACGGGCATGTCGGTGAAGGACGTCGATGCCATGGTCATGGGCGCCCACGGCGATTCCATGGTGCCCCTACCCCAGGCCTGCACGGTCAACGGTGTTGGGCTGAGTGAGTTGACGGATGCGGCCACGATTGAGGCCCTTGCAAACCGCACTCGCAGTGGTGGTGCAGAGATCGTCAATCTGCTCAAGACCGGCAGTGCTTTCTACGCGCCCGCCTCGGCTTCCGTGGCCATGGCCGCTTCGATCCTTAACGACCAGAAGCGTCTACTGCCCTGTTCTTGCTACTTGAACGGCATTTACGGTGTGGAAGGTCTCTACACAGGCGTACCCGCCGTGCTGGGGAAGGAGGGGGTTGAGCGCATTGTGAACCTGTCCCTGGATACCGAAGCACGCATTCAAATGAACAAAACCGTGGGTGCGATCCAGAAGGACCTAGATGCCCTGCGTGACCTCGGCCTGCTGTAGTTCGTGCCGAACCGATTCTCCGCCAGCAGGCTTACACCTGAACAGACCCCATGAGCACCCGCACCGAAACTGATTCCATGGGACCCATTGAGGTCCCGAACGACGCCCTTTGGGGAGCCCAAACCCAGCGCTCCCGTGAGAATTTCAAGATCGGCGGGCATGTATTTTCGCGCGAGATGATCCGGGCCCTGGGCGTTGTCAAGAAGTCCGCGGCGCGGGCTAACATCGAGCTGGGGGAACTAGACGCGCTTTCCAAGGATGCCCAGGACGCGCTCTTGCGGGCGGCGGACGAAGTCATCCAAGGCAAGTGGGACGGTCAATTCCCCCTGGTCGTTTGGCAGACGGGGTCCGGTACCCAGAGCAATATGAACACCAACGAGGTCATCTCGAATCGCGCGATTCAGATCCTCGGTGGAGACTTGGGGTCCAAGACGCCGGTACACCCCAACGACCACGTCAACCGCTCGCAGTCCTCGAACGATTCTTTCCCCACTGCGATGCACGTGGCGGCGGGCGAGGCCACAGTGCGTCGACTGCTGCCTGCGATTGAGGCCCTTGAGCAGGCGCTGCTCGCCAAGGCGGAGGCCTGGAGCTCCGTTGTCAAGATCGGTCGCACCCACCTGCAGGACGCGACGCCCCTGACCCTTGGTCAGGAAATCGGTGGCTGGGCGCACCAGCTTGCGGACGCTCGTCGGGCGATCACAGCAACACTCCCGGGCGTCTATGAGCTGGCCCTTGGCGGAACCGCCGTCGGCACGGGCCTGAACACTCATCCGCGCTATGCGGAGTTGTCGGCGAGCTTGATCGCTGGCGAAACCGATCTTCCCTTTGTCACGGCCCCCAATAAGTTTGCCAGTCTCGCGGGACACGACGCCCTCGTGTTCCTCCATGGCGCCTACCGCACGGCGGCCGCGGCCTGTATGAAGATTGCCAACGATGTGCGCTGGTTGGGGTCTGGTCCGCGCTGCGGTCTGGGCGAGCTGCGCCTTCCGGCTAACGAGCCCGGTAGCTCGATCATGCCCGGCAAAGTGAACCCGACCCAGTGCGAGGCTATGACCATGGTTTGTGTACAGGTGCTCGGCAACGACGCAGCCGTGGCATTTGCGGGCACCCAGGGCAACTTCGAGCTCAACGTCTACAAGCCCCTGATGATTCACAACGTGCTGCAGTCCGCAGGACTTCTGGCCGACGCTTGCGACTCCTTCCGAGAGAAGTGCATCGATGGTCTAGAGATGGACGCCGGCCGTATCGACAGCCTCATGCGGCAATCTCTGATGTTGGTGACAGCCCTGAACCGTCATATCGGCTACGACAACGCTGGCAAGGTTGCCAAGAAGGCCTACAAGGAGAACACCACCCTTGTGGAAGCCTGCGTTGCCCTTGGTTTGATGACCGCGGATGAGTTTGAAGCCGCCGTCAAGCCCGAGGAAATGGTTGGGCCGCGGCCCGCTTGAGCCGGGTTGTGGAAACCGCCTAGCGGTCCATCAACATGTAGGTGAAGAGCCCAGTGGCGATCTCGCGGTCGCCCTGGGTCACTGTTGACTTAACCAGGGTGATGGTGCGCCCGCCTTTGATTAGCTTGCTGCGGGCGGTCAAAGTGCCGCTCTCCAGGAGCGCTGGGCGTAGGAAGTTCAGCTTGAACTCGATGCTGGTCATCGTGCGCTCCGCGGGCAAGTCCGGCAGAGTCACATAGACCGCTGCGGCGTCAGCCAGGGCCGTCAGGATGCCGCCCTGGACGACGCCCTCTTCCTGGAGGAATTCGGGCCTGGGCTCCATGGTGATTACGGCATGGGAGCTGGAGCGTTCCTGTAGCTCAAGCCCAAGCATGTGGTGCACCGCGCTAAACTCGAACTTGCGTGTGGGGATCTCAGCCATGTGTGACGTTAGGGTAGCAGCTCACCCCCGGACCTGCATTGCCGCATGGTCCCCTCAACTTAAGGCCCTTGCAGGCTCACACTGTTCCCATGAAGACTCTTCTGATTCCCCTGTCCTTCAGCGGACTTCTCGCCGGTGGTCTGCTGCTGGCCGGCAGCCCGAAACCATTGAATGTAACAACGTCCCTGAACCAGGACGGTGCGGTTCAGAGCGCCCATGTCGCCGGCCCGGTACATATTCTCACAGGTGCCGGTGGCAACGTGGGGCTGTCCATTGGTGAAGACGGCGTGCTCCTGATCGACGACAAGTTCGCCGCGAACGAAGGACCTATTCGGGCTGCGATCAAGGAGCTTGGTGGGGACAAGATCGTCTACCTGGTAAACACGCATTACCACGGGGACCACACCGGCTCCAACGCGGGCTTTGGTGGAGAGGCGATCATCGTCGCCCACGCCAACGTGCGAGCGCGTCTTTCGGCGGCGGAGGGGGTTGTTGGGACAACGACCAATCCGCCCGCCCCCAAGGTTGCCCTACCGGAGGTGACCCATGAAAACGGGCTGTCGCTCTACTTTAACGGCGAGGAGATTCGGTTGCTCTCCTTCGACCACGGACACACCGATGGCGATAGCGTGGTCTGGTTCACGAAGAGCAATGTCGTGCACATGGGAGACCTCTACTTCGACGCCTTCTACCCCTATGTAGACCTCGGGTCAGGCGGGGGAGTCCTGGGGCTAATCACGGGACTCGAAGGCGTCCTCGCCACCGTACCAAGCGATGCGAAGATCATCTCTGGGCATGGCCGTGTCACAGGAACCGACGAGCTGCGCGAGTACGTCGCTATGATCAAGACGGTACTCGAGCGCGTTCAGGAAGCCATGACTCTGGGCGAGACGGCCCAGCAAATGATCGACAATGGCATGACGGGGGACTTTGACGAACGCTGGGGTAATTCAAACTTCATGACGCCACTCAAGTTCGTGGACTCGATCCGTTCCTCGCTGCAGCAAAAGCTCTAGGCGGTCTCCGGAGGACGGTTGAGTCTGATTGGGCTGCTCTGGCGAATCGGACTGATGCGAAATGACGAGGGGCCCCCGCTGAGCGATCGCTCGGCGGGGGCCCCTCGTCTTGGCATCGAACCTGTGTAGCGGTAGCTGATCGACTACAGGTCGAAGCGGATGCCGAGCTCGAAGCTGTGGAGCTCGTTGGTGAAGTCGTAAGTCAGGTTGTTTTGGTCCTTCGCTTCAATTTCGTCCGCGTGGAAATAGCGGTACCCAAGGGTCCAGGCGGCGCCGCTGCCCATGTCGAAGTTCAGGCCGACCTTGCCTTGGAAGGCTGCGGTGGACTCCTGTCCGGAGCCCAGCTTGTAAGGATTGACTTCAGTGGACAACTCATCCAGGTCGACGACCGCGAAACCGGCACCCAGCCCCAGGCTGAGGGTCACCCTCTCGTTGAGCCTCCAGTCGACGACGGCGTTGAGCATGCCCGCCGCGGTGCTAGTGTTTTCCCCCGTGGGGTCGTTTGTTCCGATGCCCTCGCTGTCGATGTCGGACTCGGAGAACAGTGCCTCCAACTCCAGCGATAGCGCCATGCGCTCGCTGAGGCTTCCGAGGTGATAGCCAATGTGGGCACCCGCGAGATACCCGTCCTTGTACTCAATCACGCCCTCGCCCAATGTGGGATCAATGTCCGCTGGGGTGACGACACCGGCATTGAAGCCCACGCGCCAACGTGAAATCTCGGGCTTCCCGAAGTTGAACTCGTCGTCGCCGGGCGTGACGCCCAGGGCCGATGTGGATCCGGCGAGGAGGGCGAGGACGAGGGCCTTAGCGCCGAGGTTATGAGACGTGGGCATGGGGGATGGACGTGGACTGGGGCTCTGGCGGGTGGGCACTGGGGCGCGTCCCGGGGCGAAGTGCTCCGGGAGAGGGGCCAGGTCAGAGAACCTGGGAGGGCGAATCCTAGAAAGCAAGTGAGGCGGGGGCAACCCGCCTGAGCCAGCTCAGGAGCCCTACCCGAGCCTCATTGCGCGGTTACCCAGCCCCCTTCCACAACCTTTCTGTTCATTTTCGGCCCCTCTCCTGGCCCTTTGAGCCCGGATCGGTATTCTCTTTCGCCCGCACCTGGGGAGAATCGAGTCCCACACCGGACCCCTCGAATCCTCACTCGCGACCAAAGAACATGAAGATCAAGCTCCGTAACAGCGCCTCCAAGCGAAAGAAGAAGACTGGTTTCCGTACACGTCAGAAGTCCGTGGGTGGGCGTAAGGTCAACAAGCGGCAGCGCTTGCGGCACGGAAAGATCTAGACGAGAACCGGCCTGGTAGCCGGTGATCTGTGTTTCTGGTCTTGGTCGTTGAGCGACCAATCCGGAATGGTTCTGGTCTCGGTCGCTGAGCGACCAATCCGGGATGGTTCTGGCATCGGTCGCTGAGCGACCAAACCGCTGGGTCCCTGTGGGGCCTGCATAGGCTGGGCTATCGCTGTTGGCGTATGGCCCTAGCCCTCCAGTACTGGTCGTGTCGGCCGGTGGAAATAATTCTTGCTGGAAGTCTTGAAGCGCCGTCTGGCGGCCGTGGTGGAGATCTGTTCACTAGGTGCTGATCGCGCTATCGCTTGGGTCGGGGTCCCCTCCGGGATAAGAGGTTGTACATATGATTAATCAAACACGAAGCGATCGACAGGCTGCCAGCAGGGGAAAAGGCGCGGCGGAATTTCTTCCGCGTACCCGGGCGCAGATGGCAGAGCTTGGCTGGGACGAGTTGGATGTGTTGTTGGTGACCGGCGACGGTTATGTGGATCACCCGAGTTTTGGAGCTGCCTCCATCGGAAGGTTGTTGGAAGCGGATGGCTATCGCGTCGGGATTCTGGATTGTCCGGAGATAGAAGGGGGCGATATCGGGTGGCAGCGTCTGCCGACTCCGCGTCTATTCGTGGGCGTGAGTGCGGGGACAATTGATTCGATGGTGACCAACTACACGGCTTCCCGGCGCAAACGCCGGGAAGATGTCTATCGTCCCGGCGGATTGCCGGGGCGTCCGAACCGCGCGACGATCGCCTACACAGCGAAGGCCCGACAGTTCTTCCCGGGCGTTCCGGTCGTGATCGGTGGCCTGGAAGCTGGACCGCGGCGACTGGCCTACTACGACTTCTGGCAGGACGGCATGCGCCGTTCGATCTTGGTGGACAGCAAGGCGGACCTCCTGGTTTGGGGCATGGGCGAACGTCAGGTCCTTGAGATCGCACGCCGCTGCGAGACAGGCGAGCCGCTGCGGGGCATCGGGTCGACCTGCGAGCTGGTGCGCGAAGCCGACCTTCCGGAAGGCGTTCGGATGGTGCCGAGTTACGAGGAGATCGCAGCGGACGCGGATCAATTGATTCCGCTCTTTGAGGCTGCTCGAGAAGAGAATCACCCCGGTTGCAAGCCCATTGCGCAGAAGCACGGTTCGCGCTTTGTGCTGCAGCATGGGCCCATGCCACCTTCGTCTCAGGAAGAGGTGGATCGATACTACGACCTGCCCTTTGCCCGTGCCTGGCATCCCGATCACGACGCGGCCGGTGGCATTCCCGCCCTAGAACCCGTCAAGTGGAGTGTGAATACTCACCGCGGTTGCATGGCGGACTGCAGCTTCTGTTCGATCACGTTTCACCAGGGGCGCACGATCCAGGGGCGTAGTGAAGAGTCAATCCTAAAGGAGGTAGCGACCCTCTCTGACTTGCATGACTTTCGCGGAACGATCACCGATGTCGGTGGCCCGACGGCGAACATGTACGGACTGGGCTGCAAGTTGCTGGAAGCTGGGGAGGCCTGCTTAGACCGCGACTGCCTGACACCTACTCCCTGCCCAGCATTGCGCCTCGACACCGAGACCGAGGGGTATCGGCGCTTGCTGTCGTTGGTGCGCACGGCACCCAAGGTGAAGCACGCCCACGTCAGCTCCGGCATTCGCTACGACATGCTTCGGGGCAAGGACGGCAAGCTCCTGCCCCTGCACAAGGACCTCGTGGAACACCATGTTCCCGGACGCATGAAGCTGGCGCCCGAGCACGCGGCGCCCAATACCCTGCGGATCATGAACAAGCCCTCCTTTGACGTCTATGAAGAGTATGAGGCGGACTACAAGGAGGACTGCGCTGAGCTTGGCCGCGACCAGCACCTGGTCAACTACTTCATCGTGGGCCACCCGGGTACCACGACCGAAGATGCGGTCATTCTCTTTGAGAAGCTCTTGGATCGGAACTACTCGCCGGAACAGGCCCAGGAGTTCATCCCCCTGCCGATGACCCGCGGCGCTGTTCAGTTCATCACCGGCAAGGACCCCCTAACCCTCGAAGAACTGTACGTTGCCCGCGGAGATCGTGAGCGCCGTATGCAGAAGGCTCTGGTGCGCTGGAAAGTTCGCGAGAACGCTCCCCTGGTTGAAGAAGCCCTCAACGCAGTCGGTCGCCAAGACCTTCTCCCGCGCTTCCACGAACTCGCGCGCCCGGCCTACAAACGCGAAGAAGAGAAGGCCCGTGCTTGGCGCAACAAGCAGGCGAAGAAGCGTGGCCTCAAGGATGCGCAGAATGTGCCGGACGCAACCTCCCTCGACACCTGCGGGTAGCAGGCGACGTGGGCAGGTGGCGCTGAGTTCTACAGCCTCTGGCGCAACAAGTTCGTTGTGCTCTCAATCCCACACCCAGCTACCCGCTGATAGGGGTCAACCACAAAGACCTCAGGTTGGTAGAGCTTCTTGATACGGAAATTCAGGCGATCGCGCGGCGATTCCGTGAGAACTGGAAAGGGGAGTGGGCTGCTCTCCAGGAAGAAGCCCAGCTTCTCCGAATTGCAGTCGGTGACTCCGAAGAAGGCCACCCCTCGGTCCTGAAACTCAGCGTGTAGGGCGACCAATTCTTCGGCACAGGATTTTGTGGCCGTTGCGTCTGGGTCAAAGAAGACGAGCACGGTGTAACGTCCGCTGTAGGCAACCGTGGGTCGTGCGCCGTCGGCTGGAACCCATCGTGTGCCCACCAATTCGTTGGCGATGTGCCCAACGATATTGTCGTTGTAGGCCTTCTGAACGCCGGCCCTAAGGGAAGAGCAGGAGCAGCAAAGGAGGAGGATCAGTCCAGCGCAGATACGGGCACTGGAATTTAGGAGGGACAGTCTCATGAGGGGGGGGATGGTAGCGATTCAGACCGAAAGGTCGAATCACACGGTCATTCCGGTGAGGCCCAGGGGGGGCATTCCGGTGAGGCTTGGGGGTGCCGCGGGGTCGATTCCACAGTGAGCGGAGGGCGGGTCCAACCCTTGAGCCCGTAAACTGGCCGAGTCAGTCGAATCTGTTGCTGGACGGGTCTAGAACGGCCGAAAAGGGCGCGCCAGGGTCAGGTCCTGGCCCCTGTAGGACCCACCACTGCGCCCTAGTCCATAGAGATTCTCCGGCGTCCCGTTGGTGTGGAAGAACCGCAGACGGAAGAAGACCTGGTCGTCCTCAACAACGAAGGGGACGTCGTGGGCGCGAACCTCAAGCACGGCCGGTGTGCCACCAGCCAGAGTCTCGCCACTGTCATTCACCCGCCAGCCAAAGCCGTTGTCGAAGAAGCCCGCATAGTTATTTCGAAGTTCCCCAATGCCGACATCAATAGGAAGCATTTCGGCAGCGAGGAAGGGGGGGATGCGGATGCGCTCGGCACTGGCCAGAATGGAGAAGCGCCCCGGGTCGAGGATGCAGCGTCCGCCACGGGCCTGCATCGGTTCCCAGAAGTCGAGGGTGTCGTGCACGCCTTGACCAGCAAACTCGACAACGCCGGTGTGCAATTGGGCGCGCCAGCCACAGGGCTGGCGTCCGCCAAGTCCAAGTCGTAGTTCAAGGGATCCATCTTCATCGAAGCGCACTTCGTCAATCCCAAGGGGCCGCTCTCCGTCGTAGCAAAGGGGCGTTTCGCGGTAGACGGCCCGCAGCTCGTCGCGCGTCAAGGCCGCGATTCCCCGTTGAAGTCGAAGCTGCGCCAAGCGGTCGCCGCGGCGCAGGCGTACGGGAAAAGACAGCGGAGCGATCTCCAACCACAGTCGACCCTTCCAACCCTTCGGGGTCTCATCGAAGCGTGGGTGGCCTTCCACCAACACGCGTGTGAAGAGATCACAGCGACCGGTGGAGCTGCGCGGGTTGAAGCGTCCGTGAACATCGTCCGGGAGGTCGAGCACTTCTTCAAGGGGGACCAGGTAGATCAGGCCGCGCTCTAACACGGCGCCCTCGCCCTCTAAAGAGAGGGTCGAAGTCTGAAGGTCCTCCAGGCGTTCGGCCACGGAAACGCGGCCAGGGAGAAAACCGGCTCGAATCCGGTGGGCCACCGTCCCGAGCCGCAGGTCGAGGCTGGCGGGTTGAATATTTTCCGGCGCCAAGGGCAGACCCCCCTCGCTGGCGCAGATGCTCGTGCCAAGGAGCTCGCGCAAATCGCGGTCCACTAGGATGCGCCCCGGGCCGGGGTGGCTACCTGCGTCTTCCGCCGGATGTGTGCTTGCGAGGGTCTTCACGGGGACATCCTGACTTCTCTTTTGGGAAGGACAAGGGGCGGTCTCAAACTGGCCTCGGGAGGCCTTGGGGCCCCCTGGGGGGATCTGGTCAAGAGAAGCGACGCGCCCGCCTTTCCAGCACCGCAGGCGGCGGCTATCCTGCTTGCCCTAAACAGGCTGCGGAGACGGACCTCTCCACCTCCAGCCGGGTCCCTAGGACCCCCTCCAACTCAAATCCAGCGAGCCCCAAGCCGCATGAACATCCACGAATTCCAGGCCAAGGAGGTCCTTGCCGGCTACGGCATCAAGGTCCCCCGCGGGTTCGAATGCACCAGTGCCGATCAGGTCGCCGATGCCTTTGACAAACTGGGCACTCCCGTATGCGTCGTCAAAGCGCAGATCCACGCCGGTGGCCGAGGCAAGGGCGGCGGCGTCAAGCTGGTCAAGTCCAATAACGAAGCACGCGAGGCGGCGGAAGCCATCCTCGGGATGATGCTGAAGACGCACCAGACCGGTCCCGATGGTCAGCTCGTGCGCCGCGTGTGGATTGAAGAAGGCTCCGACATCAAGAAGGAGTACTACGTCGGCATGGTGCTCGACCGCGAGCAGCAACTGCCCGTCATGATGGCCTCCTCCGAAGGCGGAATGGACATCGAGGAAGTGGCGGCCAACAGGCCTGAGAGAATCCTGAAGGCGGCCTTCTCTCCCGAAGCAGGATTGAGCAGCGACGAGGCCCGCCGTCTTGCGGAGGGCATCGGCCTCTCCGGCGCCGCCGCCGACCAAGGTGTCGACTTCATGATCAAGTTGGCCAAAGCCTTCTGTGAGCTCGACTGTTCTCTGGCTGAGATCAATCCCCTGGTGGAAACCGGCAGCGGCGACATCATCGCCCTAGACGCGAAGATGAACTTCGACTCGAACGCCCTCTTTCGCCACAAGGAGATCGTCGCCTATCGCGATCTGCATGAGGAGGACGCCAAGGAGATCGAGGCGGCCAAGTACGACCTCTCCTATGTCGCCCTCGACGGCAACATCGGCTGCATGGTGAACGGCGCGGGTCTGGCCATGTCCACCATGGACGTGATCCAGCTGCACGGTGGATCGCCGGCCAACTTCCTGGACGTCGGCGGTGGCGCCACGAAGGAGAACGTCAAGGCGGCCTTCAAAATCCTGCTTTCGGACCCGAACGTCAAAGGCGTTCTGGTCAACATCTTCGGCGGAATCATGAAGTGTGATGTCATCGCCGAGGGCGTTTGCGCTGCGGTCGAAGAGATCGACCTAAACGTGCCCCTCGTCGTGCGTCTCGAAGGCACCAATGTCGAGAAGGGCCGCAAATTCCTGGCCGAATCGGGTCTTCCGATTCTGTCGGCTGGCGACCTCGACGACGCTGCCGAAAAAATCTGTAAGGCGATCCAGTAGCGCCACCTTCCCTCAACTCATCACTAAGTACGGAGCATCACCATGAGCGTCTGGGTCGGAAAGGACACACGCCTGATTTGCCAAGGGTTCACCGGTAAGACCGGAACCTTCCACTCCGAGCAAGCAATTGCCTACGGAACCAACATGGTCGGCGGAGTCACCCCTAAGAAGGGCGGCACCACTCACCTAAATTTGCCGGTGTTCAACACCGTTGTAGAAGCTAAAGAAGCGACGAACGCCAATGCGACCGTTGTCTATGTTCCGCCGCCCTATGCGGCAGCGGCCATCATCGAAGCCATCGACGCCGGGATCGAGTTGATCATTACGATCACCGAAGGCATCCCCGTGCTCGACATGGTCAAGGTCATGGAGCGCGTGCGCGGATCGGACTCGCGCCTGATCGGCCCGAACTGCCCCGGTATCATCACGCCTGGCGAGTGCAAGATCGGCATCATGCCCGGCTACATTCACAAGCCCGGCAAGATCGGTGTGGTCTCGCGCTCCGGCACCTTGACCTATGAAGCTGTCTATCAGCTCACCACCCGTGATATCGGTCAGTCGACCTGTATCGGAATCGGTGGCGACCCGGTCAATGGCACGAACTTCATCGACTGCC
>JBLHLB010000061.1:0-15581 GCA_047618505.1 Planctomycetota bacterium
AATCGATTCTTCCAGCGCGTCGCGAAGGGAAGCGGTGCGACAGCGCCCGATCGGGCCGCCGCAAGCAGCGGAGCGGCAAGGGCTAGGTGGCGATCCTGGCCAGCGATTTCCACACGCGGATTGACTGCGGCGAGGTACTCGACGGGGTAACGGTGAGCCTTCAACCAACGGACTACGGATTCGCCGCTCTCAATGGACTCAACACTCATGCCTGGGAGCTTCGGTGCTTCCCCGCCACCCACGTACAGCGCGCGCACAGTATCCAGCGTCTCGAGTGCCGCGAGCACGGCAGGCTCCAGCACGCCCTTCCTGCAGGGAAAAAGCGGCTCGCCCAGGCGTGCAGCAAGAGCAGATGCCGAAAGGGCGGCGCCCCGGTCATCCAGGTCGAACAGAACAACTCGCCTCGCCCGTGACCAGGCCACCCCTGAGATGGAGACGGCGGCTTCCGCAGCCGTTGTACAGGGCAGCAGTTCCAGCTCGGGAAGGCTTGCTGGCGGACTCGCTGGACTCTCCTCGCCTACCCAGAGAATGCGCGTAGGTTCAAATCGCACCAGGAAACGGAGCAGCTCAGGCCGCCAGGGTGCGGAGGCGTCAACAGCCAGCGTGATCGGTTCCCCTTCTCCCAGTCTTGCAGCGCCCGGAACTGCGGCGAGGAAGGCGTCGTCACGCCATGATCTTTCAACCTCGACGGGCACGAGAATCGCAACACGTTCGGTCTCTTCGATCGCTGGATGAGTGACCGGCGTGATGAAAGCGAATGCGAGGAGTACGGGAAGAAGCATGGTTTGAATAGGGCCGGTCAATCAACCGTACATGCGAGCGGGTGCCTGGGCTACGTCCTCGATCGGAATTCTCATCTGCTGCCTGTCGAAGACCTCGCTAGACCACCGGACTGGCGCCTTGGCTCGAAGGCTCATGCTTCCCTTGAACCGGACTCGCCCCTTCCCAGCCCGCCAAGGGTGAACGGTTGATCGGTGCGTCCTTCTTCTGCCATTGCTACGCGGCGCTATTCACAGTCTCCATAGGCCCGTGAACCGTCGGTGTTCTACGTGGCACCGGTGGTATTGGCACCGGTGGTCTTGGTGTGCGAGCACTCGGGCCTGGGGGGATGCGCTGAAAGGAGAGCCGTTTCGTGTGCAGCTCGGCCTGTACTGACGGTGTCATGCCATCAATTGCGAACTCCAGAGAGCAACGGGATCGCTCAAGCTGTTGTAGCAGCCGAGCATCTTGAGGTCGCCGCTGAGCTCCGTCTCTTATCGGCGTTGCATAATGGCCGCATGCTCAGAGAGCAATTCTCTACCGCATGAGGACGGCAACATCACCTTGGGCTAGGCCGCTTCCTGCGCCTCATCCTGGGAATGCAGTGCAATTCGATAGGCCCTAATTGTGGTGATTGAGGAACGCGCATCTTTCGTTAGGTAGAACGCTCTCCGCTTGGATCCGGCCCTCAATTCACACCGACTGTGATCTCCACTGTTCGATCTAGCCGCAGCTGCAGACAGCGGTGCGGCAATGTTTGATCTCCCCTGGGCGAAGAACGCAGCTCCGAGCCAGACGCCCACGGCGGCTTCCGCTGCTGAGGCGCGCTGATCGTAGAACACGCTCGCCTGCCCCATCGATCTTCCTCGTCACGCAAGTGTCCTTCATCCTGGCTGGTAAGGCCCTCTGACACAGATGCGTGAATCGGATCAGGGGTGCGACTCCTTGGAGCCTCTTGATGGCGCTATCCCCGGCGCCTGATGGGGAAAGTCTAGTTCCCACAGGCCAGACCTTTAAGGTCTTCACCCAAGTGTCGGACGTGCTGAAGGCACCCAAGGAACGAGCCATGCCCAATGTGTTGGCAGCCGCGTGCATTGCCATTCGCTGGCCCTTCGAGTCGAGGGCGTTCGAAATCGGCCCGCAAGGACCCTGGGAGGACCGGTCAGGGTCCTCAAGAGCCACTCCTGGTCAGAATCAGCCTGTGCGACGAACAACAGGTCGGGTTCTTGTACGCCAGCAAAGCGTGCCTCTGGAGTGCACGGACACCGTTCTTGGAGGCATGTTGCACAATATCTCCCGGCAAGTTCAGATTTCTTGTCGGGCTGGGGAGCCCGTTTCGGAATTGAGTTCCAAAGACCACCCCCCCTGCAACCACTCTGGGAAATTCCCATGCAACACCTACCTAGCACTCCTGCGGCCGCAACCCGGCCGTTGATCAAGAAATTCCTCGCGCTGCCCGCGCTCTCCCTGGCGACTGCCTTGATTCTGCCGACAATCGGTGGCGCCCAGGTCACCGAAATCATTGACGCGACCGGTGATGGAGCAGGCAATACGCTCTCTCAACCTCGCCACGTCGCCGCGGACGATGCGGGCAATATCTATGTGACAGGTCGGCTCTCCAACAACGTGCTGCGGATCACGCCCGGGGGAACGATCAAGGTGCTAATGGATTCAACGGGCGACGGGGCGGGCAACACCCTCGCTGCACCCCTCGGAGTCGACGTGGACACCTTGGGGAACGTCTACGTGGTGGGGCAGGCCAGCAACAACGCATTTTGCATCACTCCGGGTGGCATGGTCACCGAGATCATTGACTCGACGGGAGATGGCTTGAATATCCTCGACTCGCCCCTGGATATCGCTGTTGACGCGGCCGGGAACGCATACGTTTGCGGGTGGAAAAGCGACAACGCGTTTCGAATCACGCCGGCCGGTGTGATTACCCAGATCATTGACGCGACGGGAGCTGGTACGGGAACGATCCTCAGTGCAGCAAATGGTATTGATGCGGATGCCGCTGGAAACGCCTACGTCATGGGAGCAGCTAGCGACAATGCTTTCAAGGTTACACCGAGCGGAGTAATCACTCAGATCATCGATGCGAGTGGGGACGGAGCGGGGAACGGTCTCAATCTGACGAACGATATCACCGTGGGCGCGTCGGGGAACGTTTACGTAACCGGACTCATCAGCAACAACGCCTTCAAGATTACGCCCGGCGGGACAATCACCCAGATTCTCGACTCGACGGGTGACGGGTTGGGCAGCACAATCGGAAGTGCGGCCTATATTGCCGTAGATGGAATAGGAACGGTCTACGTAACGGGCTCGGGCTCTGACAACGCCTTCCGAATCACCCCGAGCGGAGTGATCACCGCGGTCATTAGCGCAACAGGAGATGGGATCGGGAATCCACTCACCGTTCCCGCTGGCGTTACGGTTGATGGGCCGGGGAACGCCTATGTTGTTGGCTTCATGAGCGACAACGTCTTCAAGATTTGTCGTTCGCAGGCTTCAAGCGAAGTCGTGCGTTTGGGCATCCCTGCCAATCCGTCCGCGCTCCTTCCCGGCCAAACGGGCGGGCCTGTCTTGGGCACCAATTGGGCCCCTGTCATCGACCACACAACGTTCCATCCAGGGGCCACCCTAGACATACTCGTCGTCAACACGGACGGAGCCCAGATCAACACTTCACTTGGGAACACGGGAACGCTCCTGGTCAATCCGTCCGCCGGAGCCATGGTCTTCTCCGCTGCGCCATCGACGCCTCTTGCCGTATCAATCCCTTTCCAGTGTGATCTCCTCGGGTTGGAAGTCACGAGTCAGGGGGCTGCAGTCGGCGGGGGCCTGGTCCGTCTGACGAACGCATTGGATCTGGTGCTCGGCAATCTGTAGCACCTGGATTGCCGGGCGGCTCCAGGCCATTGTTCGGTTCGGTCACTCGCCAGTTGTGGCGAGTGACCGAACCGAGTCTTGATCTGGAAAGGCTTCGTCTGAGTGGTCCCGTTGAATTGGCTCCTTGCTACGGATCGATTCCCCTGGCAGGCCGAAGGCCAAGGGTGACATGGGAGAAATCAGGGACGTTCCGCAACTTGCGAAAAGCGGCTCGTGCAGACCAACTGCCCGTCCTCCAATTGCCTCCGCGGGATAGGCGCATGCTGCGGTCCACGGGCAAGATCCGATTCTTCGCGTAGTCAAGCGCGGCGCCTGAGGTCCACTCCGAAACATTCCCATAGACGTTATGCAATCCGAAGGGGTTCGCGACGAAGGACCCCACTTTGGCCGCCCCAGGGGAGCCATCGTCCCAGCCTATGCGTCCCGGTCCGCCATCGATGGACTGATCGAAGAGGTTCGCGCGAACCCGAAGAGGGTCCATTTCCATAGTCGTTCCCCAGGCTCCGTCCTCAGGTCGATCCGCCAACGCTCGCGCCATGAACTCCCACTCCCGTTCGTGGGGCAGGCGCAACCCGAGTCGACGGGTAATCGTATCGCACTCGGTCCAGCTCACCCTATTCACCGGATCATCAGGATGCATCGGCTCAAGGCTGGGGTTCGAGCCCACGAAGCGCTCCCACTGGCCCTGAGACACCTCGTTCTTGGAGACAAAGTACGGCGACAGCGGTACCAAGTGTGCGGGACTCTCCTGATCCCCCCTCCTACGCTCGTTGTTGGACCTCTCGCCATCGCTCAACTGCGTGCCCATCATGAACGCCTCGCCTGGGATAAGGACCAGGATCAGGGCGCTGTCGCCAGTTACTTTCCAGTGACCGTCCTCGTCCCTTTCAGACGGATCTACCGTCATCAGGTGCGCAAACTCCCACAGCTTCGAAACCGGGTCCGGTCCCAGGGGCAAGAGGCCGACCTGGGGAGAGAGCACCAGTCCCCCATAACTCGGATGGACCTGTATCGCGGCCGTCGCATCCGTCCAACGCCGTTCCCAATCCCCTCCCTCGGCAGAGTCCAAGGCCAGCTCCTCTGCAAACTCCAACCGCCTCTGCACCCCCCATCCGTGATCTATGGAATTGCCCTCTGACTGTAGCAAGCCAGTATTCGGGTCGTTCAGCTCTCGAAAGCCGTCAACTAGCTCCGCTAGCAAGTCGTGCGCTGCCTGATCTTCAGGGGACCCAAACACCCAAGTCCGCCACGCAGCAAGCTCCGCTTCCAAGGCAAAGATCTCCAATTCAAGTGCCTCCGCCTGCTGGTCTGCCTCCCCTAAAGGCTCGCCCCTCCCATGCTTCTCTTCGATCTCTTGAACAAGCTCCAAGAACTCGGCTTGACAGTCTTCTAATTCAATCGCCCGGGGGTAGGCGGCACGATCGCGACGTTGCTCCGCAGGTCCCCAGGGTTCCGCACGCGAGCGCAACGCCTTCAACTCCGTTTCGTACTGCGGGGCATGGAGTGCCCAGAATTTGGCCTCGCTCAACCATACTTCCAGCTCTTCGATCTTCTCTGGATGAGGCGGCCACAACCCCGCCGCCTGTTCCAAAAGATCCCGCAACTGGTAGGCGTCCGCCTGCGGCTGAAGAGCACGTGCGACACGTGCACTGGAAACGGAGTCGAGCAGACCGAAGAGGCCAACGAACATGCCCACGGTGAACAGAAGCGCGGCCACCACGGCAAGGCGGTGACGTCGCACATACTTGCGCAGGCGATAGAGGGTGCCGGGGCGGCCTGCGAGTACGGGCTGGTGCGCGAGGTGCCTACGGAGATCCTCCGCTAGTTCCGAGACGGACTGATAGCGCCGGTCAGGATCTTTCTCAAGAGCCTTGAGGCAAATCCAGTCGAGGTCGCCGGCGAGTTGCCGAATCAAAGAGCGTGTATCGGTGCCGTGCCGAGGAACTGACGTAGTCCCAGTCTCACGCCGCAATCGAACGCTCGGAGTGGGTGGCTCCTCCTCGCGGATCGCGCGTTGAATGTCTGACAGGGGACGGTCGACAGCAGAGGCGTGATCTAGCGGTAGGAATCCACTCAATAGCTGATAGAGCACGACCCCCAGGGAATAGATGTCCGCCCGTGTGTCGACATCCAAGGAGCTGGGATCGGCCTGCTCGGGGCTCATGTAGTCCAGCGTTCCGACAACCTGCCCGACCATCGTCTGCTGTGCGTGATCCGTCGGGCGGTCCGTCGTAGCACGGGCTACGCCAAAGTCGATGACCTTTACAACCGCGCGGCCGTCCTGCGTGGCGACCAGCAGGTTTGAGGGCTTGAGATCCCTGTGAATGATTCCCTTCAAGTGGGCGTGCTGAACTCCGTCGCAGACGCCCAGGAATAACTGGATGCGCGCCCGCGTTGAAAGCTTGTGACTATCGCAGTGCGTAGTGATCGGTTGGCCGTCTACGAGCTCCATGACGAAGTACGGACGCCCATCTTCGGTCGCATCGCCGTCGTAGACCTGTGCAATGTTCGGATGTGCCATCCGGGCCAGCGCATGGCGTTCGGCATCGAAACGCGCGACGACCTGAGCCGAGTCCATCCCTGGTTTGATGACCTTGAGGGCAACGCGGCGCGCGACCGGCCCCTGCTGCTCGGCGGCGTAGACTTCGCCCATGCCGCCTTCGCCGATCTGCTCCAGCAGCGAGTACTGACCGATGTTTGTTCCGGACAGTGACCCGGCCAGGGATGCGCCCCCGGTTTGGAGCCGCCCGAGGACGTCATCGCCCTCAAGCGCTGCGAGCAGACGCGTTAGTTCGTCGCGCAGCGTGTCGTGACCTGCGCATTCGCGTGCGACGAAGAATTCACGCTGGGCGGCCGGCAGATCGGCCGCTAGATCGAAGAGTTCTTCTAGGCGTTGGCGCTCTTGGGGGGAGAGTCGACTGCTCATTCTGTCGCCTCCGGATCACGAAGCCGCGCGTTCAGCCAAGCCTTGGCGAAGCGCCAGTCCCGCTCCACGGTGCGCGTCGAGCGCCCTAGCACCTCCGCGATCTCCTCCATGGTGAGGCCGCCGAAGAAGCTGAGCGTTACGACCTCCGCGGGGCGTGGAAACTCCGCCTCGAGTGCTTCGAGCGCCTCTTCAACAGCGAGATCTCCCTCGCTCGGTCCATCGCATGTGAGCCCGAGGACGGTGTCTTCACTGACGCGCCGCAGGTGTCCGCCACGCTTAAGGCTGCCCTTGTGTTGTAATTGATCGGCCAAGATGTTGCGCATAGCCCGTGCGGCGGCGCCGAAGAAGTGCGCGCGGCCCTGCCAGCCAGGATCGGTCGTGCCTGCGAGTTGCAACCAGGCCTCGTGCACGAGCGCAGTAGCCTGCAAAGTCTGTCCCGGCGCGAGCCGTGCCAGGCGCGCCGCGGCCAAACGCCGGAGTTCCGTGTACACGAGCGGAAGAAGCTCACCTGCAGCCTCACGCTCTCCGGCGCCAAGCGCGTCGAGGATCCGTGGCACTTGCTGGGAGAACTGCCCAGGATTAGGAACGGGATCGGGATCGGCCATCGATGATTACCCTAAGTACTCCGCGCCAGCCCAACTGGTTCTGTGCTTTCCACTATTCACGTTCGGCATTGTGATTTATCGATGAGCCGACACCAAGGATTCGTTGGTTGGCCCAGGAACATTGGAGGTCGCCTGGGATTGCCTTACATGCAAGGCAGCGTTGAGCGCCTCTCTATTCCAGTGGAACAGGGCAGTCTCGAAAGCACAAGGTGTGCTTCCTAAGGCCCGTTCGCGAGTCTCCTGGGGGTGCCTTTTTGAAACTCTACCGGAGCCACCAGTGGCTCATCTACGCACACAGGAGCGGTGGTCCTATGCTCCAAAAATCAGGGCATGGCAATGAGTATGAGTCTTCAGAGGCCAGGAGTGCCAACCGAGGAAACTTCCTGGCGGGACCCAGCCCTTGGCCAGTGGGAAACTCCATACGTACCTCTGGACTTGACGCGCAGAAGGACCACGCCCATGGGCGCGCACTGCCGCTCGAATCACCCTGCTCGCCGCCTGAGTGCCCTGCTTATCCCAGCCCTCCTGTCGTCGCGTGGACACTATGTAGTTGCCTGCATTCCAATGGTGAGGCCCGAAGTACCAAGCCACCGTCTAGCATGGTGATTCGTGCCCTAGTTCGTAGAGTATGGCGCATGCGCCAAAGCCCGAACGCCGCCATCGTGCTCATGATCTCCGCCGTTGCGCTTCATCTGGGCAGCCAGCTCTCCGCCAGCGACGAGCCGAACATCGTTCTCATCTATGCTGATGACCTCGGCTATGGGGATGTGTCTTGCTATAACCCGGAGCGTGGCAAGATCCCGACGCCACACATAGATAGGCTCGCCACCGAGGGCATGCGCTTCACCGATGCGCATTCCAGCTCGGGTGTCTGTTCGCCCTCTCGCTATACCGTGATGACTGGCCGGTACCACTGGCGTACTCGTCTGCAGAAGGGCATCGTCGGGTTGTGGGAGCGGCCGCTCATCGCTGAAGATCGCCTGACGGTCGCGGGCATGCTCAGGCAAGAGGGTTATAGGACGGCCTGCGTTGGGAAGTGGCACCTGGGGTGGGATTGGCCCATCGACGCGGAGCAGCGCCCGCACATGAAGGGTAAGAAGGATGCGACAGCAAGCGCTGCGCAGCGCGCCACTTGGCAGGAAGTCTTTAGTCATCCGATCGCGGGCGGTCCGATTGCGCGCGGCTTCGATGAGTACTTTGGCACCGACGTACCCAACTGGCCGCCTTACTGCTTCATCGATCAGGACCGCACTGTCGGTCTCCCCTCGGAATTCCTACCCGCAGATCTCTTCAAGAACCACCAGGCCAGCGTTCAAGGTCCAGCCCTCCCGGGCTGGCAGCTCGAACCCATCCTGCCCGCCCTGGGAGAACGAGCGGTCGAGTTCATCTCGCGCGCGTCCAAGCGAGACGAACCCTATTTTCTCTACATGCCCCTCACGGCGCCGCATACGCCCCTGTCCCCCAACGAGGCCTGGAAGGGCAAGAGCGGCATCAACACCTACGCCGATCTGGTCATGGAGACGGACGCGATCGTTGGGCAGGTGTTGTCTGCTATCGAGGCCAGCGGGGAGGCGCAGAACACACTCGTGATCTTCACAAGCGACAACGGCTGCGCACCCTACATCGGCGCGCCGGCAATGGAGAAGCAGGGCCACTTCGCCAGCGGTCCCCTACGCGGTTACAAGTCCGATGTCTGGGAGGGTGGGCACCGCGTAGCCTTCATTGTGCGCTATCCCGGCGTTGTCGAACCGGGCACGATCAATGCCGGGTTGGTTCAGCAGGCGGACATCATGGCCACGTGTGCAGAGATCGCGGGGCACGAACTGGCGGAGGATGAAGGCGAGGATAGCTACTCGATCCTTCCGCTGCTCGCCGGTGCCAGAGAGGCGCTGCGTCCGAATGCCATCAATCAATCGATGGGCGGACTGTTCGCCGTCCGGCGCGGCCCCTGGAAGCTGATCTTCGGCAAGGGCTCCGGCGGCTGGACCAAGGGCGAAGATGAGCAAGAGGCCCAGCTCTACAACTTGAGCGAAGACTTGGGCGAGACGCGGAATCTCTATGCCGCCCACGCGGATGTGGCCGGAGAGCTAACCCTGCTGATGACCGCGCTCGTCAAGAATGGTCGCAGCACGCCCGGTGCGCCACAGCAGAATGACGTGCCCGTGAATTGGCAGCGCTTCATGGGCAAGAACAAGTAGAGGACTGGAACTGTGAACCAGGGCCGATTCGCGCGCTGATTGCAGCTTCACCCCCCCCCGGGGGAGGCAACGCATTGACTCACTTACACAGGGTGAGATCAGTCGATAGCGACTGGGCTCTTCAATTCAGGTTTTCCCCTCACGCCGCCAAAGGCGATCAGTGCGAGGGTAACCCGAGCAGTCTGCGTGACTCACCGAGCAGGAACTCGGTGTCTGTGAAGGGCTCGAAGCTCACGTCTTGCCAGCGGATGCGGTCATCTGCGTCGATCAAGAAGGTGCCGTGGAGCGGGACGCTCTCGAAATCATCGAAGCAACGGTAGGACTGGAAGACCTTGTAGTCGGAGTCAGAAAGGATCGGGAAGGGGTATTCCGTTAGGTCGTACTTCGAAAGGTCTTCGGCGGGATCGTCACCAATCGCAACCATGTCGATACCAGCGGCAGCGAAATCGGCGGCGGCGGGGCCAAAGGCTTGGAGTTGTTCGACGCAGTGGGAGCAACCGAAGCCGAGGAACAAGATGAGGATGCGGGGGCGTCCACTTGAGTCCGCGAGGGTGTGCTCGCTTCCAAATGCGTCGGTGGCGGTCCAGCCGGGGGCGGCCGGAGGTGACCAGCTACGGGGACCGAGAGTCGAGAGATCGGCTCGCGATCCGACGTCTTCGGGGATGACCAACGGGATGCGCCAGTCGGTAGGATGGCCAGCGGCGGAAGCCAGGGGCGCCATGCGTGCGAAGGTCGGAACAGTGAGGTCGAGCTCGGAGGAAATCGCGTGTAGCTCCGCGAAGACCTCGAGTGCCTGGTCACGCTTTCCGGCGGCATCGAGCACAAGCGCGAGAGTGGCATAGGCCTCGGCCTGACCGGGGCGGTCGTCTACCTCGGCGCGCGCCAGCTCCTCGGCCTTCGCAAACGATTCGGCGCGAGCGTGTAGGCGTGCTAGGGCGGACTTGCCGTAACCGTGAGAGGCAAGAGCCTTGAGATGCTCCTCGACGTCCTCACCCTCACCCGTGGCAAGCACCTCGGCCAGTGATTCGAGGATCGCAATCTTGTCGCGTAGATCGTCCAGTGGCCGCGCGTGCTGTTCGAGCACCCGGTCCATCGCCTCGCGCGCCTTCTTCGCGTTCTGATCGTCCTTCAGTGCCTCTTCCTCGGCCTCATCGAGGCGTCGAGCGCGCGCAAGCTTCGCCTCATCCACGAGGTCTCGCAACCTCGCTATCTGGACCATGCGCTCGTCCTCGTGCCCGAGGTACGTGTGCGCCTGACCAAGGGCGTAGGCCAGGTACCCGGCATCCTCGATCCGTCCGTCGTCGCCCTCGTCCGTCTCATCGCCATAGTCAACCGGCAAGAGGTACCCGCTTTCGGTGGTCGCGATCAGCTCCTCCCAGAGCTCGAACAGCTCCAGCACCCCCGCGAGCCGCTGCCTACCCCAGAAGGAACTCGTGCCCCTCATCGAAGGCAGGTTCCACTTCGGGTGTCGAGGAAGCTCGATCATGTTCCTGGCCAGATCGAGCGCTTCGCCCACCCGACCAACGTGCGAAAGGCTCCGCACGAGCCACTCGTTGTTGTGCGCGTAGTTGTGGATCTGATCCGGCAATACGAAATCGCGCGTCATGTGCGCGTGGTCGATACGGGCCGAGGCGTCCTGCTGCCAGGCCGCGTCACGGTGGCGCCCCAGGTTCTCGAAGATGTGCCCGCCCATGTGCCACATGTGCGCAACCGTTGGCCAGCTCGGTCCACTCGCGACCGCAGAGTTGACGACGTACTCCGAGGTCTCCTCCCTGTCCCACAGATGGATGCGGTAATGGTGCACGGGGTGGTTCGGCTGCACCGCGAAGACCTCGTCGAGTATTGACTGCAAGGCCTGCTTGCTTGAGATTTCGACGCCGAAGTAGCGGCCGTACCAGCAATGGACAACCAAGAAAGCCTTGGCTTCGATGTCATCCGGATAGGTCCGTATAATCTCCTCGAGGTCGACGATGAGCCGCTTGATGCGTGCAGGATCATCCGCCTTCTTCTCTGAATCTTTCTTTGGGTCCTGCGCTTGTTCAACAGGGGCTTTTGCAGTCGCCTCGGGTTGCTGTTTAGCAGCCTCAGCCGCTTCCTGTTCGCGTCGCTTCTTCCCTTCTCCGTCACCTTGGCCTGTGCCGTTGCCGTCACCAAGGCCGGTGGCACTGCCGTGACCGCCGGTCGGGCCGGGCTGTTTGTCGGTCTCTCCCACTGGAGACTCGTCCACGACAACAACCTCGGGAGCGGCCTCGTCCTCAACCTTCGGCTCCTCCACATCGATCCCGTAGAAGCGCGCCCACGCATCGATGTACATGCGCTCACGCTTCGTGACGTGTCCCCGGCGCTCGTAGGCCTCTAGCGTGAAGTCCTTCGCCCGATCCTCGTTCTCAAAGTTTGCGACAGCCATCCCCCAGTAAGCCATGGCGCAATCAGGATCCCAGGCCGCCACCTGCCGGAATGAACGCTCCGCCTCGAAGTACCAGAACCCGTGCAGCTGCCCGACTCCCTGGTCGAACATAGCCTGCACAGCGGGCTTCTCCGAGGTGACCGGGAAGTGCACGTTCCCGGGGTTCTCCATCAGATAGGCCGACTGCCGCGGCCCTTCGTTGAAGGCCTCGCCGTGAAAGGAGTGACCCTCTAGAAGCTCTTCCTCCTGCAGCGGGAAGAAGGCGAGGATCGGAGACAACAACGAGAGCAGGAGTTCGGGAAGAGGCATGGAGACGATTATTGTGATTCCGTCGTACGTGTAAGAGCGCTGAGCAATCCTATTAGAATCGCCCACCATTGGTGCGCCGATCGCCTGTAACTACCCACAAGGTGGTATTCGGCCTAGTCAGCCATCGCGTTCAAAAGTAGCCGGGCAAGCCTGGGTTCGCAAGATCGCAGCTCCTGGGCATTCACGACTCCCCCACCTCACGATGTCAGCGACGTATTTCACGATAGCGCCACCGTCCCCTAGACCGCAGAGCCAAGCCTTCATGTTGGGCAGGTCACTCGCTGCTTGGATCCGCCCAGCCTAACGACTGCTGTAATCGCCTACCTTGGATCACGCTGCAACCACTCACCGGCGGGACACAGAATCATTCAACTACAGGCAATCAACCAGCGGCCCTTGACGGCAGCCACCGCGACCGTCCATCCCAACACGGACCACGCCGGCGGGCTAGGGCAGCTGGGGCAAGCCAACGCTGCCACAGCCGGACACTACAGCCGTCGCAGTTCGCGAGCAGTGGGCTGACCCTTCCGGGCTTCTTTTGATGAGGGCTGTGGATGCCAGCACGAGCTTCACGTGCACGAAGGCAACTCAGCTGTCAGCATCCCAAGTCTGCGTCCCCTAGTCTGCGCGAATCACATACCAGCTCATTCCGCCAGCGGGGACAGTGACTTGAAGTTCTACGCCGTAGTCTCGATCAAGCTTGTGCACGGATGCTTCATTGCCACTCGCGCTTACGTGCACTATGTCCGTGAGGCCCGTGTAGTAGAGGTCCACGCGTAGGGTGCGAGTCACGTCTTGATCCAGTGGGTTGTAGACACAGAGCATGCCCTTGTCACTGAGCCGCGGGTTGACGTGCAAGATCCAGTCTAAGTCGCGCCCATCGGCGCGGCGACCGTGGATGAAATCCGACTCTAGGATGTCGCGGTAGGTCTTGAACCAATCCACAACGGACTTCACCATGCCGCGAGTCACATCTGTGTCGAACAAACGTGGTCCACGATAATGGGCCTGAACACCCATGCCCAGGTTGGACTGCAGCATGCGTTCGTAATGAGCGAGGTGCTGTGATAGCGGCTCGATCGTCGCGGCCGCGCCGCCTCCGTGGTACTGCGAGAGAGGGACGAACATCCAGCCCATGCTCGGCGTCTTTGTCCATGATCCGTCGTAGATGTTCTGACGGGTGTGAATCACCTGATGCTCACGGGGGAGCGACCAGTTCACCTCGCGGTAGCCCATCCCGCACTTGTTGGAGCCGCTTAGGTAGTAGTAGTCGGGCGCGTTGATGTAGACCCCGGCTTCGCGAAGCTCTCGGTAGAGGCCTGACGTCATGCGCCACTGCGTCCAACGTGAATCCTGGACGCCAGCCTGCAGAGGCGGACGCGGGGTGGTGTCAACATCACCGGGATAGGGCCCGTCGTTCTCGAACTGATCGAAACCAGTAACGGCGTAGAACTCCTTGATGGTCCGGAGCCACTGCTGGCCCCATGTCGAGGTGACCGCCGGGCACTGGCCGTGCGTCGGGCGTTCGCCCTCTGGTGAGACGATCATGTTGTCGCCCCCTACGCCGCGGGAAGAGAACAGCGAATAACACCCAAGCTCGATCCCCTTCTCTTCAGCGTAGTTGGCGACTTCTTTCCATTTGCCCAGAAACACGGGGTCGCGGTTCTCCATGTTGAAACCGCTCCCAAAGCTGAGGATGATCGCTTCGAAGCCAACGTCCAAGGCCTCATCAATGGCGGCAAGCACCCGCTCTGCACTGTTCGTCAGCAGGTGATGGGTGATGGGATTTTCCGTGACCCACGGGGCAACTGTGCGGTACATCTGCTTGAGCGCAAGGCCGCGGCGGTCGCGATCCGTGCTGTCATAGGCCAGTTCGAATACGCGGAATCCCTCGAACGCCTCGCCTGGCGCAACACGTTGTGCGGGGCCGTAGGTTGGTTCACACACCAGCAGGCACGGGGTTTTTCGGGCCCAGTTCACCTGCGACGTATACAGAGTGTCCGGGCGCCAATGCACCGCGTGACGGTTCGCGTTCTTGTGATGGAAGCCACCGAAGGCAAAATCCGTCTCGACGTGCAGGTAGTCGGGCGGCGGGATGACGGCTCCCTGGCGGGATTCGACCCAGTTGGAGTGCTCGACCAGCGCTAACTCTTCGCCTGTGAACCGATCAATGGTGATCTCGCGACCCGAGTCGTTGTGGATGGTTAGCCACTTGCTCATGACCGGGATGCCATCGTACAGCTCGTAGTGGACGCTGACGCGCACCTGGCGTGACTCGGCCATCTGTGTGTCCAGGGCGGCAAGGCTCTCGGTGTCGACACCGCTGTAGGCCGCGAACCGGCGAACTGTCAAGCGCACCATTTCACCAGGTTCACCAAAGTCGCCACCGGCGCCTCGCACGTCCATCTTTCCTACGCGCACAGCGCGGGGATCGCCAGCATCCTGCAGTGCGGTTTGGCCGTAGTTGCCCCATTCGCCACCCTCAGACTTCGCGTCGCAGAAGACCACGTTGCCGGTGATCCGCAGGCGCAGCGTCCAAGGCTTGGTCGTGTCCAGCGGACTCTGCCCACCGAGGTTGGAGTGCTCGGTGCGCCCGTCCCATAGGCCCAGCAGCGGCTTGTTGCCGTTTTGATCGCCATTTGGGCGAATGTTAAATTTGATGACGCGCTTCTCAAAGACTAGCGCGATGCCCGGTCCCCAGCTTGCGCTCTGGTCTGTGCCAACATCGATGGTCGCTTCGACGGATCGTGTGCCTCCAGGCAACTTGCGCTCAGCGAAGGTGGCGGTGTTCGCGTAGGTGTAAATCTCCCCAGGCTTGCCTTCATTCATGAAGGTGCTGCGCTCGTGGGTATCGGACGTGTGGATCTCCCAGGCGTCGAGCGACTCGAACTCGTCCTCGAGCAGCGTCGCGCGACCGAGCTCGCTCGGCGGTGCGTAGCCTAGTGCCCCCTCATTCATTCTGCCCGTGGTGTCTGCTGCGACTCCGCTAATGAGCATCGCCTCAACCTGGCTATCGTCCAGGGGCGGCATCGCGTAGTCCATGCGTAGAGACACGCCTTCCGGAGGCCAAGTGGCGCCCGGAGCAGAATGCCGCCGCCGGCCCCAGGCAAGACGCTCGACAGGTTCGCCGAACTCTACGCCCACTAGTCGCATGGCACGGATGTCAGCTTCCATCCCGGCAATCCACTCCGGTTTCAGGAAAGCGTGGTTCGGCTGACCGGTAAGCCCGCCCACGTCATAGGCCACCCCGTCAATGGTGACACGTGCTTCGGGCCGAACTGCGCGCAGCATAGCCTGCCCGTTCATCAGGTTGTCGTATCCGATACATGCTCCATTCGGCGCAACCCTCCAGGTCCGGCGAACCAGACCGTTGTCGAGGATAAGTTCTTGGCCATCGGCGGCTTTCCCGACGCGGGCCTCGAACGGGGATGCGTCGATGAGATAGTCGACAGTTGCCTTGTCGGCTCTGCCAAGCTCCGGTA